>JAYMNP010000001.1:3640000-3940000 GCA_036941025.1 Lachnospiraceae bacterium JLR.KK002
AGGAAAGGTGAAAAGAACCCCGGGAGGGGAGTGAAAGAGAACCTGAAACCCTGTGTTTACAAGCTGTGGGACCGCGGAAGCGGAACCGCGTACTTTTTGTAGAACGGTCCGGCGAGTTGCGCTGTCCGGCGAGGTTAAGCACTGAAGGTGCGGAGCCGCAGGGAAACCGGGTCTTAAAAGGGCCACAGTCAGACAGCGCAGACCCGAAACCGGGTGATCTATCCATGTCCAGGCTGAAGCTTCTGTAAGAGGGAGTGGAGGGCCGAACGCACATCCGTTGAAAAGGGTGGCGATGAGGTGTGGATAGGGGAGAAATTCCAATCGAACCCGGAGATAGCTGGTTCTCCTCGAAATAGCTTTAGGGCTAGCCTCATGAGAGTCTTGCGGAGGTAGAGCACTGAATTTCCTAGGGGGCGTCAAAGCTTACCGAAGAATATCAAACTCCGAATGCCGTAAAGATGGTTCATGGGAGTCAGACTGTACGAGATAAGTTGGACAGTCAAAAGGGAAAGAGCCCGGACCGCCGGCTAAGGCCCCCAAGTGCGTGTTAAGTGGGAAAGGATGTGGGATTTCAAAGACAACCAGGATGTTGGCTCAGAAGCAGCCATGCATTCAAAGAGTGCGTAACAGCTCACTGGTCGAGAGGTCCTGCGCCGAAAATGTCCGGGGCTGAAACACGCCGCCGAAGCCGCGGGATGTAGTAATACATCGGTAGAGGAGCATTGCCGCCACGAAGAAGCAGTACCGGAAGGAGCTGTGGAGAGGCGGGAAGAGAGAATGCCGGAATGAGTAGCGAGAGGAAGGTGGGAATCCTTCCGGCCGAATATCCAAGGATTCCAGGGTAAAGCTGATCTGCCCTGGGGAAGTCGGGACCTAAGGCGAGGCCGAAAGGCGTAGCCGATGGACAACAGGTTGATATTCCTGTACTGCGGGATAACAGAACTGTGGGGACGTATGCGGGAAGCATGAGCCGGGAACGGAAAGCCCGGTGCAAGCAGAAGAGGTGGCGGGGAGGCAAATCCCCCCGTTAAGCCGAAGCTGTGATGCGGAGCGAAAGAAAGTAGCGAAGCATGTGGAGCGCGTACCGGGAAAAGCCGCTATTGTTTATCCTGTACCCGTACCGTAAACCGACACAGGTGGATGGGGAGAGAATCCCAAGGCCGACGGGAGAAGCATTGTCAAGGAACTCGGCAAAATGGCCCCGTAACTTCGGGAGAAGGGGTGCCTGCGGAAGCAGGCCGCAGAGAAAAGGCTCAGGCAACTGTTTAGCAAAAACACAGGTCTATGCAAAACCGGAAGGTGAAGTATATGGGCTGACGCCTGCCCGGTGCCGGAAGGTTAAGAGGAGGGGTTAGTATTTGCGGTGCCCTTCAGGGTATCGCGGTGCGAAGCTCTGAATCCAAGCCCCGGTAAACGGCGGCCGTAACTATAACGGTCCTAAGGTAGCGAAATTCCTTGTCGGGTAAGTTCCGACCCGCACGAAAGGCGTAATGATCTGAGCACTGTCTCGACAATGCACCCGGTGAAATTGAAATGCCAGTGAAGATGCTGGCTACCCGCGCCAGGACGGAAAGACCCCATGGAGCTTTACTCCAGTCTGGTACTGGGATCTGGTGCTGCATGTACAGGATAGGTGGGAGGCTAAGAAGCAAGGGCGCCAGCCCATGCGGAGCCGCTGTTGGGATACCACCCCTGCAGTACCGGGTTTCTAACCAGCCGCCGTAAGCCGGCGGTGGGACAATGCCAGGCGGGGAGTTTGACTGGGGCGGTCGCCTCCGAAAGGGTA
Source organism: Lachnospiraceae bacterium JLR.KK002 (assembly GCA_036941025.1). Taxonomy (NCBI): domain Bacteria; kingdom Bacillati; phylum Bacillota; class Clostridia; order Lachnospirales; family Lachnospiraceae; species Lachnospiraceae bacterium JLR.KK002. The sequence continues at coordinate 3,641,787 of JAYMNP010000001.1, forward strand.
TCGGAGGCGCTCAAAGGTTCCCTCAGGATGGACGGAAACCATCTGGAGAGTGCAAAGGCAGAAGGGAGCCTGACTGCGACACCGACGGGTGGGGCAGGTACGAAAGTAGGACTTAGTGATCCGGTGGCAGAACGTGGGATTGCCATCGCTCAACGGATAAAAGCTACCCTGGGGATAACAGGCTTATCACTCCCAAGAGTTCACATCGACGGAGTGGTTTGGCACCTCGATGTCGGCTCATCGCATCCTGGGGCTGCAGCAGGTCCCAAGGGTTGGGCTGTTCGCCCATTAAAGCGGTACGCGAGCTGGGTTCAGAACGTCGTGAGACAGTTCGGTCCCTATCCGGCGCGGGCGAAGGAGATCTGAGAGGAGCTGTCCCCAGTACGAGAGGACCGGGATGGACGGACCACTGGTGCATCTGTTGGCATGCCAGTGCCATGGCAGGGTAGCCAAGTCCGGACGGGATAAACGCTGAAGGCATCTAAGCGTGAAGCCCCCCTCAAGATGAGATGTCCCATTCGAAAGAAGTAAGACCCCTTGGAGAGTACGAGGTAGATAGGGCAGGAGTGGAAGTGCAGCAATGGATGGAGCTGACTGCTACTAATCGGTCGAGGGCTTGACCAGAGGAAGAAAGAAGGAAGAAGATGTAAGACGGGAAGAGGAGATGTAAGGGCTGTAGGCTGTATGGGTTTTTCAGGGTACAGAAAATATTACTTTACAAAGTGTAATGTTTTTGCTATACTTTTGTAGATGGCCTAGTGGCTCAGTTGGTTAGAGCGCCGCCCTGTCACGGCGGAGGTCGAGGGTTCGAGTCCCTTCTGGGTCGTTTGAATATGGGATCTTAGCTCAGCTGGGAGAGCATCTGCCTTACAAGCAGAGGGTCACAGGTTCGAGCCCTGTAGGTCCCATTGTTCATGTTAATCAGGATACTGTATTCTGATTGATGATGTAATCCGAAGATTGCAGGCCGATGTGGCTCAATTGGCAGAGCAGCTGATTTGTAATCAGCAGGTTATCGGTTCGAGTCCGATCATCGGCTCTTGAAAATTTTGTATTTTCATATTATGGATGGATTCCCGAGTGGCCAAAGGGGGCAGACTGTAAATCTGTTGGCAACGCCTTCGAAGGTTCGAATCCTTCTCCATCCATTAGGCAAATAAAATAGAGTTGCTGTATTTTATTTGTTTAAATATCAGCGCGGGGTGGAGCAGTCTGGAAGCTCGTCGGGCTCATAACCCGAAGGTCACAGGTTCAAATCCTGTCCCCGCAATTTTTCAGTCAATGCCCAGTTAGCTCAGTTGGTAGAGCAGAGGACTGAAAATCCTCGTGTCTCTGGTTCGATTCCGGAACTGGGCACTTGTCAGTAAGATATTTTCAGATAATATTATATCATGGGATATTAGCTCAGTTGGTAGAGCACTTGACTTTTAATCAAGTTGTCCGGGGTTCGAATCCCCGATGTCTCATTCATGAGGGCCCGTAAAACGGGCATTTCAGAAAAGAAAGCACTCCGTAAAGGGGTGCTTTTTTTCTTATAGGAAACACCGTGTCACTGTGAAGTGCTAAAGTATATAGATTTCCTATAAGAGAAAAGCCCTCCGGGCGGATGCGCAGCTCGCGGAGATGAAATTTATTGCCAGGCAATCCGCTCGCGCGCGAAGAATGCGTAAGCGCATTCTTTTTTATGTACAGCCCCGTGCAGCGGAATTATGACGTTATGCGGCGGGGCGCGCGACGAGCAGGAGGAAGATGTTTCTTCTCTGCTCGATTTCTACAGGAAAGACCCTGTCTGCTCTAATCAGAATTATACATATTACCTTACCTGTCCCTTGCATTCCGTCAGAAAAACAGATAAAATCAGACCGAAACATATTTTTATTTGTAAACATTCGTAATCAGAGCGAACGGATAAGATGGAGGAAAAATGACAGTATTAAAAGAAATTGATGAAAATAACTGGCTTCAGGCAGCAGAGTTAAAGGTAGCGGAAGAACAGAAATTTTTTGTGGCCCGGTCCATAGGAATTCTGGCGAGAGGATATGTGTACCGAAAGGACAGGGCAAAAGTATTTGCCATATCCGACGGAACTGAACTGGTGGGACTTGCCATGGTTCGGGATTTGGATGAAGAACCGGCCTGTTATGATCTGCAGCAGTTTATGATTGACGAAAAATTTCAGGGAAAAGGACATGGAACAAAAGCTCTGCAGGAAATTTTAAAGATTCTGGGAGAAGAACAGAAATATTCCTGTGTGGAAGTATGCGTGAAAAAAGAGGCAAAAGCAGCCATGCGGGTATATGAGAAAGCAGGTTTTCGGGATACGGGATATATCGACGAGGACGCGCCGGATTCCTGTAACCTGATATATGAATTTTAAATAAGTATGCTATTGAACGGCCCATGTTTGAACAGCCTGCATTCTCCGCGCATACATGCAGGCATGACTTACACTGAACACAGGCTATGGCTGAACTGTCACCAAAAAAGTGTGAAAACTGGAAAAGAACTATTGAAATTTCAGAAGATTTCAGAGATAATAGAAATACAGTTTCAATTGTGGAACCGTATGACCAGAAAGGAGAGGGAAAATGGCAAACAGATTTGTATTAAACGAGACATCGTATCATGGGGCAGGTGCAATCCAGGAGATTGCCACAGAGGCAAAGGGAAGAGGATTTCAGAAAGCATTTGTGTGTTCAGATCCGGATCTTGTAAAATTCGGGGTAACAAAAAAAGTATTGGATGTATTGGATAAAGCGGGGCTGGCATATGAATTATATTCCAACATCAAACCGAACCCAACCATCGAAAATGTACAGACAGGTGTGGAAGCCTGTAAGAAATCAGGCGCAGATTACCTGATTGCCATTGGCGGCGGCTCTTCCATGGATACCGCAAAAGCCATCGGTATCATTATCAATAACCCGGATTTTGCTGATGTGGTAAGTCTGGAAGGTGTTGCACCTACACAGAATAAATCCGTTCCTGTTTTTGCAGTGCCTACTACAGCAGGAACAGCAGCAGAGGTAACCATTAATTATGTAATTACAGATGATGCAAAGAATCGTAAAATGGTGTGCGTGGATCCAAAAGATATTCCGGTTGTGGCTTTCGTGGATTCCGATATGATGGCTTCCATGCCCAAAGGATTAACAGCAGCTACGGGTATGGATGCGCTGACCCATGCGATTGAAGGCTATATTACAGCAGGTGCATGGGAATTGTCAGATATGTTCCATATTAAGGCAATTGAAATTATTGCAAAAAGCCTGCGGGGCGCAGTGGAAAATACACCGGAAGGCAGAGAAGGAATGGCCCTTGGACAGTATGTGGCCGGAATGGGATTTTCCAATGTGGGACTTGGAATTGTACATTCCATGGCTCATCCGCTGGGTGCACTGTATGACACCCCTCACGGTGTGGCAAATGCAATTATTCTTCCTACCGTTATGGAATATAATGCGGAAGCTACCGGAGAAAAATACCGTGAAATTGCCAGAGCCATGGGTGTGGAAGGTGTTGATTCCATGAGTCAGGAAGAATACCGGAAAGCTGCTGTGGAGGCAGTAAAGAAACTTTCTCAGGATGTGGGAATACCGCAGGATTTAAAAGAAATTGTGAAAAAAGAGGACATTCCTTTCCTGGCACAGTCAGCTTACGATGATGCCTGCAGACCTGGAAATCCGAAAGAAACCAGTGTGGAAGATATTACAAAACTCTATGAATCTTTAATCTGACAGAGCATAAGTATAAATTTGGTCAGAGAATCCGGCCCTTTGCTGAAAGCAAATCTTAAAGGGGCCGGATTCTGTTTAAAAACTCTTTGAATAAAACATTGCATAACAGGCAGAATGGTATTATAATATAAAAATGCATGTACTGTAAGATGTATATGAATGATAAGGAGGTAAGAAAAATGGCTCAGGTGACAAAAGAAACCATGATTGGTGAACTGCTTCAGATTGATGAAAATGTTGCGCCGATTTTACTGGAAATCGGTATGCATTGTCTTGGATGTCCTTCATCCCAGATGGAAACAATTGCAGAGGCGGCAATGGTGCATGGAATAGAGCCGGATGCACTGGTAAATAAAATCAATGATTTTCTGGCAAAATAAGTCCGGAGCAATATAAAGGAACGGAGTAATCACCATATATGAAATCATGTGATTACCCCGCCTTTTCTTTTGCTCAAATGTAACGGATATATCCGGCATATGCCGAAAATATCCGGTTTATATATGATTCGTGAATAAGATTTCTCTACTTATCCAAAATGAAATACCTGAACGATTCCCCCTCCTTTGCTTCTTCATGACTATGAAGTTATTTCGTGATATAACAAAATCTGCAGATGGAACAGCGGTACGGGCTGTCCCATACAGATGTTTCCGGAAATTTCAGATATTTCCGGAATAAACAGAACATTTGGAAAATCCAGGTTCTTTTTTCTTATCCCAAAGTATGGAATGGAATATTCCATAACTGCCAGCACAGCAATTTATAATAGTGATTTTCCGAAAGTTCTGGCTTGTCTGAAAAGGTCTTTCTGCTGAGATGTATAGTAAGAAGTTCCATCATGCCCCGGCGGGGCAGGAACAGAGTCCGAAATACCGACGTTTTATGAAATGTATCTGAATATGAGCAGTCAGACGTCTGCGTGTTTCCGGGTTAATTTTATCGGATTTCCACATACTATATTTATTGAGCCCGATACGTTATTCAGGCACCGGTATGCGAAATAAGATGATACAGAAACGGGGAAATACATGATAACATTTGATGAAATGTGTCTTTAAGACCTTACAGACTGGCAGAACCATCATCTGGAAAAATTCTGCCATAAGTTCCCGACCCTGCGACGGGTTACTTTTCAGAAAAAAAGTGTTATAATAGGTAAGGAAAAGCAGCCGCAGGCCGAAAAAAATGTTGTGGGCTCCTTTCTGTCGGAACCGGACTGACATCTCTGAATCATTTATAGCATACAAATATTACCAAATGCAATAGCTTTTGAAAAATGTTTAGAAAATTAATATTTTTTTTAGAAAAACGGGGAGAGTACGACTTGACGAAATACAAGAATATGTAATATACTTTGAGTACCATAAAAAAGCAGAAAATAACTGGATTTCTGTATAATTTATATTGTTCATTGTTGTATTTATATATAAATTCCCGATGTGGCCATTTAGAAGAAGGAAGGGATTACATGAAAATTGAAAAGGTAAATGAGAACCAGATTCGCTGCACGCTCACCAGAGAAGATCTGGCGGATCGGCAGCTCAAGTTAAGCGAACTGGCGTATGGAACCGAGAAGGCCAAAATGCTTTTCCGGGACATGATGCAGCAGGCAGCTTATGAATGTGGATTTGAGGCAGAGGACATTCCGTTAATGATTGAAGCCATTCCTCTGTCAGCGGATACAATTATACTGATTATAACGAAGGTGGAATATCCGGAAGAGCTGGACACCAGGTTTTCCCAGTTTGCACCGGGCGACCCGGAAGACGATACCAGGGAGGAATATACAGGGGAGGAAAGCGACAGAGTGTTCGAGACAGCAGGAGCTGATGATATTCTGGATCTGGTCCGCAAACTGCAGGAGCAGAGCAAGGGGGCGGAAACAGCCAACTGTGACAACGATTTTATTCCCCTTGAGAAGGCTATCCGACAGAAGCAGGAAGAGAAAGAACCTCTTGTGGTGGACATCACCAAGCTGTTTGTGTTTGATGAGCTGGATGAAGTAAACCGGCTGGCACGGGTGCTGAAAGGATTCTATAATGGCTGCAACGTGCTGTATAAAAATAAACTGAACCGGAAGTATTACCTGATTATCAGTAAGAGTCAGCATACACCGGAGGAATTCAACAAGGTATGTAATATTTTGGCGGAATATGCACATCAGGAAAAATATTCATCTGCAATCAGGGCGTATTGCGAAGAACATTATGAACTGATTTTGAAGGAAGACGCATTGCAGATACTGAGTAAAATTTGAGAATAACCCCTTGTGTTTTTACATGAGGGGTTTTCTACATAGGAGGATGAAATGTCAGATACGGACAGGACGCCGGAAGAAATGGCGGGGAGAAATGAAGGAAAAGCAGAAGATACGGAAAGCAGGAGGGAACGGGCAGCCGCCAGGCGGAGTCCGCGCAGGTCTTCCCGAAGAAACAGACGCAGGCGCCGGAATCGGATGACGCCGGTACTGGCAGCAGTTATTTTTATCACAGTGGTGGTTCTGCTGGCCCTGCTCAGCGTGGTGATTAAGAAATACAGCCCCAGTAAGGAACGCGCCGATTTGAATGAATATTATAATGTTCAGAATGAAGAGGATTTGGCGGTGGTTCTGGACAATCAGCTTCTGGAAGAACAGGCAAAATACTGGGACGGCCATGTATATATGGACTATAAACTGGTGCAGCAATACCTGAATCAGCGGTTTTACTGGGATCACAACGAAAATATTCTGCGGTATGTAACAGGTACGGATGTTGTTTCCGTAAATGCAGGCGCCATGGAATATGCGGTGACCAGGAAAAATGAAAGCACAGACTATGTGATTGTCCGGGTGGATGGAGAGCATATGTATCTGGCGCTTGATTTTGTACAGAAATATACCAATATGGATTTTGCCATGTATCAGAGCCCCAATCGGGTGAAAATCACCTCAGTCTGGGGAGAGATTCAGACCGCTCCTGTTCGGAAAAAGACGGAAATCCGTGTGAAAGGCGGTATTAAGAGCCCCATCGTGGCAGATTTGGAAAAGGACAGCAGGGTGACTATTCTGGATACGGGAGAAGACTGGAGCAGAGTCTGCACAGAAGATGGCATGATTGGCTGGCTGAAGAATAAAAGGCTGGGAGAAACAGGTACGGAAACTCTGGCAAGGGAATTTGAGGAGCCTGTATTTTCCCATTTACTGAAAGAGGGACCGGTGAGCCTGGGATGGCATCAGGTGACAAGCCAGGAAGCAAATGGAAAGATTTCCAGTATTCTGCAGTCCACCAAAGGGGTGAATGTAATATCTCCCACCTGGTTTTACCTGAATGACAACGACGGAAATATTTATTCGCTGGCCAGCCGGGATTACGTTAATTACTGTCACCAGAACAATGTGGAAGTATGGGGGTTAATCAGCAATCTGGAAAATCCGGATGCAGACAGTACCTATGTGCTGACTCACAGTTCCACCAGGGATTACCTCACCAGCCAGATTATTGCAGCGGCTATTGAATATGATCTGGACGGAATTAATCTGGACTTTGAGGCACTGAGCGGCGAGGTGGGGGACGCATATATACAGTTTATCCGGGAACTGTCTCTGAAATGTGAGAATAATAATCTGGTGCTTTCCGTGGATAATTATGTGCCCACAGATTACACTGCATTTTATAACCGGGCAGAGCAGGCGTTATTTGCGGATTACGTGATCATTATGGGGTACGATGAACATTACAGCGGTTCTGAGGATATTGGCTCTGTAGCTTCGATTGGTTTTGTGCGGGAGGGTGTGGAGAATACCCTGAAAGAGGTTCCGCCGGAACAGACCATTCTGGGTATGCCTTTTTATAGCAGAATCTGGGAGCTGACGCCGAAAGAAGGAGCCGGAGAGGATGTGGAGTCTGCTGCCGAGGATTATCTGCCCTATACCTTTACCTGTACGGAGGAAGGTATGCAGACGGTGGAAAACCGTTATACCACTAACGGTGCCCAGCCCATCTGGTCTGACGAGGACGGACAGTTCATTGCGGAGTATGAAAACGGAGGTAAGACGTATAAAATGTGGATTGAGAACGAGGCTTCTCTGGAGGAGAAGCTGAAAGTCATGAAGCAGAATAATCTGGCCGGAGCAGCTTACTGGAAGCTGGGGCTGGAGCGGCCTTCCGCCTGGGATACGATTATTAAATATGTGAACTAGGGAACGAAAACCCGCCGCGTTCATGAAGAAAAATCATGAGCGCGGCGGGTTTTACGAAGGAGGAAACGATTATGTACCAGTTTTTATGTCTGTTTGGGCCGGGCGGGATGCGCACTCGTGCGAATGGAAGATGTCACTACGTGACCGCACTCGGCGCGACAAAATGTGCAATCCCCTCAAGACTGAGGGACAGGGGAGCTGAAGTGGGCTTGCCCACTTTGTTCTCTTAACAACAGCCAGGCGTACTCTGTGCGGATTTTCCCAAAATTGTTTTCCACAAAATGCCGGGCATTTTTTCTTATAAAAAAGCCAAAAAAGCCGAAAAACAGAAAAGACAGAGAATATATACCGGGAAAAAGAAGATAGATATGATTATAGGTAAATGTAAGCGGCAGGCCAGTCACAACAGCCAAATGTCCGGTCACTGCATTTTCGGAAAAACCGGAAAAAAAGCGCCGATAACATAAATGACCGGAAACAGGTTCCCGGAAGTCATGAGGTGAAAGAAATTGAACATAGCAATCTGTGACGATGAAACATATGTGCGCAGTTATCTGCGTAAACTGACAGAACTGTATGAGCCGGACTGCAGGATAACAGAATTTTCGTCCGGGGAGGCACTGCTGAAACATCTGGAGCAGGAACTTCCGGATATTCTGTTCCTTGATATTTCCATGAAGGAAACGGATGGAATGGAAGTGGCCAGGAAAGTCAGAAACCGGACGGAAGAAAAGGGAAAAGGCATATTGGGAAGCCTGCCCCTGCTGATTTTTGTGACAGGCTATCCGGAATATGCCATGGAAGCCTTTTCCGTTCATGCGTTCTGGTTTCTGGTAAAACCCATAAAGGAACCGGAATTTGCAGCAGTACTGGAACAGGCGGTGCGGGAATATCATTGTCTGTCAGACAGAAAGGGGGAATCCTCCGGGGAACTGCTGGTGCGCACCGGGACCACCACCAGAAAAGTGCTTACAGAAGATATTTATTATGCAGAAAGCAGCAACCGCAAAGTGATTCTGTGCCTGGCTCAGGAGAAAATCATTTTTTATGGGAAAATCAGCCGTCTTGAAGAAGAACTTCCGAATCAATTTTTCCGGATACACAAAGGCTATCTGATAAATATGAAATATGTGGAGCGGTACAGCCGGACTGAGGTGCGGATGAAAAACGGCGATACCCTGTTAATCTCAAAATACAAATATCAGGAGTTTGTGAAAGCGTACCTGAATTATATTGCGGAGGAATACCATTGAATCAGGCAAATTACGAATGGCTGCTCAGCCTTTCCGGAATTTTGCATATTATAGTGCAGGTTCTGTGCTTTTCAGTGATGTGGCATGTTTTCTGTTCCGGGAAACATGTTTCAGATATTGTCCTGACGGGAATTCTGGCAATTGTCAATGTTCTGGCAGGTCTGTGGCCGGAAGTACCCGCATGGGTGCGGTATACATTGTCGGCGGTTCTGATTCTGGTTTTTGCTTTTGCGCGGTATCAGAGGCGCCTGGAAAAACCAGTGTTTGTATTGCTGCTGTTTTATCAGTTTCACGGGCTGAGCTTCCTGATTTCCAACAGCATATACCAGTATGGCAGTGAGAAAGTTTTTGCGGCCCTGGATTCGGCGGCCCCGGACTATCTGAGTCTGGTTTACCGGAATACTGCTCTGGGCCAGATAGTTCTGGTATTTGTCTACGGGCTGGTGCTTTTCACCATGATTGAAATTCTGGGAAAAACAGTCAGAAAATCCTGGGACATGAAGTGGCAGGATGTGATTTTCCTGTCTGTCCTCAACATTGCAGGAGCAATGCTGGCCCGGATTGTGCTGGAGCTGTCCATGATAAAAATGGAACAGGGAATGTTTTTTCTGTTTGAGGAGAGGAAAGACATGCTGTGGAAAGTGCCTGTGATTGCATTGCTGCTCTGGGCGGGAGAAGTGTCAGCTATCTGCATTTTTCAGCGGTATGAACATCTGCAGCAGGAGCGGCAGAAACATTTTGTGGAAGAACAGCAGATGAAATTGCTGAAACAGCGTCTGGAGGAAGCGGAACGTTTTTATGGAAGCCTCCGTAAGGTTCGCCATGAAATGAGAAATCATATGACCAGTATCAGAGGGCTGGCGGCCGGAGGGAATTACCAGGCGGCAGAGCAGTATATGGATAAGCTGGAGGACACCATGGGAACTCTGGACTACCGGTTTGCCACGGGAAATCCGGTAACAGATGTGGTTATCAATGACAAATACCGGAAAGCTGCCGCTCTGGGAATTGATTTTCAGGTGAAATTTTATTACAGGCCGGAGGACACCATTCCGGTTTTTGATTTGGGAATTCTTCTGAACAATCTGCTGGATAATGCGCTGGAGGCCTGTGAAAGACTTGCGGATGAACAGCAGCGCCGAATTTGCCTTTCCCTGAAACGAAAACAGCAGTTTCTGCTGCTGGAGGTGGAAAATACCTTTGACGGAGCGGTGAAATGGGAGGAAGGCAGCGAGCTTCCCGCCACCGGAAAAAGGTCAGAGTCTTCCGGGCAGACGGAGCATGGAATCGGTCTTAAAAATGTAAAGGAGATTGCAGAGCGCTGTCTGGGAAGTATGGATATCAGAATAAGCCAAAATACATTTAAAGTTATGGTAATGCTGCAGCAGGAAACAGAAACGGAGGTATGAAGATGAGAGTGACAGACCAGATTTTGAATACAACAGCAAGGAGAGCCGGAGTACCGGTAAATATGTCGCTGGTTGATTATCTGAACAAAAATACGAACAGCCTGGAAGATATGTTCGGGGTGGATAAAAATACAAATCCGCTCCGGAAAAAGAACTGCGAAAAGCTGGAAAAGGCAGCGGAGGAACTGGCACAGAGCGCACAGGCATTTCTGGCGGAGGGGCAGGATTCCATGTTTGCCAGGGCGAAAGAAAGCGGCAGCAGCGAGGAAATACAGAAGCATGTGGAAAAATTGCTGGAGCGCTACAACAGTACGTTGAAGGATTTAAAGTCCGGTACTTCTTCCATGGATTATTATTACTGTAAAATGTTGCAGGATGCTGCCGCAGAGAACAGCGAGGCCTTTAAAACAGCGGGAATTACCATCAAAAAAGACGGAACTTTAAGTGTGGATAAAGACAAATTAAAGGAAGCGGATGTGGACAGTCTGGAAAAATTATTCGGGGCGTCCGGAACCTTTACCGCGAAAACAGCTTTCCTGGGAGAGCAGATTGCCGATAATGCCAGGGCAAATGCCCTGAGCTATTCCACGAAATATAATTCTGGCGGGAACCGTTATGGATTTCCGGGAAACAAATATGAGTTCTGGGGATAGAGGATGAACAGAAAGAGGCAGGTTACCTTTTATTTTAGCAGGTTGACCTGTCTCTTTTGCATGTTACCCATCCGGCCCTTGTATTCCTTCTGTTATCTGGTAAAGTAACTGGAAAAGGAGGGATTCAAAATGAAAGCAGCCATAACAGCGGAACATCTGAAAAAATATTACAGAGATGTGAAGGCCGTGGATGATATCAGCTTCTCCGTGGAACAGGGAGAGCTGTTCGGATTTCTGGGCGTGAACGGTGCGGGAAAATCCACTACCATCAATATGCTCTGTACCCTGCAGGAGCCCACCGGAGGGAAAGCCCTGATTCAGGGGTTTGAGCTGGGAAAAGACAATGAGGAAATCAAAAATCACATCGGTGTGGTGTATCAGAATAACTGTCTGGATAAATTACTGACCGTAAAGGAGAACCTGCTGATTCGAGGAGGCCTGTACGAGAAAGATACGGTAAAATTAAAGAAAAACCTCGCCCGTGTAACGGAAATTCTGGGGCTTGGGGATGTACTGAAACGCCCCTTTGGAAAGCTGTCCGGCGGTCAGAAACGAAAATGTGAGATTGCAAGGGCCTTAATGCACACGCCGGATATTCTGTTTCTGGATGAGCCTTCCACAGGCCTTGACCCGGCCACCCGGAAAACCATGTGGGAAACGGTGCACAGTCTCCGAAAGGATTTGAACATGACGGTATTTCTGACCACCCATTACATGGAAGAAGCGGCAAAAGCAGACCATATCGGGATTATGCACCGGGGACATTTTGTGGAATATGGAACGCCCTTTTTTCTGAAAGAAAAATATGCAAAAGACAAACTGTATCTGGTACCCAAAAAAGAATATACTCAGGAGATTCAGGCAGAACTGGACGTCCGGAACCTGAACTGGGCGCTCCGGGAAGAACGGATTCTGGTACGGATGGACAATACGTTGTCCGCCATTCCCCTGGTAAAGTCTCTGGAGCAGAAAATAGCGGGATTTGAGGTGGTGCAGGGTACCATGGACGATGTATTTCTGAACGTGACGGAGATTCAGGAGAATCATGAAACAGTGGGAGCTGCCGCAGGAAGGAGATTGCCATGAAAAAATTTTTCAGTCTGACCAGGAGAAACTGCCTGATATTTTTAAGAGACAGAGGGGCAGTGTTTTTTTCACTGCTGTCCATGCTGATTGTACTGATGCTGATGGGGGTATTTCTGGGAAATATGAATGAAGAAAGTGTGGTAAATCTGCTGAACCAGTACGGTGGCGCCCGGAATAAGGATCTGGATGCAGCCCATGCGAAAGAACTGGTGCAGTACTGGACACTGGCGGGAATCCTGATTGTAAATGCAGTTACTGTTACGCTGACAGTTCTTGGAAACCGGGTGTCAGATTTATCTGAAAGCAGGCTGGCCAGCCTGTATTCCGCTCCGGTGAGTCAGGGTGTGATTGCTCTGTCCTATGTGGCCTCGGCAGTACTGGTGGGGGTGCTTATGTGTATGCTGACGCTGGGAGCCGCCCTTTGTTACATTGCAGCCACCGGAGGAACATGGCTGACTTTTGGAGCCCTGGCGCGGATTACAGGTCTGATTGTGCTGAATGTGTGTGTATTTGCAGTGGTAATGTATTTCTTTACGCTGTTTGTAAAAAGCAGCAGCGCCTGGTCCGGAATCGGAACTGTGGTGGGCACGCTGGTGGGATTTGTGGGGGCCATTTATCTGCCCATGGGAAATCTGCCGGAAGGTGTGGCCGCAGTGCTGAAATATATTCCCATATTTCATGGGGCCTCCCTGATGAGAACCGTCTGCTGTGAACAGGCGCTGGAAACCACTTTTGCGGGAACCCCGGCAGAATTGCTGACGGAATACCGGGAATACATGGGAATTACGGTGGAAATGGGCGGGAAAGCGGTGGATTCCCTTTTTCAGGTGTTATTTCTGGCCGGCTGTGGTATAATTGCATTTATATTGACTGTACTGGTGCAGAAAAGAAAGGATATCAGTGACCGCTAATTATGAAAGTGACTATTTTGGATACGGGGCCGGAGGAAGAAGATGAGATTATCATCCGCTGCAGTTCTCTGAATGAAGATCTGATGAAACTGATTAACCAGATGAAACAGGGCGGCGGCAAACTTACGGTATATCAGGACAACAACATGTTTTTTGTGGAGCCGGAAGATGTGTATTATTTTGAAGCAGTGGATCAGAAAGTGTTTGCGTACTGCAGTTCGGAGGTATATCAGGTGAAAAGCAGGCTCTATGAACTGCTGGAAGAACTGCCGGGACGGGAGTTCCTGCGGGTATCCAAATCTTCCATTTTGAATCTGAATAAAATCCGGAGGCTGGCCCCGGCCTTCGGCGGACGTTATGAAGCCCTTCTGGAGAACGGAGAAAAAGTGATTATTTCCAGACAGTATGTGGGGATGCTGAAAGAGAAGCTGGGTGTGTAAGGAGGGAAAGATTATGCTGAAACGACTGGAGGCAATGCTGTCTTTGTTCGTGAAGATTACCACGGGAATCCTGTTTGTGACAGCTTTGTATATTACGGTATATTATGGACGGGAACTGAATCTTCAGGTGGAAATCCTCTGGCAGATTCTGGGCCTCTCTCTGATTTGCACTCTGGGCAGTCTGGTGATACCTGCGGACGGTGAGCGGGAGGTATCCGGGAAATCCATGCTGGTGCGGATTCTGCTCTATTATGTCTATGTGAACATTGTGGTACTGTTCAGCGGTTTCCGGTTTGGCTGGTTTTCCTTTGGCAGTCTGAAACAGGTGCTTGGCATGGTGGGGGCCGTTGCTTTTGTGTATCTTGGAGTGCTGCTGCTCTCTTTCTGGAAAGAATACCGGGAAGCAGAACGGTTAAACCGGAAACTGGAGGGAAGAAAATCTGCAAAATAAAAGAGGGAAAGGAAACTTCTGTACTAGTCTTTTATGTTCCGACATATCTTATTGATAAAGACAATCAGGTGAATCGGATATGAAGAAGAGAATAGAAGTTGTGATGGCTCTGGTGCTGCTGGTGGGAGCATATTTTTTTGCGAGAGAGGGAGCCCATATGGTGGAAAATATGCGGGCGCAGAAGGGAGAAATCTGTATTGTAATCGACGCCGGACACGGGGGCGACGACCCCGGAAAAATCGGGATTAACAAAGAGAAGGAAAAAGATATCAACCTGAAAATTTCCAGAGAACTGCAGAAGCTGCTGGAGCAGGAAGGGATTAAAATTGTCATGACCCGTACCGATGAAAACGGCCTGTATCAGCAGTCCTCCAATAACAAAAAGGTGGAAGACATGCGGAAACGCTGCGAGATTATCACGAAGACAAAACCGGTATTTACCGTGAGTATCCACCAGAACAGTTATCCGGACGAATCGGTCAAAGGAGCTCAGGTGTTCTATTACGGCCAGTCTGTTGAAGGGAAAAAACTGGCGGAAACCCTGCAGAAGACCATGGTGGCCAGTCTGGACCCTCAGAACCACCGGCAGGCGAAAGCAAATGAGAGCTATTATCTTCTGAAAAAAACACCAACGCCCACGGTGATTGTGGAATGCGGATTTCTGAGCAATTCCCAGGAAGCGGCCCTTCTGGCCACGGAAGAATATCAGAAGAAGGTGGCGGAGGCGGTGAAAGAGGGAATCCTGGAATATCTGGGCCAGGGCGGAACACCATAACAGGAAGCCTTTTACGGAATTGCAATCCGGGGGAGAATCAGCTATACTGATAAAAAGAAATTTTTTCAGGAGGCAGTTATGGCGAGAACGGTAGCAATCGGGGTGCAGAATTTTGAAAAAATGATTACAAATCATTGTTTTTATGTGGATAAAACAGACTTTATCCGTGAATGGTGGGAGAGAAAAGATGATGTAACTCTGATTACACGTCCCCGTCGTTTTGGAAAGACCCTGAATATGAGTATGACAGAGCAGTTCTTCTCGGTGGATTATCAGAACAGAGGAGATTTGTTTGAGGGGCTTTCCATCTGGAAGGATAAAAATTATCAGAAGCTGCAGGGAACATATCCTGTGATTAGCCTGTCGTTTGCCAATGTGAAAGAAGCTAATTATGCCGATACCAGAAAAAAGATATGCCAGATGATTGCAGAATTATATATGAAATATTCATTTCTCCTGAAAGAAAAATGCCTGGAAGGGGGAGAACGGGAGTTTTTCAGCCGGATTACCACAGATATGGATGATGTGGACGCCACAATGGCTGTACATTATCTTTCAAAATATCTGTATCGCTACTATGGAAAAAAGGTTATTATTCTTCTGGACGAGTATGATACTCCCATGCAGGAGGCGTATGTGGGCGGCTACTGGAAGGATTTGGCTGCTTTTACCAGGAGTATGTTCAATGCCATGTTTAAAACCAATCCATGGCTGGAGCGGGCCATTATGACTGGAATTACCAGAGTCAGTAAGGAGTCCATTTTCTCGGACCTTAACAATTTAAAAGTGGTTTCTGCCACATCGGAGGAGTACGCTGATTCTTTTGGTTTTACAGAAAAAGAGGTTTTTGCAGCACTGGATGAATGTGGTCTGGGACCAGAACAGGAAGAAGTAAAGCGCTGGTATGACGGTTTTATTTTCGGAGGAAATTCCGGTATCTATAATCCATGGTCTGTTCTGAATTTTCTGGATACCGGAAAGTATCATACTTATTGGGCGAATACCAGTTCAAACAGTCTGGTAAGCAAGCTGCTGCGGGAGGGAAACCGCAGTATAAAGGAGAAGTTTGAAGAACTGCTGCAGGGAAGAAGTATTCGGACGCCTGTGGATGAGCAAATTGCGTATCATCAGCTGGATGAAAATGAGACCGCAATCTGGAGCCTGCTTCTGGCAGCCGGATATTTGAAAGTGCTGAATCATGAAGGAGAAGAAGAACTGGAATATGGTGAAGAGGTCCGATATGAGCTGGCTCTTACCAATTATGAGGTGGAGCGGATGTTTCATGGTATGGTGCGCGGATGGTTCCGGAGTGTGGATGCAGATTACAATGATTTTGTCAGAGCAATGCTGCAGGGTGATATCAGGGGAATGAATGTCTATATGAATGAAATCAGCCTGGAAATATTCAGCAGTTTTGATACGGGAAAAAGACCTTCATCCAGAACGCCGGAACGTTTTTACCATGGATTTGTGCTTGGACTGCTTGTGGATTTGCGAAGACGTTACGTGATTACCTCTAACAGGGAGAGCGGTTATGGCAGATATGATGTGATGCTTGAGCCAAGAAATCCGAAAGAGGATGATGCGGTGTTACTGGAATTTAAGGTGTTTGACCAGACCGAAGAAGCCACGCTGCAGGATACGGTGGAAGCTGCCCTTCGCCAGATTGAGGAAAAAGACTATGCAGCGCAGCTCCTTGTACGGGGAATTCCAAAAGCACGGATTCATCGTTATGGTTTTGCATTTCAGGGAAAGAAAGTGCTGATAGGAACAGGATAACTGACCGGGATATAAAAACAATATAGATTATATTCAACTGCCGAATAAGAAGCATCAGGAAGAACCATTTTTGCAATAGTGTGAAAATGGTTCTTTTCCTACATGATGTAGTGGTTGCGAAGATTACCTGATTATGGGATAATAAGACTCAGAAACAGAACGGACGGGCAGGAAAGAAGGAACATAACAGCTCAGACCAGGATTTTGCATTTGCTGCAACATCCATAAAAATGTGTGAATTCATTCAGGTAATCATATGGAAACAGTAATTGTAAATGTTACGGAAGGCAAACAGAATAAAGAGCGAATCAGAGAATACGTCCATGCAGCAGGTCAGATTATCTGTCAGGGGGGACTGGTGGCCTTTCCCACGGAGACAGTATATGGACTGGGAGCGGATGCCCTGAACCCACAGGCTTCCCGCAGAATCTATGAAGCCAAAGGACGTCCCTCGGATAATCCGCTGATTGTACATATTTCCAGTATGGAAGCATTGGAACAAATTGCTGTAAGGGTGCCGGAACAGGCCCGGAAGCTGGCAGAAATATTCTGGCCGGGGCCGCTGACCATGATTTTTGAAAAACAGGAAACTGTTCCGCTGGAAACCACCGGAGGCCTTAAGACAGTGGCGGTGCGTATGCCGGATCATCCGGTGGCGCTGGCATTGATAGAAGCAGGCGGCGGATTTATCGCCGCGCCCAGCGCAAACCGTTCCGGCAGGCCGAGCCCCACCGAAGCGGAACATGTGGCTCAGGACATGGAGGGCCGGATTCCCATGATTCTGGACGGAGGCCCGGTGGGGATTGGCCTTGAGTCTACTATTGTGGATTTTTCAGAGGAAATCCCCATGATTTTAAGGCCTGGCTATATTACGGAAGAAATGATACGGGGTGTAATCGGGGAACTCCGGACAGATCCGGGACTTAATCCGGAAGATTCGGAGATTCGTCCCAAAGCACCGGGAATGAAGTACAGGCATTATGCCCCTGCAGGAGAACTGATTCTGGTGTCCGGAGCCGGAGAAAAAGTACGGGAAAAAATCAATGAACTGGCCGGGAAAGAGGAAGTAAAAGGCAGAACGGTGGGAATTATAAGTACTGATGAGACCAGAGGCGGATACCGTTACGGCATTGTAAAAAGCATTGGAACCAGGGCGGATGAGGATACCATTGCCCGGCATTTATACAGAATTTTAAGGGAATTTGATGAGCTGAATGCGGAAATCATATATTCAGAAAGTTTTTCCACAGCCGGAATCGGACAGGCGATTATGAACCGTCTGCTGAAAGCGGCCGGACATCATGTAATAGAAGTATAAACGGAGACCGGAAAGGTGGCGGGTATGAAAAGATACAGTAAAATTATTTTCGTATGTAACAGCGGTACAGCGCGTGCACCTATGGCAGAGGCCATTATGAAAGAATATATCCTGAAATTTCCCATGGAAATAGAGAGCCGGGGACTGGTGGTGCTGTTTCCGGAGCCTTTGAACCAGAAGGTGGAGGCGGTGTTAATCAGCAACGGTATCAATGGGGAAAATCAGATGTCGAAACAGCTTGCCCCGGAAGATCTGGTTCCGGAACATCTGATTATTACCATGGAAGCTGCTCAGAAACAGAAGATACTGGAAGAATATGAAGAAAGCGCCGGCGTGGATGTGGAGGTACTGACAGATTTAACGGGAGATGAGCTGGAGATTCTCAATCCCTATGGAGGGACGCTGCAGTCCTATGGAATCTGCTATGAAACCCTGAATAAAACCATACGAAAGCTGGTAAATCTAATAAACGAAGGAGAAGAAACATATGGGAAAAGTGACAATTATGGAACATCCGCTGATTCAGCATAAAATTGGCTGGCTGCGCAGAAGTTCTACCGGTTCCAGGGATTTTCGGGGAATGGTGGGAGAGATTGCCATGCTGATGTGCTATGAGGCCACCAGGAATCTGGAACTTACGGATATAGAGATTGAGACGCCAATCTGTACTGCAACTGTCAGGGAATTAAAAGGAAAGAAACTGGCGGTAGTTCCCATTCTGCGGGCAGGCCTTGGCATGGTGGACGGAATGCTGGCCATGATTCCGGCGGCAAAGGTGGGCCATATCGGATTATACCGGGATCCGGACACGCTGGAGCCCGTGGAATATTACTGTAAACTGCCGGAGGACTGTCCGGAGCGGGAAGTGTTTGTAGTGGACCCCATGCTGGCCACAGGAGGCTCCGCAGTAGCTGCTATTCAGATGCTGAAGGAAAAAGGCGTCAGAAATATACATTTTCTCTGTATTATCGCAGCGCCGGAAGGGGTGGAGGCCATGAAGCAGGCCCATCCGGATGTGGATTTGTATGTGGGAGCCCTGGATGAGGGGCTGAATGACCATGGTTATATCGTTCCCGGTCTGGGAGATGCGGGAGACCGGATTTTCGGCACAAAATAAGCGAGGTGTAATATGAGCAGTAAGAGACAGGATTATCTTAGCTGGGATGAGTATTTTATGGGAGTGGCAATGCTCTCCGCCATGCGCTCCAAAGATCCGGGCACACAGGTGGGAGCCTGCATTGTCAGTCCGGACAATAAAATTCTGTCCATGGGTTACAACGGGTTCCCTGCGGGATGTTCCGATGATGAATTTCCCTGGAACCGGGAAGGGGAGCCCCTGGACAATAAATACTTCTATACGACCCACAGTGAATTAAACGCTATTCTGAATTACCGGGGCGGCAGCCTGGAAGGGGCGAAACTCTATGTTTCCCTGTTTCCCTGCAATGAATGCGCCAAGGCGATTATCCAGGCAGGTATCAGGACCGTGGTATATGACAGTGACAAATACAGGGACACTCCTTCGGTGATTGCTTCCAGGCGGATGCTGGATGCGGCAGGCGTGCGGTATTATCAGTATACCCATACAAACCGGGAAGTGAAGATGGTTCTGTAACAATTCAGCTCGCGCCATTTAAATCATGCGGGCATGATTCACACAGAAACAGGCCATGGCGGAACTGTTACGTGAAAAATACAAGAAATGGATAGACATTTTCATAAAAAATGGATATAATAATTTCATATGTATGGAAATTACTGTATGACAGCGGAGGTACCCATGTGAAATACAAAAAAAGCGTATATCGTTCTCTCACATTAATTACGCAGTTTGGAATCAACATGCTGGTACCAATTTTTTTGTGTGTGCTGGCAGGGGTTTACATCGGAAAGAAATTTTCCATAGACTGGATTACGATTCCGTTGTTTGCAGTGGGAGCTCTGGCCGGATTCCGCAATATTTTCATTATGGCCAGGAAAATTTATTCCGAAGATACATCTTCCCGGCGTCATGGGACTTCCGGGGAGCAGCATAATCAGAAAGAAAAGGATACCGTTCATGTTAAGAAGGATTAATCAGGCCCTTCCGGAACTGTTGCTCGGCATAGTGCTCTACGGATTTATGATTCAGATTGTCGGCGTATGGTTCGTGGAAGATAAGGTGCAGTATAGCGTGGGGCTTTGGGCGGGAATTATTCTGGCCATGGGGCTGGCAGTCAATATGGCTGTGGTTATCCTTGATACGGTGGAGGCCATGGCAGAGAAACGCTCTTACCGAAAAGCGTCTCTGTATGCCGTGCTGCGCTATCTGGCAGTAGTTCTTGGGGTTATCGTTGTCTGGTATTTTGAACTGGGCAACGTACTTGCCATGTTTGCGGGGGTGATGGGGCTGAAAGTATCTGCTTATTTGCAGCCTGTTACACATAAATTTATGATTGCCATGCAGGAGAAAAGCGCCTGCAGCCATGAAAATAAAAGGAGGTGAGAGAGTGCAGAGTTCAATTTTACTGTCTTCCGGAGCAGACATTGATATTATGGTACACGGTCTGTTTTCCTACGAGCTGTTTGGACATACCTTCTGGATTACCACAACCCATGTGAGCATTTTAATTGTTATGATAATTCTGATCGGGTTTTCGCTTGCAGCCAACCGTGCCATGAAACATGCATCAGATGTACCGGGAGGCTTTCAGAATGTGGTGGAACTGATTGTGGAAAAACTGGACGGCATGGTTCACGGCGTTATGGGAAAAAGCGGCGGGAAATTTGTCAACTATGTGGGAACCATATTTATATTTATCCTGGTGTCCAACCTTTCCGGCCTGTTCGGACTGCGGCCGCCCACAGCGGATTACGGTGTAACCCTGCCGCTGGCGCTGCTGAGTTTTATCCTGATTCATTTTAATCAGTTTAAATATCAGACGCCAAAGGCCATATGGACAGATATGTGTTCCCCGCTGCCGCCATGGCTGCCAATCTGGTTTCCGATTAACCTGATCAGTGAAATCGCAGTGCCGATTTCTCTGTCTCTGCGTTTGTTTGCAAACGTACTGTCAGGAACCATTATTATGGCATTGATTTATGCGCTGCTGTCAAAGGGTGCATATTTCTGGCCAGGAGCATTACATGCGTACTTTGATGTATTTTCAGGCTGTATCCAGACGTATGTATTCTGTATGCTGACCATGACATACATCAGCAATGCAATCGGAGAGGAAGAGTAACATCCGTAACCAGTTTATTAATGAAATAATTATAAGAAAACGCAAGGAGGAAAAATCTTATGGATAACATTACAGGAGCAGAATTAATCAGAGCTTGTTCAGCAATCGGTGCAGGTCTTGCGGTTATCGCAGGTATCGGACCTGGTATTGGACAGGGTATCGCAGCAGGACATGCGGCATCCGCAGTAGGAAGAAATCCGGGAGCAAAATCAGACATTACTTCTACCATGCTTTTAGGTCAGGCGGTAGCGGAGACAACCGGTCTGTATGGTTTGCTGGTTGCAATCCTTCTGATGTTTGTGCAGCCGTTAAAATAAGGGCATCCCTTAATGTGCAGAAAGCAGCACAAATCAGATGAAAGGAGGACAGGCCTTGGAACAGTTATTTGGCTTAAATCCGCAGCTTTTGCATGACACGGTTCTCTCGATTCTTGCCATATTGTTTCTGTTTACCTTAATGTCTTATCTGCTGTTTAATCCGGCAAAGAAGATGTTGAAGGACAGACAGGACCGCATTAAGAATGATATTGACACCGCAAAGAAGGACAGGGAAGAAGCTGCTGCTGTCAAAGCGGAATATGATGCAAAAATCAGAGGAATCGAAAAAGAAGCTGAGGAAATCTTAAGTGAGGCCCGCCAGAAAGCCCTGAAAAATGAAACCAGGATTGTAGATGAGGCGAAGGAAGAAGCTGCCCGTATCATAAAACGTGCCAACGAAGAAGCATTGCTGGAGAAGAAACGTATTATGGACGAGGCAAAACAGGAAATGATTACCATTGCTTCCATGATGGCAGGCAAGGTAGTGACAGCCTCCATTGATACATCCATTCAGGACGCGCTGGTGGAGGAGACATTGAAGGAAATAGGTGAGAGCACATGGCAAAGCTAGTATCCAAAACATATGGGGATGCACTGTTTGAGCTTGCTGTGGAATCTGGTCAGGTGGATGAAATGTTGGAAGAAGCAAGAAGCATACAGCAGATTCTTCGTGAAGACAACGAGCTTTCCAAACTGATGAATCACCCGAAAATCGTAAAAGAAGAAAAAATAGAGATTCTGGAACGGATTTTTAAGGGCAGAGCCCATGATGAAATCACCGGGCTTATGCGTCTGCTTGTTTCCAGGGGTCACTATGGTGAAATGGAATCTGTATTCACATATTTCATTGACCAGGTAAAGGAATATAAAAACATCGGCACTGCTTATGTGACTGCACCCATGCCGCTTGCAGACAGTCAGAAAGAGCAGATTAAGCAGAAATTACTGGAAACCACCCGCTATGTGGAATTTGAAATGCATTACGATGTGGATGAAAGTTTAATCGGCGGCATGGTAATTCGGATTGGTGACAGAGTGGTGGACAGCAGTGTGAAACATAAACTGCAGAGCCTTACCAGGGAATTATCAAAAATACAGTTGAAAGTAGGTGAATGCGCTCCATGAATTTAAAACCGGAGGAAATAAGTTCAGTTATAAAAGAGCAGGTGAAACGGTATGCGTCTCAGCTTGAAGTATCGGACGTCGGTACGGTAATTCAGGTGGCAGACGGAATTGCCCGTATTCACGGTCTTGAAAATGCCATGCAGGGCGAGTTATTGGAATTTCCCGGAGAAGTCTATGGAATGGTATTGAACCTGGAAGAAGATAATGTGGGCGCCGTATTGCTGGGCGACCATAAGAATATCAATGAAGGGGATACCGTTAAGACAACGGGAAGAGTGGTTGAGGTTCCGGTAGGCGACGCCATGACCGGACGCGTAGTCAACGCACTGGGACAGCCCATCGACGGAAAGGGCCCCATTGAAACCACAAAATTCAGACAGATAGAAAGAGTGGCATCCGGTGTTATCTCCAGAAAGTCCGTAGATACACCGCTGCAGACAGGTATTAAGGCTATTGACTCCATGGTGCCTATCGGACGGGGACAGCGTGAGCTGATCATCGGAGACCGCCAGACGGGAAAAACAGCCATTGCGGTGGATACCATTATTAACCAGAAGGGACAGGGTGTAAAATGTATTTACGTTGCCATTGGACAGAAGGCTTCTACCGTTGCAACTATTGTAAAGACATTTGAAGAGTTTGGCGCTATGGACTATACCACCGTGGTTGCTTCCACTGCCAGCGAGCTGGCTCCCTTACAGTATATTGCACCATATGCAGGATGTGCGATTGGTGAGGAGTGGATGGAAAAAGGCGAGGATGTGCTGGTTGTCTATGATGACCTGAGCAAACATGCTACCGCATACCGTACCCTTTCCCTGCTTCTGAGACGTCCGCCCGGACGTGAGGCGTATCCCGGAGACGTATTTTACCTGCACTCCAGGCTGCTGGAACGTGCGGCCAGATTATCTGAAAAATTAGGAGGCGGTTCTCTGACAGCACTGCCCATTATTGAGACACAGGCAGGAGACGTTTCCGCCTATATTCCCACGAATGTAATTTCCATTACAGACGGTCAGATTTATCTGGAAACAGAAATGTTCAACGCAGGTTTCCGCCCGGCAATCAATGCGGGTCTGTCCGTATCGCGAGTAGGCGGTTCCGCACAGATTAAGGCTATGAAGAAGATTGCGGCTCCCATCCGTGTGGAGCTGGCACAGTACCGTGAGCTGGCAGCATTTGCTCAGTTCGGCTCTGAACTGGATGCGGATACTACGGAGAAGCTGGCACAGGGTGAAAGAATCCGTGAAATGTTAAAGCAGCCTCAGTACAGACCCATGCCGGTAGAATATCAGGTTATGATTATTTATGCGGCTACGAAGAAATATCTTCTGGATGTACCTGTGGAATCCATTCTCAGATTCGAGCAGGAGCTGTTTGAATTTGTGGATACCAAATATCCGGAAATTCCGGAATCAATCCGCAGAGATAAAGAAATCAAAGAAGAAACGGAAACCGTACTTGTAAAAGCCATTGAGGAATGTAAGGCACAATTTAAGTAGACGGGTGGTGAATGTTTATGGCGTCCATGAGGGACATTAAAAGAAGAAAAGGCAGCATACAAAGTACGCAGCAAATCACAAAAGCCATGAAGCTCGTTTCTACCGTTAAACTGCAGAAAGCGAAAAACCGTGCGGAGCAGTCCAATCCATATTTTAATTACATGTATCAGACTGTAACCTCAATGCTTGCAAGGTCAGGAAATATGAGCCATCCCTATCTGAAAGCGGGAAGCTCTCAGAAGAAAGCAATCATTACCATTGCCTCCAACCGGGGACTGGCCGGCGGATACAATTCCAATATTGTGAAGCTGGTTACCGACAGCGGTATTCCCAGAGAAGAAGCTCAGATTTACATTATCGGGCGTAAGGCGAAGGAATCCCTGCAGCGGAAAGGCTATGAGATGAAGGGGGACTATTCGGACGTAATCGAGGGCCCCACTTATGAAGATGCTTCCGCAATCTGCAAGGAAGTTCTGGGTGCTTTTACCAGAGGGGAAATCGGGGAAATTTACCTTGCATATACCCATTTTAAAAATACCGTCAGCCATGAACCCACTCTGATGAAATTGCTTCCGGTGGAATTTGACGAAGCAGAACTGAAAGAGGCGGACAGCAATGTGCTGATGAATTATGAGCCCAATGAGGAAGAGGCACTGGATTTAATTATACCCAAGTACATGACAAGCCTTTTCTATGGTGCGCTGGTGGAAGCGGTTGCCAGTGAAAACGGCGCCAGAATGCAGGCGATGGATTCCGCAACAAGCAATGCAGAAGAAATGATCAGTGATTTGACATTGAAATATAACAGAGCGCGTCAGGGCTCTATTACACAGGAGCTGACAGAGATTATTGCCGGCGCCGAGGCCATATCTTAAAGCGCAAAGCGCTTTAAGAACATGGCCTGTTTATCGCAGGCTGCCTCAAAGGAAGAAGCCGCGGAGGCGGCGAGGCAGCCGCGGGCAGAAGTGCCGGTAAGGCACTTCTGATATGAAATCAGGCTGAGGGAAACAGAAGTCTGAGGGATTATCGCAGGCCGGGCCAGAGGAAGAAGCTGCCGGAGGCGGCGAGGCAGCCGCGGGCAGAAGTGCCGGTAAGGCACTTCTGATATGAAATCAGGCTGAGGTGAAATTCAGCCATCAACAATTTTAAGGAGTGAAATTATGGCAGATAAGAATATAGGTAAAATCACTCAGATTATCGGTGCTGTTTTGGATATCAAGTTTTCTGAAGGCAGCCTGCCGGAAATCAACGAAGCAATCAATATTCCGCTGGAAGGCGGAAAGCGTCTGGTTGTGGAGGTTTCTCAGCATCTGGGTGATGATACGGTAAGGTGTATTGCCATGGGTTCTACAGACGGACTGGTCCGGGGCATGGATGCGGAAGCAACGGGAGCCTCTATTACCATTCCGGTTGGCGAGCAGACACTGGGACGTATGTTCAATGTGCTGGGCGAGCCCATTGACGAAGTAGCGCCGCCGAAAAATGTGGAATACATGCCGATTCACAGAAAAGCTCCCACATTTGAGGAACAGGCTACTTCCACGGAAATGCTGGAGACCGGTATCAAAGTCGTTGACCTGCTCTGCCCCTACCAGAAAGGTGGAAAGATTGGTCTGTTCGGCGGAGCCGGCGTGGGCAAAACCGTGCTGATTCAGGAATTAATCCATAACATTGCCACAGAGCATGACGGATACTCCGTATTTACCGGCGTAGGTGAGAGAACACGTGAAGGAAACGACCTTTACTATGAAATGAAAGAGTCCGGGGTTATTGACAAGACCTGTATGGTGTTCGGACAGATGAACGAGCCCCCTGGAGCACGTATGCGTGTAGGCCTGACAGGACTTACCATGGCAGAGTATTTCCGTGACAAAGGCGGAAAAGACGTGCTGCTGTTTATTGATAATATTTTCCGTTTTACCCAGGCAGGTTCCGAGGTGTCCGCACTGCTGGGACGTATGCCTTCCGCCGTAGGTTATCAGCCTACGCTGCAGACAGAAATGGGTGCTTTGCAGGAGCGTATCACTTCTACAAAGAACGGTTCCATTACTTCCGTACAGGCAGTTTATGTACCGGCGGATGACCTGACAGACCCGGCTCCCGCAACTACATTTGCCCATCTGGACGCAACTACCACATTATCCCGTTCTATTGCGGAGCTTGGTATTTACCCGGCGGTGGATCCGCTGGATTCCACCTCGCGTATTCTGGACCCCCGTGTGGTAGGACAGGAGCATTTTGAAGTGGCCCGCGGCGTGCAGGAGATTTTACAGAGATACAAGGAACTGCAGGATATCATTGCAATCCTCGGTATGGACGAGCTGTCGGAAGACGATAAGCTGGTGGTAAACCGCGCAAGAAAAGTACAGAGATTCCTGTCTCAGCCTTTCTTTGTGGCAACTCAGTTTACCGGAATGGACGGAAAATATGTGCCTATTGCAGAAACCCTCAGAGGATTTAAGGAAATTCTGGAAGGAAAACATGACGATGTTCCGGAAGGCCATTTCCTGAATGCAGGATCAATTGATGAAGTTCGCGCCCGCATGAAATAGGGGGGTGAGCACATGGCAGAGGAAAATAAATACTTTCAGTTGGAAATCATCACGCCGGACCGTGTGTTATACAAAGGGGAAGCCTCCATGGTGGAATTCACTTCCGTGGACGGAGAGATGGGTGTATACAAACACCATATCCCTCTGACTACCGTACTGGCTCCCGGAATTGTAACCATTACAGAAGCGGACGGCAAAAAAGAAGCGGCAGTCCATGCAGGCTTTGTGCAGATTCTGGGAGAAAAAGTAACGTTTCTTGCGGAAATTGCCGAATGGCCCGACGAGATTGACGTGAACCGGGCACAGGCGGCCAAAGCCCGTGCGGAAGAACGTCTCCGCAGCCATGGTGCGGAAGTGGACGTAGCCCGTGCGGAAATTGCGCTGAAAAAAGCACTGGTTCGTATTGATGTGAAACAGTAAAAAAACAGGGGCTGCGGCCCCTGTTTTTTTACTGTTTCATTCCGTCATAAATCTGCTTCCAGGCCTCCCGGCGTCCTTCGGAAAAAGAACGTTCAATCTGTCCGGCAATTTTTTCCTCTCTCAGCCGGGCAGTCAGAAGGGGAGAGAACCGCTTGCCCTCCAGCCCAAGAGCTGTCTCAACGGCTTCGTCAAAAGTCTTGTCAAATCCCATATACAGACACTGCATATCCGTAACGTCATGGAGCCAGTCAATCAGGCCGATAATATCTGTCATCTGACGGTACTGGCATTCCAGCCGGTGATAGGAATCCGGATATCCATGAGTACAGTCGTACCAGGAATGATGTCCGTGAGCAATGGCTGCATAAGGCCGGGTAGATTCCCTGGCAGACAGGGCTGCCTCCCCCGCCAGCGTGTGAAGGTGAGCCATTTCATATTCTTCTTCAAACCACTGGCGTCCTGCCTGGGAATACAGATTGATGAAGTTCACTTTGCCCACATCATGCAGCATACCGGCTTCCATGGCATAATTCAGAATGCGCTGTTTCTTTTCTTCCGAGTCAGAAATTTCCCGGAACATGTCAATATCGTCGAAAAACTCCGGTTCTTCTTCCAGAATTATCCCGCAGAGGGTAACCGCGCCTTTACCCACAATCCAGGAATGAACAAAGATTTCCGGTGCAAAACGCATCAGAATTTTCATCAGAAAATCTTTATAGGATATACTGTTTCCGGTTTCCAGAAAGGTGGCGGAAAGCTGACGGAGATAGAGGAACAGGGCCTCATTCTGAAAGTCCTCCGGAACAGAATCCACATACTTTAAAATCCGGTGATAAAGGCTTTCGAGATATTCCGTCCGTTTTGGAATCCGTTCCGGATAATCAGTTAAATACTGACAGTAAAAAGCAGGCAGAGAAATGATGCCATACATGCTGTCTGTGGAAAAATCAGTCAAATCTGTTTTATCCATTAAAAGTTCCATTTTATTCAAAAGGCCGTCCAGAGTGTTCAGCCCGCAGTAATATTCTATGGCATAATAGGCGAAACGTGGCCGGATGGGAGGGGGTTCATTCCGGGAAGCAGCCTCCTGAAACCTCCGCTCATGGACAATATAGACAGATTCCATAATATCGGTCACGTCCTCGGAAGTCATGGTGGCTTCCCTGCTGTGGGAAATGCTGGCCGCCATCTGCTGATGGGTCAGGTAAATGTATTTATCCCAGGGGAGATCCGGAGCCTTTTTCTGGTATTCCTTATCCTGCAGAATCTCCAGAGTACGCTTTATCATACGGATTTTTTCACTGGCAGACTTAAATTTCCCCAGGGACATATTCGCACGGGAACGCAGAATATAGCCCCGTGTCTCCGTATCGTCAATTTCATCATAATATTTCAGGTAAGCGGCTGCTTCTGTAAAACAGAGCCGCATCTGAGAAGTATATTTTTCCGTGATGGAAAGGTCAAGTCCCACCAGCTTGTTGCACTGGTTGTTGTGGGCCATACCCAGCCAGTATAATTCCCGAATCATGGCATTTCGGTCTCTGGTCAGCCGGGCAAGGGTAAGCAGCGCTTTGTGAATCTGGCAGAAAAGCCCTGCATCCAGCGCGTCTTTGTTATTTCCGGATAAAAGTGCGTCTGCAAAGTCCTGCAGCTCCTGCAGTTTATCTTCACCGGCGTTATGTATATGATCCAGAACCGGGAAAAGTTCTCCCCGCAGCAATTCCATATTACGCTTTATTTTCTGCTCTGCCCGCATACGGTCCCGGAGGACTTCCTCCAGATATTCGTCAAAAGAGAGGTTTCCCGGATTTTTACGGGTTCTGAGGGCAGAAATATCTTTTAAACTGGCAATATATTCTTCCTGATATGGCTGCATAATCCTTCTACTCTTTTCTGTTATCTGATCAGGGCATCAAAGCAGTGCTTCGGACGTCCTGACCGCTATTTATGTTTCAGTCGGTTGCGTAAAATTTCCTGCAGACGTTCCGGATCTACGGGTTTGGAACAGTGTTCGTTCATTCCGGCTTCCCGCGACAGACGGATATCTTCCACAAAGGCATTTGCAGTCATGGCCACAATCCAGACACTTTCCGCGTCCTTTCTGGAAAGCTGCCTGATTTTTCTGGTAGCTTCATAGCCGTTCAGAACGGGCATCTGAATATCCATGAAGATAACGTCATAATAGCCTTCCGGAGAAGCTGCAAATTTTTCCACAGCCTGGGCGCCGTTGTCGGCCACCTCTGTCTGAACGCCGATGAGGGAGAAAATTTCCACCGCAATTTCCTGATTCAGCTCCACATCCTCTACCAGCAGAATACGGTACTGGCTGTAATCCATGTCAGGGCTGGCGTAGGGGTCTTCTTCCATATCTTCCCGGTTTGTCAGACCGGAAATGGTCTCCAGCAGCCTGCTTTTAAAGAGCGGGCATGGAACGAAAGCATTGATTCCTGCACGGGTGGCCTGATATTCCATCTGGGCCCAGTCTGATTCCGATACCAGAAGAATCGGAAAATCCTGTCCTGCCAGATGGCGTACATGGGAGGCCAGTTCCAGAACCGGCATGTCGTCCAGTTCCTGTCCCAGCAGCATGGCACAGGGCATACGGTTTTCATACTGCTCCTCTGTCAGCCATGTAACCACATCCACGCCGCGCTTCATATGAACCGGCACCAGTCCTCCGTCTTTCAGGTATTCCAGAATCGGGGGCAGCCTGCTTTCCATGTTTTCTGCCACCAGGATTTGCTGCCCTGCCGGGAGATTCAGTTCTTCCCGATTCTGGAGAGCCACCGTAAACGGAAGGGTTACATGGAACGTACTGCCTTTCCCTTCCTGGCTTTCCACCCGAATCTGTCCGTCCATACGGTCTACCAGATTTTTCACAATAGACATGCCAAGGCCGGTTCCTTCGATTTTGCTGGTGGCGGCGTTGGTTACCCTTTCAAAAGGAAGAAAGATTTTCTCCAGAAATTCCTGACTCATGCCCATTCCGTTGTCTTTGCAGACAAAGTCAAACCATACCTGCCTGCGTCCGGTGGAATCCGGCTCTGCGGGCCGCTGCCGGAACTGAATCAGAATTTCTCCTTCTTTTTGAGTGTACTTTACGGCATTTCCGATAATATTAACCAGAATCTGCCGCAGATGAAGGGGATCTCCGATGAGATTTTCTTCCTGAATCAGACCGATTTCTATCTGGAGGTTCTGATTCTTCTGGGCTGCCTGGGGACGTACAATGACGGCAATGTCGTGAACCAGATCCGCCAGAGAAAATTCTTCTTCATTTAAGGAAAGCCGGCCGCTGTCAATACGGGACATATCCAGCACATCATTGACCAGACTCATCAGGTGAGTGGAGGACGTTTTGATTTTGAGAAGGCAGTCCTGCACTCTCGTTTTTTCATCAATATGGGACAGTCCGATGGAGGTCATTCCGATAATTGCATTCATGGGAGTGCGGATATCGTGAGACATATTGGACAGGAAAATACTTTTTGCTCTGTTGGTCTCCTCTGCTTCCTGCAGAGATTTTTCCAGCTCGGCAATACGCTGCTCCAGTTCTGCAATCTTCTGCCGGTTTCGGGCGGAATCTGTTATTCTGTTCTGATTTGAATTTGTTACAGGATAATCTTTGTTTTCGCTCATATTGCTGTTCTCTACACTTTCTGTTTGTGAATTGTTACTGTTCCGTTCCTTCCGGTGTGAGCAGTAACTATGAATCTGCCACGGCTGCTGTGCAGTTTATGCACGGGGCAATATAATATCAACATTATACCATAGAAAATGCAAAGATTCCATACCTGTTATTTTTTCAGATGAAAAACGTAACAGGGAAGCCCGGACTGAAATGTTACTGAAAAACAGTCCGGATTATGTTATAATAAAAATAAAAAATTATTTTGCGGAGATGCAAGAATTTTCCAAAACGTATCGTATTATAAGTAGAAAATAAAAAATGATAATGATTCAGAGAAAATCAGGAGGTCATATTATGAAAAACCGTAAGAAAGCATTGATTGCAGGATTAGCCTGTGCCGCGGTTCTTGGGATTACCATTCCGGCAGCAGCGTTCAGTATGCAGAATCAGGAAGCACCGCTGAAAAAGGAACAGGTGGAGCAGAAGGCGGAAGTAAGACAGTCCGGAGCGGAAGATATGCTGAAACAGGCTGTTCAGACAATCAATGAAAAAGGCGAAGAGGTAACTGAACCGGAAGATGTGATACTGCCCGTGGTGGCGCCGGCAGATGAACCGGAAGACAGCAGCGATGTACCGCCTGCTGAAAATGAAAACAATGACAGCGATGTTCCGGATACGGAAGCGCCGGCAGATGTAACAGAGAATCCGGATGCCGGTACAACAGCGGCTGTCTGTCCTTACTATGTGGACGCCAATGGGGATGGATACTGCGACCACTGCGCCCATAACGGAGCCTGCGGCAATTATACGGATGCCAACGGAGACGGAATCTGCGATTACTGTACTCATAACGGCAGCGGACACTGCGGCAATTATGTTGATACCAACGGAGACGGAATCTGTGACAACTGGAACGGTAACGGCGGCAATGGAAATGGCGGC
The DNA here is from genome assembly GCA_036941025.1 of Lachnospiraceae bacterium JLR.KK002. Classification (NCBI taxonomy): domain Bacteria; kingdom Bacillati; phylum Bacillota; class Clostridia; order Lachnospirales; family Lachnospiraceae; species Lachnospiraceae bacterium JLR.KK002. The sequence continues at coordinate 3,673,495 of JAYMNP010000001.1, forward strand.
GGACACCATGGCGACGGACACCATGGAGGACATCACTGGTAAGAAGAACAAAGGGGATACTTTATGCGTGGCGAACAGGAGGTCGAACAGGCAATAGAGACGTACGCCGATATGATACGGAGAATTTGCCTTTTACATCTGAATAACTATGAGGATACGGAGGATGTGCTTCAGGAGGTATTTTTGAAGTATGTCCTCCATTCTGCGGTCTTTGAAAATTCCGAACATGAAAAAGCATGGCTGATTCGGGTGACACTCAATGCCTGTAAAGATTTGAAAAGAAAGCTGTTTCGCCATGGGACGGTGCCGCTGGAAGTGCTTGCAGAGGAAGCTGCCAGTGTGAAGCCGGAGCAGATGGAGATACTGGAGACAGTGCTTGCGCTTCCGGCAAAATACAAGGACGTAATTTATCTCCATTATTATGAAGGGTATACTGCCAGGGAAATAGGAACTATGCTGCATAAAAAAGAAAATACCATATATTCTCTTTTATCGCGGGGACGGGAAATTCTGAAACAGAAGTTAGGAGGTGGCGGCAGTGCATGACGAGATTCGGGAAGCGTTTGGACAGGTACGTGCAACAGAGCAGATGAAACAGTCCGTATCAGAATATCTGAATCAGAACAGGCGGAAAACCGTAAAAGGCTCTATCCGGGTCAGCCTGGCACCGTTGGTTTCGGCCTGTGCCCTTTTGCTGCTCTGCGTCGGAATCGGGAACTGGTATTTTCAGGAAATGCCGGTATCTTATGTGAGCGTGGATGTAAATCCTTCCGTGGAACTGACACTGAACCGCAGAAATCGTGTGACTGCTGCGGAAAGCCGGAATGAAGAAGGGGCGGTTGTTCTGGAACATCTGGAACTGGAGGGAAAGGATTATCTGGAGGCGGTGGAGATGCTGGTAGGAAGCAGGGCCATGCAGAAGTATCTTACGGGAGATGCGGAACTGACGGTTACGGTAGCCTCATCAAAAGCAGAGGAGCTTCTTTCCGGTCTGGAAAACAGCGAAGTAACCACCCATTACCACGGTATGTGCCGGAGCGCCGATATGGACACGGTGAGGTCTGCCCATGAGAATGACATGTCTCTGGGAAAATATCAGATGTATCAGCTTCTCTCCCGGTATAATTCAGAACTGACAGCGGAAGAATGCCAGTCGATTCCCATGTGCCAGCTTGGACGCCTCCTGGCTCAATATGAAAACGGCAGACAGGAAGCGGTGGGAGAAGAAGAACTGACAGAGATGGAATCAGGCTGCGGCCATGAAGGCGGCAGCCACCATAGCGGAAAAGACCATCACGGAAATGGCCACCACAAATGTAAACCAACAAAATAAAATAGTTGACAATTGAAAAAATCCTGTGTATAGTTGTCTCAGAAAGAGAAAAAGAAGAATGCACAGGAGGAAATTATGGGAAAAAAATTAACAGTGAAAGAAATTGTCTGCGGGGGTATGTTCACAGCACTGGTAGCGGCAGGGGCTTTTATTCAGGTTCCGGTACCGGGAATGGACTATTTTACCCTGCAGTTTTTATTTGTATTGCTGGCGGGAATGATACTGGGGTATAAAATGGGGGCAGTCAGCGTAGGCGTATATGTACTGCTGGGGCTGTGCGGTCTGCCGATTTTTGCAGCAGGAGGCGGAATCGCCTATATTTTCCGGCCCAGTTTCGGCTATCTGATGGGATTTATCCTGGCGGCTTTTCTGGTGGGGCTGATTGTGGAAAAATCCGGAATTCGGGGATATGGAAAGTATTTAATTGCAGCCTTTGGAGGTTTCGTGGTTACATATGCAATCGGACTGGTATACAAATATATGATGCTGAATTACTATGTGGGGGAGAAAACAGCTTTTGCCATGGTGCTGGCGGACTGTTTCCCTCTGGACATGCCGGGAGATATGGTGCTCTGTTTTCTGGCAGCAGGACTGGCTGTCCGTCTTGTACCGGCTTCCCGGAGTATTCTGGGTACTCTGGCAGAGTAAAATCCGGAACAGAGATTTCTGACAGTAAAGCGGAGGAGAATTATGGAGAACAGACTTGGAATTCTGAAAGAAAAAGTTTTGAAGGGATATCAGATTTATAAAAAGGAAGCCCTGTTTCTGGCAGAGCAGCCCCTGGAAGAATTGTGCGAAGGAGCCGATGAAATCCGCCGGGCTTTTTGCGGAAACGATTTCGATTTATGTACAATTATCAATGGAAAGAGTGGAAAATGTTCTGAAAACTGCAAATATTGCGCACAGTCTTCTTTTTACCAGACCCATGCGGAGAGCTATCCTCTGCTTGGCACGGAGGAACTGGTAAAACAGGCAGAGTACAACAGCCGGCGAGGCGTACCCAGATATTCCATTGTTACATCCGGAAAAAAACTGAGCAGTGAAGAAGTGGAACAGATTTGCGAGAGTATCCGGCAGATAAAAAAATCAGCGGACATTTCAGTCTGCGTGTCTTTCGGACTGCTGGAAGAAGCAGATTTCCGAAAAATTAAAGCAGCCGGAGCAGAACGGGTACATAATAATCTGGAGGCTTCCGAAAAATATTTTCCGGAAGTCTGTACCACCCACACCTGGCAGGATAAGATTCAGGCGCTGGAAGCTGCAGGAGCGGCCGGACTGAGTGTCTGCAGCGGTGGTATTATGGGGCTGGGAGAAACCATGGAAGACCGTATTGACCTGGCACTGGCTCTGCGGAATCTGGGGGTAAATTCCATTCCGGTCAATATGCTGAATCCCATTCCGGGCACTCCGTATGAAAAAAATCCCCGGCTTACGGAAGATGATATGTGCCGGATTGTGGCGGTGTTCCGTTTTATTCTGCCGGAATCATTTATCCGCCTGGCGGGAGGCAGAGGACTGATGGCTGACCAGGGAAGGGAATGTTTCCGGTCCGGCGCAAATGCGGCTATTACGGGTGATATGCTGACCACAGCGGGAATCACCATCCAAAAGGATATGGAAATGCTGAAAGAACTGGGCTATCAGGTGGCAAAGGTATGAGCAGGGGAATCTTTATAACCGGAACAGGTACGGATGTGGGAAAGACTTACATTACTGCCCTGCTGGTAAAAATTTTGCAGGAAGCAGGTGTGAAAGGGGCATATTATAAAGCAGCGGTCAGCGGAAATGAGCGAGACAGCCAGGGAAGGCTTATACCCGGAGATGCAGACTGGGTAAAAACTGTTTCCGGGATTGCCCAGCCACTGGAATCCATGGTTCCCTATATTTACGAGCAGGCGGTTTCTCCGCACCTGGCAGCTGTTCAGGAAGGAAATCCGATGGAACGCTCCGTGGTATGCCGGAGGTATGAAGCATTGTGCCGGGAATACGACTACATTACCATGGAGGGCAGCGGAGGGATTCTGTGTCCGTTGCGTCAGGAGGCAGGAAATGAACTGTGGCTGGAGGATATTATCAGGGAACTTCGGCTTCCCTGTCTGGTAGTTGCAGACGCAGGTCTGGGCACCATTAACCATACCATACTGACCCTGGAATACCTGAAAATGAGAAAGATTGAGGCAAAAGGTGTGATTTTGAACCATTTCCACCCGGAGAATGCAATGGAGCAGGACAACCGCAGAGTCATAGAACGCCGCGGAAAAGTCCCGGTTCTTGCGTGTGTGCCGGATTATGGGGAAAGTCTGGATATACAGGCAGAAAAGCTGATGGGTCTGTATCAATAATAAGGGATTTAACCTGAGTACAAAAAAATGCGTATTGGGTGACAATTGTGGTATAATATGTACGGAAGAAACCTGAGTGCAAAAGACGTGTACTGCATGGTAATTGTGATACAATAATATGTAAAAACCCTTCAGGAGGAATGCAACATGAAACATACCATATTAATAAAACAGGGAACTGTTCACGATGGGATTCACAGAGAACCATATGTGGCGGATATTCTGGTGGAAAAGGGGAAAATCACCAGAATTGAGCCCGCACTGGAAAAAGAAGAATTTCAGGATATCCAGGTGCTGGATGCGTCAGGCCTTGAGGTATATCCTGGTTTTGTGGAGGCCCACTGCCATCTGGGGCTGGACGGCTATGCCATTGGATTTGAAGGTGCGGATTATAATGAAATGACAGATTCCGTTACCCCTCAGCTCTCCGCAGTGGACGGGCTGAATCCCCAGGATGAAAGTATCCGCCTTGCAATGGAAGGCGGCGTAACCTGCGTGGCTTCAGGGCCGGGAAGTTCCAACGTGCTGGGAGGAACCTTTACGGTATACAAAACCACAGGAAAACGAATTGACGATATGGTAATAAAAGAAAAAGCAGCCATGAAATGCGCATTCGGGGAGAATCCCAAACGCTGTTACAAGGACAAGGATATTTATTCGCGGATGACCACTGCTTCCATATTGCGGATTATGCTGGAAAAAACCGGAGAATATATGAAAAGAAAAGAGGCGGCGGGAGATGATGTACTGAAACAGCCTGCCTGGGACGCCAAACTGGAAGCGCTGATTCCTGTTCTGAAAGGGGAACTGCCTCTGAAAGCCCATGCCCACCAGGCAAATGATATTTATACCGCTATCCGTATTGCAAAAGAATTTCAGGTGGGCCTTACCATTGACCATTGCACGGACGGTTCTCTGATTGCGGAAGACCTGGCAAAAGAAGGATATCCTGTGGCAGTAGGCCCCACACTGACCCATGCCAGCAAATTTGAATTGAAAAATAAGAGTTTCGAGACGCCGGGAGATCTGGCCAGAGCAGGCTGTCAGGTGTCCATTATCACCGATTCCCCGGTGATTCCCCAGCAGTATCTGGCCCTTTGCGCAGGCCTTGCAGTGAAATCCGGAATGGATGAATTTGACGCTTTGCAGGCAATCACAATCAATGCGGCAAAACATATCGGCGTGGATGACAGGACGGGTTCTCTGGAAGCCGGTAAGGACGGAGATATTGTAATTGCAGACGGCAATCCCATGGTATCGGATACAAATATAGAATATGTGCTGATTGACGGGAATATCACATATCAGGAACATGACTGATTTCTGCAGATGAACGGTTCCCTGAAAATGGACGGAAGGAAAGCGTTGCCAAAAGGCAACGCTTTTTGGGGGAGTAAATTTATGAAATGTTTCATGGGGTGCCACATCTTGGGCGGTGGCACCGATATATGTAAGATAACTTTCTGTATATGGAAGTTATATTGTTGTTTGTCGAAGCTGATAACGGTGCGCGCCTGTCTGAGCTATCAACTTCATTTGATATACTGAGTATAGAATATAAATGTGTGCAAATTGTGGACAATTTCTAAAAGAAACATAAAGAATTCGAAAGAAATTATGAAGAAATTGAAAAAAAACTGCAAGTGATGTAGAATAGGATATACCCCGTGGAAACGCCGGGTATCGGAGCAGTCAGCGAATATTATTATGAGAGAAGGAGAATTTCATATGGAAAAATCAAAAGTATATTTTACAACCTTTAAAACCTCATTTACAGAAAACATTCCGGACAAATTAAAACGTCTGATTCTGACAGCGGGTATCAAAGACATTGATTTTACCGATAAATATGCAGCCATTAAGATACATTTCGGAGAACTGGGCAACCTGGCTTTCCTGCGTCCCAATTATGCCAGAGCCGTAGCGGACGTGGTAAAGGAGCTGGGCGGAAAAGTATTTCTGACAGACTGCAATACCCTGTATGTGGGAAGCCGGAAAAATGCACTGGATCATCTGGACACTGCATATGAGAACGGATTTACCCCCTTTTCCACAGGCTGCCATGTGATTATCGGAGACGGTCTGAAAGGAACGGACGAAGTTCTGGTACCTGTAGACGGAGAATACATAAAAGAGGCTAAAATCGGGCGGGCGGTCATGGACGCCGACGTTTTTATTTCCCTGAATCATTTCAAAGGCCATGAAATGACAGGCTTTGGCGGAGCCCTGAAAAATATCGGTATGGGCTGCGGCTCCAGAGCGGGAAAAATGGAAATGCACAGCGAGGGCAAGCCATATGTAAATCAGGAAAACTGTGTGGGCTGCGGCATGTGTACCAGAGTCTGCGCCCATCAGGGAGTTACCGTTACAGATAAAAAGGCCTGTATCGACCACGAGAAATGTGCGGGCTGCGGTCGGTGTATCGGCGTCTGCCCCAAAGACGCCATTGAGCCCAGCTTTGGAAAATCCAACGACGTGCTGAACTGCAAAATGGCGGAATACAGCAAAGCGGTACTCCAGGGACGTCCCCATTTCCATATTTCCATTGTGTGCGACGTATCCCCCAACTGCGACTGCCATGCGGAGAATGATATTCCCATTATTCCCGATGTGGGGATGTTTGCTTCCTTTGACCCGGTGGCGCTGGATGTGGCCTGTGCGGATGCCTGCAACCGGCAGCCTGTGATTGCCGGCAGCATTCTCCATGAGAACAGAGAACATGACCATGATGAGAACCACGATCATTTCCATATCACACATCCGGATACCAACTGGAAATCCTGTGTGGAACACGGAGAAAAAATCGGTATCGGCAGCCGGGAATATGAGCTGATAGAAATTTAAGTAACAGTAAAGCCCGCGCCATTCGCAAACGCAGGCTATGGCTGAACTGTTGCAAATTCAAGGATTGCGGAGAAACAGGTTTATGAGGATAATTAGAAAAATAAGGCATATACTGCTGCTGTCCCTGATTGGGATTGCAGCGTCAGGAGTGAGTGTATTGGCAGAAGAACCAAAAGAAATCAATGTGGTGTTTACCCATGATCTCCATTCCCATCTGGAACCCTTTTATCTGGAGGAAGACGGAGAAGGACAGGATGTGGGAGGTGCCGCCAGAATCATGAGTTATCTGGAAGAACAGCGGCAGGAAAAAGAAAATCTGCTGTATCTGGATGGCGGGGATTTTTCCATGGGAACCCTGTATCAGACCGTGTATACCACACAGGCAGCGGAACTGCGGATGCTGGGGTATCTGGGGGCTGACGCCACCACCCTGGGAAATCATGAGTTTGACTACCGCAGCCAGGGTCTTGCAGATATGCTCCGTCAGGCAAAAGCAAGCGGTGACAGGGTACCGCCTCTGGTGGTCTGCAACGTTGACTGGGAAGCCACACTGGCCGGAGAACAGGCGGAAGACGGTGCCGTGTTGCAGGAAGCCTTTGAAGATTATGGAATCAAATCATATATTGTAGTAGAAAAAGGCGGCGTCAAAATCGCCATAACAGGCGTATTCGGCAAGGACGCTCTGGCCTGCGCGCCTACCTGCGCACTGACATTCCGTGATCCGGTGGAAGCGGTAAAGGAAACGGTGGAGGAGATTCAGAGCCAGGAAGATGTGGATATGATTGTATGCGTTTCTCACAGCGGTACCTGGGAGGACGAGAAGAAATCAGAGGATGAACTTCTGGCAAAAGGCGTACCGGAACTGGATTTGATTATCAGCGGCCATACCCACAGTATTCTTAAGGAGCCCATCATCCATGGGGATACGGCCATTGTATCCACCGGAGAATACGGCGCCCGCGTGGGTTCTCTGCGCATGGTTCAGACAGAAGACGGCCGCTGGAGCCTTAAAGACTACCAGCTTACCCTGATGGATGAAACTTATAAGGAACATGCGGACGCGGGAAAGAAAGTGGAGGAACTGGGCCTTACCATTGATTCTGAATATCTGTCCAGGTTTGGATTTACCAGAGATCAGATACTGGTGCACAATCCCTGGGAATTTACAAAAATGAATGGTCTGGGTGAAAAGCTGCAGGAAGAAACCCTGGGAAATCTTCTGACAGACGCTTACCTGTATGTGGTCAACAGCCATGATACAGGCGATGAAAATCCGGCAGAGATTGCAGTGGTTCCCAGCGGCTGTATCCGCGATACGTTTTACAAAGATAAAGATATCACGGTGTCAGATGCATTTCAGGTGCTTTCGCTGGGAATCGGGCCGGACGGGGTACCGGGTTACCCTCTGATCAGCGCATATCTGACAGGAGAGGAACTGAAAACCATGGCGGAAGTGGACGCTTCCATTTCCCCCATTATGTCCACAGCCCAGCTGTACAGCAGCGGTCTTACCTATACCATCAATCCCAGCCGGATGATGATGAACAGAGTGACGGAAACAGAGCTGCAGGACATGTCCGGAAAGGTGCAGGAACTGGAGGACGATAAACTGTACCGGATGGTAGCGGATCTTTACAGCGGACAGATGCTGGGAGCAGTGACAGACCAGTCCCACGGAATTCTTTCTATTGTGCCAAAGGACGCTCAGGGCAATGAGATTCCCATGGATAAGATGGAAGAATATATTGTGTATATTGACGGACAGGAACTGAAGGCCTGGGCCTGTGTGGCCGAATATCTGAACTCCTTTGAAAAAAAGGGCGGAGATTCTGAAATACCGGAATATTACAGTACTACTCAGAACCGTAAGATAATCAGAGATGACAGCAGCATCGGGGCCGTTATAAGCAATCCCAATAAAATTGCAGTTGCAGTTTTCTGTATTGGAGCAGGGGTTTTCATTTTACTGATTCTGCTGATTATTCTGATAGTCAGAAGTGTGAAAAAACGGAGAAGGAAGCGGAACGGGCTGCAGTGAAAAACGAAAATTATTTATATTTATCCTGTTGAAAATTTCACAAAACCATGCTACCATAGGAAAAACAGGTGACCGGAAAGAAATTCTGACCGGAAACCCCTGTAAAGTAAAAGGAATCATTTTCCTGCAATAAAAGAAGATAAAAGCAGACCAGACCACAAGGAGCGCCTGAAGGGGACGGTACAGCAAAGCAAAAGGAAGATATTACAGAATTTCCATATCACAGGATTCTTTTTGGCCAGGCGAAAGCCGGGCCGGGAAGGCAGTGCTGTCCCATCGGGGAAAATCACAGAATAATCAATTTTAATGTTCTGCAGATTTGCTCAGATGGGACACTTTTTTCATCTTACAGGAAAGACCTTGTCACGCTAAAGCGTGAAAGTGTCTTCATGTAAGATAAAAAATAATATGCGCAGGGTCTTCTACACTCCGTTTCGGTCGTTGCCGATCAGGTGCCACTGGCACCTGGCAACCCAGCGAAGCGATGGTACTCGCACAGGAGGAAAATATTACTTCGTAATTGTGCTTAAACGCGATACGTTCAGCATACTGCGTATGCTCTGACGCACCGCAAATGGCGCGGCAAAGCGCCCAGGTCCCTCAAGAATGAGGGATTCAGGGAGTTGAAGCGGACCTGTCCGCTTTTTACTTATCAGGAAATATTTTCAGGGAGGGACCATGAAACAGGCCGGACAACTGATTGACAAACTGGAAGCAACATCACATCTCACAAAAGAAGAATGGATTTGGCTGATTGCAAACCGCAGCCCCGAAGCAGCAGAATACCTTTTTGCAAAATCCAGGAAATGGCAGCAGAAATATTATGGCAATAAAGTTTACACCAGAGGGCTGATTGAGTTTACCAATTACTGTAAAAACGACTGTTACTACTGCGGCATTCGCAGAAGCAACAGCAATGCTCAGAGATACCGGCTGACAAAAGACCAGATTCTGGAATGCTGTCGTCAGGGCTATGAGCTGGGATTCCGTACCTTTGTGCTCCAGGGAGGAGAGGATGGATGGTTCTCCCAGGAAATGCTTGAGGATATTATCCGTACCATGAAACAGAACTGGCCGGACTGCGCCGTAACCCTGTCTCTGGGGGAGCGTTCTTATGAAAGTTGTCTGGGGCTGTTTCAGGCGGGAGCCGACCGGTATCTTCTCCGTCATGAAACAGCGGAAGATACCCATTACCGGAAACTCCATCCGCCGGAACTGTCTCTGGAACACCGGAAGAAATGCCTGTTTCAACTGAAAGAAATCGGCTATCAGACCGGAACCGGATTTATGGTGGGAAGCCCCGGCCAGACGCCGGAACAGCTTGCGGAAGATATGCTGTTTATCCGGGAGCTGGAACCCCATATGGTGGGAATCGGTCCTTTTGTCCCCCATCACGAAACGCCCTTTGCCGGGGAGCCGGGGGGAACAGTGGAACTGACGCTGTTTCTGACCGGGCTTTTGCGGGTTATGCTGCCCAAACTGCTGCTGCCAGCCACCACATCCCTGGGAACCATAGACCCCCAGGGCCGGGAAAAAGGGATTCAGGCCGGGGCCAATGTGGTAATGCCCAATCTGTCGCCGGTCTCCGTGCGGAAAAAATACGAGCTGTATGACAACAAAATCTGTACCGGCGAGGAAGCCGCCGAATGCAGAGAATGTCTGGGGCGGAGGATGGAAAAGATTGGGTATGAACTTGTAACAGAACGGGGAGATTTTCCCGAAAATTTATAAAAAAACAGGGAGGAAACATATGTATCATATCATGTCGCCGAAAGCAGAAGAATTTATCAGTCATGAGGAAATTCTGGATTCTCTGACATACGGAGAAAAACATAAAGAGGACCGGGAACTGATTGACAAAATACTCACAAAGGCCAGGGAGCGCAAAGGCCTTTCCCATAAAGAGGCCATGGTGCTTCTGGACTGTGAACTGGAGGATAAAAACCAGGAAATATTCGCCCTTGCAGAACAGATTAAAAAGGATTTTTACGGAAACCGTATCGTAATGTTCGCGCCTCTTTATCTGTCCAATTACTGTGTCAACGGATGCGAATACTGTCCCTATCACGCAAAAAACAAACACATTGCCCGGAAGAAACTGACTCAGGAAGAAATTATAAAAGAGGTTACCGCGCTGCAGGACATGGGCCATAAGAGGCTGGCGCTGGAAGCCGGCGAAGACCCGGTGCACAATCCCATCGAGTATATTCTGGAATGTATCCATACCATTTACGGGATTAAACATAAAAACGGCGCCATCCGGCGCGTCAATGTGAACATAGCCGCCACCACAGTGGAAAATTACCGGAAGTTAAAGGAAGCCGGTATCGGCACCTATATTCTGTTCCAGGAGACTTACCACAAAGAATCCTATGAAAAACTCCACCCCACCGGGCCGAAACATGACTACGCCTATCATACGGAAGCCATGGACCGGGCCATGGAGGGAGGCATTGACGACGTGGGCCTGGGCGTACTGTTCGGCCTGAATAACTATCGGTATGATTTTGCCGGAATCCTGATGCACGCGGAACATCTGGAAGCATATAAAGGGGTTGGCCCTCATACCATCAGCGTGCCCAGACTGCGCCGGGCGGACGATATCGACCCGGATGCATTTGACAATGGAATTACCGATGAGACTTTTGCCAAAATTGTAGCCTGTATCCGGATTGCGGTGCCCTATACCGGCATGATTGTGTCTACCAGAGAGAGCCAGGCCTGCCGGGAGAAAGTGCTCCACCTGGGGATTTCCCAGATTAGCGGCGGTTCCAGAACAAGCGTGGGCGGCTATGCGGAGCCGGAACCGGAGGAAGAGAACTCCGCTCAGTTTGATGTGAGCGACAACCGCACCCTGGACGAAGTGGTAAAATGGCTGATGGAAATGAATTACGTGCCCAGTTTCTGCACCGCATGTTACCGGGAAGGCAGAACCGGAGACCGGTTTATGACATTATTAAAAAGCGGACAGATTGTGAACTGCTGCCATCCCAATGCACTGATGACCCTGAAAGAATATCTGGAAGATTATGCTGCGGAAGAGACAAAAGTAATCGGAGATAAACTGATTGAAAAGGAACTGGATGTGATTACCAATCCGAAAGTCAGAGAAAAGGTTGAGGATTATCTGAAAAATATCCACAACGGACAGCGTGATTTCCGATTCTGACGTATGCTTCCTTTTGTACGGGATACGGAACGACCTGTCACTTCAAATCCAGAGATGAAAAGTCAATCCGGAGGTCTTCAAAAATGTTTACGTCCAGCATGTCCTGAAAGGTACAGGAACGTACTTTAAATTTACTTTCTTCCAGATGATAAATCAGAACGGTTTCTTCCATGGGATTCACAATCCAGTACTCCTGTACCCCTGCGTCTGCATAGAGATTCAGTTTCCGCACATAATCATGGCTGGAATTGCCGGAGGAGACAATCTCAATTACCCAGTCCGGCGCGCCGCTGCAGCCCCGGTCAGTAAGTTTGTTTCTGTCGCAGATGACGCTGATATCCGGCTCCACAATGGTATGTTTCGGCGGCCGGTGCATAAAATTTAGAGAAGATATGGAAAAAGTAAGGCTGCCGAAATTTTCTTGCAACGGGAAAGGAATTCTGTTAAAATTAATCAGTCAGAACAGGGGAATTGAATGATGAGTGTACAGGATAAATTAGAACATATTTTAAAAAGCATACATCTGCTGTTTTCAGAAAGCCCGCCGTACGGAGAAAACAGTGAGAAAATAATTGTGGAAAAAAAGGCGGTCTTTGATTTGCTGGAGAAACTGAATCTGGCAGTTTATGAGGCTATGGACCAGTATGAGGTCACATCCCAGAAGCATGAAATGGCAGAGCGCCGCTGTGAAAAGCGCGGTGAAGAAATTGTTCAGAAGGCCAGCAGACATGCGGATGATATTTATGCGGCCTCGATTATGTATACGGATGACGCCATTAATCGAATCTGCTATATTATGGATGACGCCAGCCACGAAGTCCGGAATATTTTCCATAAAATGAATGCGGAGATGGAAGCGCATCGGGAACGCGTGCGGCGCAATCAGTTAGAGCTCACAGGACAGCTCCGGGACTTTGCCGATACGGACAAATACGTGAAGCTGATTCAGGAAGTAAATAAACAGGCAGAGCAGGAACACCGCCATCAGGTGGAAGGGAAGAAGGAAAAACGGATTCCCAACGAAGGCAAATCCTATTCTGCTGTGAAGCCTGAAATTAAAATCAATCAGGCTTATTTTGAGCGTACAGGCAAATCTTATGATTTCGGTTCAGAGGAATCGGAACATAAAAAGGAAGAATCTGACAGCATGATTCGGGTGACCGGAAAAGAATTTGCGGAGAATCTGCGCCGCAGAGCAGCCCGAAACCGGACGAAAGAGCCGGAAGTGGAGGATATGTCCGAGCCTGTTTCCGGAGCCCGGTCAGAAAGCGTCATGGAAACAGACGTGGAGGACATTCTGGCCCAGGCAGGCGCAGGTCTTGCGGCTCTGGCAGAGGCAGAGTTAAAGGAGCTGAAAGCCGCAGCAGCAGAAGAAACCGGGGGAACGCCGGAGTCTGCTCCGGCCGGGGATTTGGATGGAGAATCCCTGCTGCCGGAAATACATGTGGATCTGGATGCAGAATACTTTAAATGGAGAGAAGAAAAAGAAGGGGGAGAACAGCACCCTCAGGAAAAAAAGGAACGCCATTTTCTGTTTGGAAGAAAATCCTGAATCCTGTGAACTGAAAACTTTTCAGGCAGGAGGCGCGTTTCCGGTGAAAAATATCATATTCCCGGTCAGGGGAATGTCCCGGCCCTCAAAGTGTTCAGGCCGCTCATTTACGAGCCGGCCGGGCATTTTGCCAGTCTTATGCCGGCGGCCAATTTCAAAAAATCTTAATAAAATTCCCAACTGTAATTTAACAATCCGCTGATATAATAAAACAAATATCACAGGCAAGTGTGAGTTCAGCCGGAGAATTTTGCCATTTTCCGTTCCTGCGGGTATAATGGATGAAAAAAGCGAGGCGAATGAAATGAAAAGTATTCTGGTTTGTGATGACGACAGAGAAATTGTAGATGCCATAGAGATATATCTGCAGCAGGAAGGATACCGTATTCTCAAAGCCTATGACGGAGAGCAGGCCCTGCAGGTACTGAAAGAGCACGAAGTGCATCTTCTGATTATAGATGTAATGATGCCCAGACTGGACGGCATACGGGCCACATTGAAAATCCGGGAGGACAGCAGCATTCCCATAATCATTCTGTCAGCCAAATCCGAAGATGCGGACAAGATTCTGGGGCTGAACATCGGTGCGGACGACTATGTGACCAAGCCCTTTAATCCCCTGGAACTGGTGGCACGGGTGAAATCCCAGCTCCGGCGCTATACTCAGCTGGGAAATGCGGCGGAAAGCAGTAAACGGGTGTATCAGGTGGGAGGCCTGGTAATTAATGATGACCTGAAGGAAGTAACCGTAGACGACGAACCGGTAAAACTTACCCCCATCGAATACAATATTCTGCTGCTGCTGGTGAAAAATCAGGGAAAAGTATTTTCCATCAACCAGATTTATGAAAGCATCTGGAACGAGGACGCTATCGGGGCAGATAATACGGTGGCGGTACATATACGTCATATCAGAGAAAAAATAGAGATAAATCCCAAGGAACCCAGATATCTGAAAGTAGTCTGGGGCGTGGGGTATAAGATAGAGAAATCAAAATAGCGTCATAGAAATGAAAGCGGTGGTGAAGTGACAAAGATTCGATATTCTGCCGGACTGAAAATTGCAGCGATTGCAGCAGAGCAGGTATTCTCGGTGATACTGGTACTGTCTATTCTGATTCTGGCTGTGCTGTATCAGAAAGATATTCTGTATCTGGGAGAGGTAAAGGACAAATCCTTTGAGTCTTCCGGCTATTTTTCTTCCAAATTTCAGGAGACAGCAGAAGAAATTCTGGATTTTACGGATTTGCGGAGAAAATTCGAAACAGACGGAAGTTATGACAGCGAAAAAGAAGTGGATATCCAAAGTTATTATGACAGCCGGGAGATGGCAGGGCAGACTGCAGGGAAAAAAGAAAAAGGGCAGAGCAGAATCCGGTATCATCTGGGAGATTTATCCGAATGGTCAAGAGGATACAGCAAATCGGATTTTGAATTCAGCTCTTCTTATACGGTGGACGGGGAAATTTACCAGAAACGGAATATTTATAAAAACGGCAACTCCGTGTTGAGTGAGGAAATCACAGTTTCCGGTCTGGGAGAAATGACCAGAGAACTGCAGGATGTGATTATTCAGAATGTGGAACATTATTACGGTGGTTCTTACAGCGTACCCTCTTCAGGAATGAATCAGATGTCTGCCGCAGGAACAGACAGTGTTTCCCGGAACAGGGTAATGCGGGAACTTCAGGGGCAGAGTATGTCCACAGAAATGGATGTGGCGGAGACCTCCTCCGAACAGATGGCAGAGGATTCGGAGACTTCCGAAAAAATGGATAAGATTATCCGAAAAGTTATGACGGGCGATTTGTATGAGCTGGACGGAGAAGAACTGGCCCTGCTTTTAAACAGCATGGATATGTCCTACGTGCAGAAGAATATCAGTTATGAATTTCCGGATGAGGATTACCTGCCGCTGGAAGGGACGGGAATATGGGACAGTTTTCTCAAAGGCAGGTACTCCATGGAGCAGATGTGCAGCGCCTATGCCGCACTGGAATATACCCTTGACAATATCGGAGAGGAAGTCAACCAGTATAAAAAATGCCTGAATCTGTATAATCTGACGGAAGACGGCACCAATGTAAGCTACCTGATCAGCAGGGGAAATGAAGACGTCATTTACACGAATATTTCAGAACCTGTCAATATGCAGCTGGAAGAATACGGAGAAAAAAAGGGAAAATACCTCTTTTATCAGGAACATGATATCCGTCTGAAAACCAATGTAAAAGGAATGGAGGATATATTTTACAACAGGCTGGAGCCCAGGTACGGAGGAAAAGGCAGCGTACTGTTTATCAGCGTGGATACGTCGTTTCCCCATCAGGACAGTTTTCTGGATGCAAAAGCAGAATATAACCGGCTGCATCCCTGGATATATCTCGGCATTCTGGGGATGGTTGTCAGTCTGGTTATGTGCCTGATTGCGCTGATTTATCTCAGCATGGCGGCGGGCAGGCGGGAAGAAGGCGGAAAAGTATATCTGAATCTGTTTGACCGTATACCCACGGAAGTTTTATATATTCTGGCAGTTCTGGAAGGGATTGCCTGCATTGTGATGATTGGAGAAGTGTTTGCAAGATTTGGCAGCGACCAGATGGCCGGGCTGCTGATTATGTTCGGGGTGCTGACATTTTTCAACACAGCTTTTCTGCTGATTTTTTATCTTAGCTTTATACGGAGAATCCGGGCGGGCGTTCTCTGGAGCAGCAGCATTCTGCACTGGTTTGCAAAAGGCATCGGAATGATGTTTACAACCAGAAAATCTTCTGCCAAGATGCTGTTCTGGTTTGGCCTGCACCTGGCAGCATGTTTTCTGATTTTTTCCCTTATGCTGGCCAATGCTTATGACCAGTCTCTGCTGACAGGAGGAACGCTGTGTTTCCTGCTGCTGTGCGCAGTGGAAGGCGTGCTGATTATCCGGGAAGGCGTTCAGCGCAACAAGGTTCTGGAAGGAATCCGGAACATTTCCGACGGAGATCTGGAGTACAAAATTGCCCTGGAAGAACTGACGGGAGATAACCGGCGGCTGGCAGAAGCAGTCAATGCTGTCGGGGACGGACTCTTTCATGCAGTGGACGCCAGTATGCGGAACGAACACTTAAAGGCAGATTTAATAACTAATGTTTCCCATGATATTAAAACGCCTCTCACGTCCATTATCAATTATGTGGATTTGCTGAAAAGAGAGGAACTGCCCAATGAGCGGGTACAGAATTACATTGCGGTGCTGGACAGCAAATCCCAGCGTCTGAAACAGCTGACCGAAGATCTGGTGGAGGCCTCCAAGGTCAGCTCCGGAAATATCAGGCTGGAAATGGAGCGGATTAATCTGGTGGAGCTGGTATACCAGACAGGGGGCGAGTTCAATGAGAAATTCGAGGCCCGGAACCTTACCATAATCACAAAACTGCCCAGCGAGCCGGTGGTAATTATGGCGGATGGACGAAGAATCTGGCGTGTTCTGGAAAATCTTTACAACAATGTGGCAAAATATGCCATGGAACATACACGGGTCTATGTGGATATGGAAGCAGACGGGGAGGAAGTGTCCTTTTCCATCAAAAATATTTCGGAAAATCCCCTGAACATACAGGCGGATGAGCTGACAGAGCGTTTTATCCGGGGAGATATTTCCCGAAGTACGGAAGGCAGCGGCCTGGGCCTTTCCATTGCCAAAAGCCTGACGGGCCTGATGGGAGGGAACTTTGAAATCTATC
The DNA here is from genome assembly GCA_036941025.1 of Lachnospiraceae bacterium JLR.KK002. Classification (NCBI taxonomy): domain Bacteria; kingdom Bacillati; phylum Bacillota; class Clostridia; order Lachnospirales; family Lachnospiraceae; species Lachnospiraceae bacterium JLR.KK002. Next base: position 3,690,495 of record JAYMNP010000001.1, read on the forward strand.
TTGACGGAGATTTGTTTAAAGCCACCATTCGTTTTAAGCAGGAGCCGGAAGTACGGAGGCTGCCGGATTCAGAAAATGAAGTATAAATTTTTATTGCAGTAACAGCAAAAAGGCTCTATAATGTAAGTACCATATTTTTGTAACAAAGTAAAATGCGGCGGATGTACCCCAACACACAGATTCCGCATCATATGACACGAGGAATGGGAAACTTTATGGAAAAGAAAAACCAGATGGAAAACGTGCTGGATCATATAACAGGTGCTTCTGTTTTTGTCATGGCGCAGGACAGCCATGAGATTTTATACGTGAATGACCGGCTCAGGAAAATCAGGCCGTTTATACAACTGGGAGATATTTGTGAGGACGTATGGAACTGCGGCTGCCGGAACTGTCCCGGATGTCTTATGGGAGACAGGGAGAGCAGTTTCATAACCAGTTATGACATGCCTTTTGGAAAATTTGTGGATATGTCTGCCACAAAGATTATGTGGAATGATGAGATTCCTGCCTGTCTGGTGTCTATCAGCAATCACATGATGGAAGAACTGGACCAGGAGAAAGAACTTGGCAGGCAGCAGATGCAGATTGCAGTATCTCAGATTTATACCATGGTAATTTCTGTAAATCTTACCCAAAATACATATTTTATGGTGGAGTATGCAGGATTTGACAGCCATTGCGCGCCTGTTTCCGGAACCTTTGACAGTCTGATAGAAAGCGGCGCAGCCACCATGCATCCGGATTACCGGGAGGCATTTGTGGAGAAGTTCAGCAGAAGCAGTCTTCTGAAGCTGTACGGAGAGGGAGGGAGATCCAGATACATGGAACACCTCCAGATGGGAGATGACGGCAGTTACCACTGGACGGATACCCATGTTATCCGTATTGAGAATCCTTACAGTGAGGATATTATGCAGATTTCTCTGAGCCGGAATATTGACGACCAAAAGGCCATGGAGGAACAGATTCGGAATGCTGTTCTGCAGCAGGTGGAAGTCAGCAAGCGATTTGCCATCAGTATCCGTAACATGTATGACGACATTTACGAAGCGGATCTGGTACGCGGGGAAATTTATAATTTCCGGTATGAGGATACAGGTCTGGCCAGAGTACTGATGGATAAGAGCTACCGGGAACTGGTGGAGGAGATTGCGGAAGAACAGGTCTGCCCGGAATGCCGGGAAAAGTACCTTGAAAACATGTCGGTGTATACCCTGCAGAAACATCTGCTGGAAGAAGAAAAACAGGTGTATTTTGAGTACCGGAGAGAGAAAACAGGAGGGGAATGCCACTGGTATTCCAACCTGATTCAGCTTGTATCCGAGAATCAGAATGATTTCCGCATTATGATTTTTGCCCGTGATATCAATGCAATCCGGAATAAAGATGAGCAGAAGAAGCAGGAACTGCAGAAAGCACTGGAGGAAGCCAAAAGTGCCAACCGGGTCAAAGCAGACTTTATTTCCAGAATGTCCCATGACATTCGTACTCCTATCAACGCCATTATGGGGATGTCTGCCATTGCTTCCGCCAGCCCTGAGGATTCCGGAAAGGTTGGAGAGTGCCTGGAGAAAATAGGCCTTTCTGCCAGATTTCTGCTGTCTATGATCAATGATATTCTGGATATGTCCAGAATTGAAAGCGGGAAACTGGTCATTGTGGAGAAGGAGTTCCGATTCCGGGAACTGATGCAGGAAATCACTTCCATGATAACCGTGCAGGTGCAGGAAAAGAAGCAGGAGTTACATATTTCCATTGAAGAGAATGTGGCGGAGGCTTATCTGGGCGACGCCATGCATTTGAAGCAGATTCTTCTGAATCTTCTGAGTAACGCGATACAGTTTACCAGAGAGGAAGGGCGTATTTCCCTGACCGCCCGGCAGACAGAAAAGAGTGGAGAACAGGCAGTTCTTAAGATTCAGGTGGAAGACAATGGAATCGGAATGAGCGAGGAATTTCAGAAAGTGCTGTTTGAGCCCTTTGAGCAGGAAAATGCCACGGAAGGGCGGGTGTTTGAGAGCAGCGGTCTGGGCCTTTCCATTACCAGAAATCTGGTACAGCTTATGGGCGGTACCATAGAGTTTGAAAGCAAAATTGCGGAGGGAACCACTTTTGAGGTGGAACTTCCCTTTAAAATCACAGAGGAATTTCCCCGGAGAGAAGCAGAAGTAACGGAGGTGGAACCGGAAGGATTTCAGGGCCAGCGGGTGCTGGTGGTGGAGGATAATGATATCAATCTGGAGATTGTGCAGACCATTCTGGAAGGCTGGAACCTGGTGGTGGACGCCGCAGAAAATGGTCTGGTGGCTCTGGAAAAATTCAGGGCTTCCCGGCCGGGCTGGTACCGTCTTATACTGATGGATATCCGTATGCCGGTGATGGACGGACTGACGGCCACCAGAAAAATCCGGGGTCTGAACCGGGAGGACGCCGGTACCGTGCCTATTATGGCCCTGACAGCCAATGCTTCACAGGAGGACAGCAGGTATGCGGCCAGTATCGGGATGAATGAATATCTGACCAAACCGGTGGAAATGAAGCTGCTGTACCGGAAGATAAAAGAGTTCTTTTGCAGATAAACCCAAATTATGCACAGCCTGTCGGCTGGCGGGCCCCATGGTCATCCATACTTTGAAAGTCAGGGAACAGTTCAGCCCAGGACTTTGCGCCTGCTGCAAAGTCCGTGAGAATGTGTAATGGTTGAGAAGAATCCGGCCTCTTTGCCGAAGGCAAACTGGAACAGGCCGGATTCAGTAACTATGAAACCGAAGGCTGAATAGTTACAAGCCAGGGCCTTTCAAAATAAAATTACCTTGCAATTTCAGTAACAGACCCGTATAATACTTTAGTAAGGAGAAGCAAGCCGATGGAGGTTTCCATTGGCTTCTTTCATCATTCAGCAGGAAAGATTCTTTATTATCATTCAGGAGGAAATAATATGATAAAATTACACGACGGAGGGGTTTATCTGGTCAACGGTACCACGCTGATTGACGACGGCCCCCAGGCAGCGGCAGCCATCCGGAAAGAAACCGGTAAGGAAGTAACCAGAGAGGAAGCAGCCGGAAGCACCATTGCATATGGAATTCTGGCAGACCACAATACTTCCGGAAATATGGAGAAATTAAAAATTAAATTTGATAAACTGACGTCCCACGATATTACTTTTGTGGGTATTATTCAGACTGCACGGGCCTCCGGACTGGAGAAATTTCCGGTTCCCTATGTACTGACCAACTGCCACAATTCCCTGTGTGCAGTGGGAGGGACCATCAATGAAGACGACCACATGTTCGGGCTGAGCTGCGCCAAAAAATACGGCGGCGTCTATGTACCGCCTCATCAGGCAGTTATCCACCAGTATGCCAGAGAAATGCTGGCAGGAGGCGGCAAAATGATTCTGGGCTCCGATTCCCATACCCGTTACGGGGCGCTGGGTACCATGGCCATGGGAGAGGGAGGGCCGGAACTGGTAAAACAGCTTCTGAACAAAACCTATGATATCAATATGCCGGGCGTGGTGGGAGTTTATCTTACCGGAAAACCTCAGAAGGGAGTGGGCCCTCAGGATGTGGCTCTGGCCATTATCGGAGAAGTATTTGCCAACGGTTATGTGAATAATAAAGTGATGGAATTTGTGGGCCCCGGCGTATCATCCTTAAGTGCAGATTTCCGCATCGGTATCGACGTTATGACTACAGAAACCACATGTCTGTCGTCTATCTGGAGAACAGATGACACAATCCGGGAATTCTATGAAATTCATGGACGGAAAGAAGAATTTAAGGAGCTGAATCCCGGCCAGGCTGTTTATTACGACGGCATGATAGAAGTGGATTTGAGTAAAGTGAAGCCCATGATTGCCATGCCCTTCCACCCCAGTAATACGTACACCATTGAGGAATTAAATGCAAATCTTATGGACATTCTGGACGACTGCGAGAAGAAAGCCCAGGTGAGTCTGGACGGAGCGGTGGATTTCACTCTGAAAGATAAGGTCCGGAACGGGAAACTCTATGTGGACCAGGGAATCATTGCGGGCTGTGCCGGCGGCGGATTTGAAAATATTGCGGCGGCGGCGGATATTATGGAAGGAGCCAGCATTGGTTCCGATGAGTTTACGCTGAGTATATATCCGGCAAGTATGCCCATTTATATGGAACTGATGAAGACAGGTGCGGCAGAGACACTGATGGAAACAGGCGCCATTCTGAAAACGGCTTTCTGCGGGCCATGTTTCGGCGCCGGAGATACACCGGGCAATAACGGATTCTCCATCCGCCATTCCACCAGGAACTTCCCCAACCGGGAAGGAAGCAAGCTCCAGAGCGGACAGATTGCTTCCGTGGCTCTGATGGACGCCCGTTCCATTGCAGCCACAGCGGCAAATAAGGGATATCTTACCGCAGCTACCGACATGGACGTATACTACACTAATCCGAAATATCATTTTGACAGCAGAATTTATGCGAACCGGGTGTTCGACAGCAAAGGGGTTGCAGATCCCGCACAGGAAATCAAATTCGGCCCCAATATCAAAGACTGGCCGGCCATGAGCGAACTGCCTCAGAATATGGTATTAAAAGTGGTTTCCGAGATTCATGACCCGGTTACCACCACGGACGAGCTGATTCCTTCCGGAGAGACTTCCTCCTACCGCTCCAATCCTCTGGGTCTGGCAGAGTTCACCCTGTCCAGAAAAGATCCCGCCTATGTGGGACGGGCCAAAGAGATTCAGAAGGCCCAGAAGGCGCTGGAAGCAGGTACCTGCCCCATAGAGGCAGTGGAAGAACTGGGGCCGGTCATGGAAGCCATTCACAGAGTATTTCCGGAAAAAGCCTTTGGAGAAAAATCAGAAGCCGGACTGCTGGGATTTGGAAGCACTATCTTTGCCGTAAAACCGGGAGACGGTTCCGCCAGGGAGCAGGCTGCCTCCTGCCAGAAGGTGCTGGGGGGATGGGCGAATATCGCCAACGAGTATGCAACGAAACGCTACCGCTCCAATCTGATTAACTGGGGTATGCTTCCCTTCCTGATTTCAGAGGGAGAATTGCCTTTCTCAAATGAAGATTATATTTTTATTCCGGATATCCGCCAGGCAGTGGAGGACAGGAAAACGGACATTCCGGCCTATGTGGTGAAAGACGGAGAATTGAAAGAATTTACCCTGGGCATGGGTGAACTGACCGAAGATGAACGCACAATTATTTTAAAAGGCTGCCTGATTAATTATTATAAGGGATAGCCTGCTGCAAAAACGGTCCGCCGGGCAGGACAGCTTCGGAGAGCCTGTCCAGGGGCGGATGAAATAAAGGAGAGGCTCTGCGGGAAGAAAGGAAGTTTTATTTTGGACAAACAGGAGAATAAACAGAGAAAGGAAAAATCGAACTGGAATATCAGGCCCTATATGGCTGTGGGGCTGACTTCCTTTCTGGTCATTGTGGCCAGTATCTTATTTTTCTTTCTGATTTACCGATATCACGGATTTACAAAAATTGTGGATAAAATGATGGTAATTCTGCAGCCCATCATTATCGGACTGATTCTTGCATATCTGGTGACGCCGATTGTGAATTTTGAGGAACGCCATTTGCTGCCTTATATGCGGGAGAAAATGAAGAATCCGAAGAAAGCGGACAAAATGGTGCGCGGCTTAAGCGTGGCAGGAGCGCTGCTGTTTGTGGCAGTGATTATCGGCGTTTTGCTGCAGATGGTAATTCCGGAACTTTACCGGAGCATCAATGGCATGATTGGCACTCTGCCCAGACAGGTCAACAGTTTTATGGACTGGCTCAACGAGTATGTAAGCTCGGACAGCGAGATTTCCGGTTATCTGGAAACGGCACTGACAAAGGGTACGGAATTTTTTGAAAACTGGGCACAGACAGAATTTCTTCCCCAGACCAAGAATATCATTGCCGGACTGACTTCCGGTGTGATTATAGCCGTAAAACTGGTGTTTAACGTGGTGGTGGGCATTATTATTTCCATTTATGTGCTGATGAGCAAAGAAGATTTTATCGGCCAGAGCAAGAAAATTACTTATGCTGTTTTTCCTGCTAAAAAAGCCAACGCTATTATTCATACCGTCCATAAAAGCAACGAAATATTCGGCGGCTTTATTTCCGGGAAAATCCTGGATTCTCTGATTATCGGACTGCTCTGCTTTGCCTGCCTGTATCTGATGAAAATGCCCTATACGGTGCTGGTCAGCGTAATTGTAGGCGTGACAAATGTAATTCCCTTTTTCGGGCCTTATCTTGGAGCAGTGCCCAGCGCCATCCTGATTATGCTGGCAAATCCCATAAAAGGACTGTATTTTATTATTTTCATTGTGGTGCTTCAGCAGATAGACGGAAATATCATCGGACCAAAAATTCTGGGAGATTCCACCGGATTATCTTCCTTCTGGGTGGTGTTTGCCATTCTGACCTTCGGCGGAATTTTCGGTATTCCCGGCATGATTATCGGTGTTCCGGTATTTGCGGTGATTTTCTATGTGATTAAAAATATTCTGTCCTGGGTCCTGAAGAAAAAGCAGCTTCCCAGGGATACGGAGAGTTATATCAGGGCGGAACGGCTGGACCCTGCAACCAACAGGCTGATTTGTTTCCCGGAAGAAGATTCGGTGAAAAAGCAGAGAAAGCTGAGGGAATCGAAAAAAGAGAACAGGGATGAAAAAAATAAGGCAGACAGACCATAAGATCTGTCCCTGTTCTGAAAGTCCGGTAATTTTTCATAAAAAACAGAAGTACCCTGAGGGGCGCTTCTGTTTTTTTGCTTCTATCAGGAAAGACCTTGTCACGCTAAAGTGTGAAAGTGCCTTCCTGTAGAAACAAATTAAGATGCGCACTCGCCCCGCAGGCGGAGTATTTGACTTTGACATTTATGGGTGAAATATGGTAGAATGCAAGGAACAGGCTGATAATCAGGAGTTTTATACCTTTTTGATAAATTTGAGGTGAAACCGTTGGATAAATACGAATATAAGCTCAAGCTGGAACAGTTAAGGAATCTGGTACAGGAAAAGGATTACCGGACAGCAGCGGAGATTGCAGATACCATTAACTGGAGGAAAGTAAAGAGTGCGGCAACCCTTTGTATGGTTGGCGAAATATATGACAGAAATAAACAGTACGAGAACAGTCATGAGATTCTTCTCATGGCTTATGACAGGGCGACCGTAGGAAGAAATATTATTTACCGGCTGGCGCTGGTTGCCATGAAGATGGGCAGACTGGAAGAAGCGAAAGAATATTACGAGGAATTTCTGGAGGTGGCCCCACAGGATAATCTGAAATATGTGCTCCGTTACCAGATTGCGAAGCTGGAAGGGGCTTCTCTGCCGGAGCTGATAGATATACTGGAAGAATTCAAAGACAGGGAGTATAAGGAAGAATGGGCCTTTGAACTGGCCTATCTGTACCATCGTTCCGGGAACAGCGAGCGGTGCGTGGAAGTCTGCGACGACCTGGTACTCTGGTTTGGGGATGGAAAATATGTGGAGAAAGCGCTGGAGCTGAAAATGCTGTACCAGCCTTTGAATAAGTATCAGGAAGAGAAGTACCGCCAGTTCAAGATGAGCTGGGGGGAACCGGTGGAAGAAGCGGCAGAACAGCCCGAATCAGAGGAGATTGTTCAGGAAGCGGTTCCGATACCGGATATTACTTCCAACACCGGGCGGTTTAACACGCTGAACCTGCAGGAAGAACTGGCGAAGAGTATGCAGCAGATTCTGGATGCCGACACCAGAGAAACCGTTACAGATACTATGGATAATATCAAGAAAATGGTGGAGGAAATTCCATATCTGCAGGTGTCTCAGGAAAAGGAAGAACCGGTACCGGAAGAAGAACGGTATGGCCATATTGAGACCGATGAGGAAATTGACGGTTCTCTGAAAAATGATTTTCAGGAAATGCTGGCAGAAGACCGGGACGGGCAGATAAGCCTTTCCGTTCCCGGCGGAGGCTGGCACGAACCCCAGATAAACGGGCAGATTAATATTGAAGATGTTCTGACAGAATGGGAGAAGACAAGACGTGCGGCGGAAGCAGCCATGGCGGTTGCCCAGCAGCGGAGGCTGGAATCTGCAAAGGCGCGGGCATTGCAGGAGGCGGAAGAATTGATGGAACGGCTGAATCAGATCATTCCCAGACTGAATGCAGGGGTGTCTCCCCAGGAATTGCTTGCAGAGCGTTATCTGCAGAATACAGAAGGATTTGAACCGGAAGAACAGGGCATGACGGAAGAAGCTGTGCCAGGGGACTACCCTGAGAATATGCCGGAGCCGGAAGTAACTGAGGGCTACCCTGAGAATATGCCGGAGTATTCCATGCAGGGGACATATCCGGAGGCGGAAATTCCGGAGCAGATGTATTCCCAGGAGACATTTTCGGAAGTCCCGGAGCAGATGTATTCCCAGGAGACATTTTCGGAAATCCCGGAGCAGATGTATCCCCAGGAGACATTTTCAGAAGTGCCGGAACAGGCATATGTGCAGGAAGAAATTTCGGAGATAGCGGAATCGTATCCTGAACTGCCGCAGACGATTCCGGATACGGAACTGTCTCAGGTTTCAGAAGTGCCGGAACTGTCTCAGGTTTCGGAAATGCCGGGAGCAGTCCTGGAGCCGGCAGTACATCCGGAAACAGAAGTGCCGGGAGTCGTTTTGGAGCCGGCAGCACATTCAGAAACAGAAGTGCAGGGGTTGCCCCTGAATATGGAGGAACCCTGGATTCCGGAAGAAAAATCTCCGATTCCGGAAGAAGAACCCCGAATTCAGGAAGAAAAATCTCCGGTTCCGGAAGAAGAACCCCGGATTCCGGAAGAAAAATCTCCGGTTCCGGAAGAAGAACCCCGGATTCCTGCGGCAGAAAACCTGGAAGCTGTGGAGATTCCGGAGGCTGCAGCGGAGAAAAAAGATGCGGAACGATATCTGGCCTCTGTATTTCAGGCAGCAAAGGCGGCCAGGGAGGAGAAAAATCAGGTACCGCTAAAACCGGTTGCAGAAGCAGGGATGGAGGCAAAAGAGATAGCTGTACCGGTTCCGGAAGTGAGAACCGGGCCGGAGGAAATGGCCATTCCGGAAGTGAGAACCGAGCCGGAGGAACCGATGATTCCGGAAATGAGAACCAGGCCGGAGGAACCGATGATTCCGGAAGTGAGAATCGGGCCGGAAGAAATGGCTATTCCGGAAGTAAGGACAGAACTGGAAGAAGAAACTTCTTATATTCCCGTTGTGAAAACAACGTCTCCCGGAGAGCATGAAGGGATTCCGGAGATTCGTCTGGAACCTGCCGAAGAACCGGTTCGGAAGCTGAGTGAGGAACAGAAAGAAATCTTTTCCTATTTTGTTCCGGTAACCGGAATGGAGCAGCAGCTTTGCCAGGTGTTAGAGGGCGCTCTGCACCGGAAAGGGAAAGACAGCAGTTCCGCCAGCGGAAATATTCTGATTATGGGCGGCCGGGGCAGCGGGAAGACGGTGCTGGCAACGGATATTATTAAGGCAGTGCAGAAAAGCGGAAGCCATCCTGCAGGAAAAGTTGGAAAAATTACAGGAGAATCCCTGAATCAGAAGGATTTGAGCCAACTGCTGAAAAAAATAGCAGGGGGCTATCTGATTATAGAAAAAGCAGGAGAAATATCTCCGGAAACAGCCACAAGACTTTCTCTTTTGATGGAGCAGAATACGGACGGGCTTCTGTTTATTCTGGAGGATACCAGAAAAGGAATTGAGAAGGTGTTAAGCCAGGATGTGAATTTTGCAAAAAAATTTACAGAGCGGATAAAAATACCTGTGTTTACCAGCGATGAACTGGTGGAATTTGCAAAGGCATATGCAGAGGAGCAGGAATGTGAAATTGATGATATGGGGATATTAGCACTTTACAACCGTATCAGCAACATACAGAAACTGGATGAGGCCACAACATTAACGGAAGTGAAAGAAATTGTGGATATGGCCATCAGCAGTGCGGAAAGAGGTGGATTGAAAAAATTATTTGGCGGAAAGAAGTTCAGCCCCGAAGGATATCTCTATCTGAGAGAAAAAGACTTTGAGGAATAAAATATTGGAAACAGGAGTGATAGTGATGGAACGTTTTTCAGATTTGGATATGTACTATTTTGGACAGGCAACACATTATGATATTTATAAGAAACTGGGCGCACATCCCGTTACGGAAAAAGGGAAAAAAGGTGTGTATTTTGCAGTGTGGGCGCCCAACGCGGCAAAAGTTTCCGTAATAGGAGATTTTAATGAGTGGAAAGAAGACGCAAATGAAATGACCCGTCTGGAGCCTATGGGAATCTATGAGTTGTTTATTCCTGGGGTGCAGCTGGGGGCTTTGTATAAATTCTATATTGAAACTCCGGACGGCAGAAAGCTCTACAAGGCAGACCCTTTTGCAAATTATGCGGAACTGCGGCCGGGAAATGCTTCCGCAGTGGCAGATATCAATGCCTTTAAGTGGACAGACAGCAAATGGATGGAAAAGCGCGCGGCGTGCAAAGATGTGCATACACAGCCCATGGCTATTTATGAAGTACATCCCGGCTCCTGGATGCGTCATCCGGGCAGGGAAGATGAAGGATTTTACACTTACCGGGAACTGGCGGTAAGGCTCACAGAGTATGTAAAGGAAATGGGATATACCCATGTGGAGCTGATGGGAATTTCAGAATATCCCTTTGACGGTTCCTGGGGCTATCAGGTAACCGGTTATTACGCTCCCACTTCCCGGTATGGAACGCCGGAGGATTTCGCTTACCTGGTAGATTATCTGCACAAGCATGGAATCGGCGTGATTCTGGACTGGGTTCCGGCTCATTTCCCCAGAGACGCCCATGGTATGGCAGAATTTGACGGCACCTGCCTCTATGAATATGCAGACCCGAAAAAGGGAGAACATCCCGACTGGGGCACCAAGATTTTTGATTACGGTAAAAATGAAGTGAAGAATTTCCTCATTGGCAGTGCGCTGATGTGGATTGAGCATTACCATGTGGATGGCCTGCGGGTGGATGCAGTGGCTTCCATGCTGTATCTGGATTATGGCAAACAGGACGGCCAGTGGGTAGCCAATAAATACGGCGGCAACCACAATCTGGAAGCAATCGAATTTTTCAAACATATCAATACGCTGATTCTGGGAAGAAATCCGGGAACCGTTATGATTGCGGAGGAATCTACCGCATGGCCCAGAGTGACCGGAAAAGTGGAAGATGACGGTCTGAATTTCAGTTATAAATGGAATATGGGCTGGATGCATGATTTCCTGGATTACATGAAACTTGACCCATATTTCCGGAAAGACAATCATAACCGGATGACCTTTGCCATGAGCTACAACCACAGTGAAAATTATATTCTGGTGCTGTCTCATGACGAGGTGGTACATTTGAAGTGCTCCATGATTAACAAAATGCCAGGGGAAGGAAAAGAGAAATTTGCCAATCTGAAAGCAGGATATGGATTTATGATGGGCCATCCCGGCAAAAAACTGCTGTTTATGGGACAGGAATTCGGCCAGCTCCGGGAATGGAGCGAGGAACGGGAACTTGACTGGTTCCTGCTGGAAGAACCGGAACATCTTCAGCTTCAGACTTATGTAAAAGATTTGCTCCACATTTACACCAAATATCCGGCCATGTACGAAGCAGATACCCGGTTTGATAACTTTGAGTGGATTAATGCGGACGATAATTTCAGAAGTATTTTCAGTTTTGTGAGAAAGAGCCGCAGCGGTAAAAATAACCTGCTGTTTGTATGCAACTTTACACCGGTAGCGCGGGAAGATTACCGTGTAGGAGTGCCGCTGAAAAAGCAGTATAAGCTGATTTTTAACAGCGATGATAAGAAATACGGCGGAGAGGGCGAAAAGCGTCCGCTGGTGTACAAAGCGGAAAAGGAGGAATGCGATAACCGTCCGTTCTCCTTTGCATATCCCCTGCCGGCATTCGGCGTAGCAGTTTTCGTATATTAAATCTGTATTTAATAATAAAACAAAAGTCCCCGGAGGTTTCGGCCTTCCGGGGGATTTTGTTTTATCTTACAGGAAAGACTTTGTCATGGTAAAGCGTGAAAGTGTCTTCCTGTAAGATAAAGCCCTTCGGGTGGGATGCGCAGCTCGTGGAGAGGAAGTCTATTGCTGCGCAATCCGCTCGCACGCGGAGAATCCTGCAAAGCAGGATTCTTTCTTGGAAGACAAGTAATTAGATAAATATCAAAATGGATATTGACATCTTCCTGAGCAGGTGGTATAGTGTCCATATCTGATTAGATAAATATAAAATTAAAACAGGGAGGCAGGAAAACAATGAACGAATATCTGAAATATCTGGATGATTCTGTGGAAAAACTCCGTCGGGAAGAAGGGGAGCTGGCAGCTACTCACCGGAAGGACGAGGCCAATCTGATGAAAATCAGAATTAATATCTATGGTATCTGCAAAACAGTTTTTGAAGCCATAAGCAGACAGGAATCGGAAGAGCAGTTAAGGGAAAAATATCTGGCAAAGCTGGAAGAGACCCTGACGAACTGGAAGATTTCAAAAGAGAAAGCAAAACAGCATGAGGATGTGGAGAAGGTTGTGACAGAAACGATTAAACTGGAAACTATAGAAGAAATTAAAGGAAAATTTAATAAATTATGGAGGGCGGGACAATGATGGAAACCGATGCGGTAAAACTGTTTAAATGCCTGGCGGACAAGTCCCGGCTGCAGATTCTGAAATCCCTGATACAGGAAGACATGTACGTGGAGCGTCTGGCAGAGCGTCTCGGCCTTACCCCTGCGACGATTTCCTTTCATCTGAAAAAGCTGGAGGATGTGAAAGCAGTAACTTCTTACAAAGAGCAGTATTATACCATGTATTCCATCCGTCAGGAAGTGTTCATGGCCAATATTCTGGATATCATCAAAGAAGAATCGGACGAGATACAGGAACAGAAACAACGGGAGGAGGCTTACCGCAGGAAAGTAATTTCCGCATTTTTTGAATATGGCAGGCTGAAATCCATTCCTGCTCAGCGGAAAAAAGAACGGATTTGTCTGGAAGAAATTGCCGGGCAGTTTGAGCCCGGCAGAATATATGAAGAAAAGGAAATCAATGAGCTGATTGCCCGGTTCCACGAGGATTTCTGTACCATCCGCAGAGATATGATTTCCGAGGGAATTATGGCGCGGAAGGGAAATACCTACTGGAAAAAATGAGGCTGCTGTCCCTCAATTGCTGCCTGGAGGTGTTTCAGGTAAATATCCTGAATAGCCTTATATTCTCCCAGTCCCCGCAGATGGCATTCCACCTCGTATCCTGCGGCTTCAAACAGGGACTTCCAGGAATCCGGCTCTGAACCGGCCATATCCCGGTTGGCATGGTCTCCTGCCACCAGCATAAAAGGCGCAAGATGGACTTTTTTTGCATTGGTGCGGGCTACCTGCCGGATTAAAGTATCAAGATCGGGATAAGACTCCACTGTTCCCATAAAAAAGTTGCGGTGCCCCATATCTTTCATCATGTAATCCAGGGCGGCGTACACGGAGTTGGCGTAATGGGTGGTGCCGTGTCCCATAAATACCAGCGCTTCTTCCTCCGGCAGCCAGGAAAATTCCCGGAACAGTGCCTGAAGGACGTGCTGCTGGTCCTGGGTGCTGCTGAGCAGAGGAGCGCCGAACCGGACGTCCAGCTCGGAAGAAGTATGCTGCCGGACCAGTTCCGTCATAAGCTCATTTTCCAGTCCGTTGATGAAATGGGTGGGCTGTACAATCAGTGTCCGAATGTTGTCTTCCTGCAGTCCGGCCATGGCTTCCTCAATGGTGGGAATGATGAGATTATCCCGCTCTCTCAGGATTTTAAGAATCATTTTGCTGGTCCATGCCTGATAAATCTTATAGTCCGGAAAGGTTTCTGCAGTTCTTTCCAGTATTTTATCAATTGTTTTCCTTCTGCTGTCCGCATAGCTGGTGCCGAAACTGACCAGAAGAATAGCACTGGTGTCTTTCATAATTTCCTCCGTTCTGTGAATTGTCATTAAATTAACAGCCTGATAGCAGCCGCCTTGCCCATAACCACGGTATGGGTCGTGTACTCATGTATGCCGGCACGGTTTACACCGGACAGGCCGGGGCCGAACTGTTATCATAAGTATAGCAAAGTAGAAAAATATCGTCAAATGTGTTATTGTGGAAGAAACAGACAATCCGGTGTAGCACAACCGGAAACGGGGCATATAGTATAGAGACAGAAAAAATGGGAGTAAAGCAGTGGATTATAGACAGGAAATGTTTTACCGGATGCCGGACAGGAATATGCCCAAAATGCCTTTTTACATGGCATATCCCATGCAGAATGTATATCTGGAAGAACTGGAATATGAAAAAGATATGCAGAAATTAAAAGACATGTATCCCAAAGAAGTAAAATCCATCCAGGCGCTGGTAGAAGAAGAATGCGACAAGATGGAATATGAAGGCAGCCTGATGTTCGACGAATATCCGGATAAACTCATGCTCCGGCAGATTGTGAACCGGATTTATGACGGGGCCACAGGCGGCCAGATGAATATCCAGAGCTTTGAGGCAGGTCCTTACGAGGCAGAACAGTACGAAACAGACGATATGCAGGCCGAGGAACTTCCGTTAGAAGGCCGCATGGTGGAACAGAGAAGGCCTCCGGGGCCGCCGCCAGGACCGGGCTGGGGACCGCCGCCACCGCCTCCGGGGCCGGGCTGGGGACCGCCGCCACCGCCTCCGGGCAGGCCGCCTCAGGGGAATAATGGTCTGCAGAATCTGATAGAGGTATTGCTGTTTAACGAAATGTATCAGAGAAGATGCCGCCATAAACGCTGCCGCCGCTGGTGGTAGACGTGCACAGAGCTGCATGTATCTGAAAGGAGACTCCCTGCGGGACTGTGTAAGTTTTGCGGGGAGTTCTTTTTAAAAAGGATTGACCTTTCAGGAGTAATGTGTATAATGTTTGATAAATACAGAGCCGGAAGAGATGGTTACTGAAATTGAGAAAGGCCCATTATGATTGAATTGCACCAGTTACTGGAAAAATATTTTAACGAACAGCTTGTTCACGCGGTTATCAGCGGCCCCCGCCGCCGGGAAAGCGCCGCCAGAATCGTTTTCCGTCCGGTTCTGATAAAAAACAGCCTGGTATTCCAGGCCAGCGAATATCGGGAGCAGAAAGTCTTCCACAGGAATTATTCCATGGAGGAAGCAGCCGCAGAGATTGAGAAACAAATCACAGAATACCGCCAGCTTGCTCTGACTTCTCAGCAGGGACAGGCTAATGTGCTGGTGAGTAAAAAGGGAAAAATTACCATAAAGGAAAAAGCCTGTCCTGCCGGCAGAATGCCCGGAGAACAGCAGGGCGGCTGTCCGGACTGTATACCGGGACATAAACAGACGGATTTGTCCCATAACAGGAAGAAGAATTATATTCTGGATTCGGAGCGGAAAGTGGATTTCCTGGTGGATTTGGGCGTGCAGACAAAAGAAGGAAAGATTATTAAATCCAGATATGATAAATTTCGCCAGATTAACCGTTTTCTGGAGTTTATTGAAGATATACTGCCGCAGCTTCCCCAGGACCGGGAAGTGACCATCCTGGATTTTGGCTGCGGCAAATCCTATCTGACCTTTGCCATGTACCATTATCTGAAAGAATTAAAAGGATATCAGGTGCATATTATCGGACTGGATTTGAAACGAGATGTCATTGAGACATGCAGCAGCCTGGCGGAAAAATACGGATACGACGGACTGGAATTTCAGGTGGGGGATATTGCCGGTTATGAAGGAGTAACCCAGGTGGACATGGTAGTTACCCTCCATGCCTGCGACACAGCCACCGATTATGCGCTGGACCGGGCCATTCGCTGGGGCGCCAGGGTAATTCTGTCCGTACCCTGCTGCCAGCACGAGCTGAACCGCCAGATACGGAATGATTTACTGGCCCCGGTGCTGGGCTACGGCCTGATCAGAGAGCGGATGGCAGCATTGATTACCGACGCCCTCAGAGGGCAGATTCTGGAGAGCAGGGGCTATCAGGTGCAGATTCTGGAATTTATTGATATGGAGCATACGCCCAAAAATATCCTGATTCGCGCGGTGAAAAAAGGAAAGGCAAAAGACAGCAGGGGATACCGGGAAGTAATGGAATTTCTGCACGCAGAGCCCACACTGGCTGTACTGCAGGATGGAAAGGGAGACAAACAGAATGCGTAAAGGCTTGATAAAGACAGTTGTATTAATATTGGTTTTTTGTGTAACCGTCGGAATTACAGGGCTGTTCAGCCATCAGGACAGTATGGATATGACATCGGAAATGGCCCCGGCCACCCTGCCTGTGGTGTATTTACAGCGGGAAGATACCAGAATCAATGAGCTGTACGGATACACATCCGAAAGGGACGGAACAGGAATGCGCGATACCATCACTCCTCTGGGTAAGGAACTGTCCCTGCCTGTGGTGATAAAAACATGCCAGAATCAGATTGACGAAGTGGCCTATGAAGTGCGTACCATGAATATGGAGCGGCTGATTGAAAATGGAAATCTGGCTGATTTTTCGGAAAAAAACGGTGAAATACATCTGTCTCTGCAGTTCCAGAATATTCTGGAAGAAGATACGGAGTATATGCTGGTGCTCTCTGTAAAATACCAGGAAAAGCAGGTGTATTACTACACCAGAATTGCCAGAGAAAGCGACTGTTATATCGGGGAATCCCTGGAGTTTGTAAAAGATTTCCATGACCAGACCTTTGATAAGGAGTATGCGGACAACCTTGCCACTTACCTGGAGCCGGACAGTATGGGGGACAATACCACTTTGCAGAAAGTGACCATCCACTCCAGCCTGCGGCAGGTAAGCTGGGCGGATTTTGAGGGAGAGCGCCTGGAACAGCCGGTACCTTCCGTTAAAGAAATGGGCAGCTCCTACAATACCATTATCCTTCCCTATGTGCTGACAGCCGCAGGAGAGAACGGGGAAGTGGAATATTATAACGTGGAAGAATATTACAGGGTCCGCTATGACCAGCAGGCAGGCCGCATGTATCTGCTCAATTTTGAGCGTACCATGAATCAGATTTTCCGGGGAGAAAACGGAAGGGTGGAGCGGAATAAAATGCTTCTGGGGATTCGGTCTTCCGATGTGGAGCATATGACAAATGAAAAAGGGAATATCATTGCCTTTGTTCAGGAGGGAGAACTGTGGAGTTACAACAGCGACAGAAACAGCCTTTCCCAGGTGTACAGCTTCCGCAGCCCGGAAGGAATTTCCGACCGGGAGAACCATTCCGCACATCAGATTCAGATTATGAAAATTGATGAGACGGGAAGCATGGATTTTGTAGTGTACGGATATATGAACCGGGGGCTCCATGAGGGGCAGACGGGAATCTGCGTATTTCACTATGACAGCGTGGGAAATACCATCGAAGAAGAACTGTTTATTCCCTATTACAAATCTCCGGAGATGCTGAAAGCGGAATGGGGAAATCTTTTCTATGTAAGCGACGGCAATATTTTCTATCTGCTGGCCGATGACGTGCTGTACCGCATTGACCTTGCGGCCAGAGACGCCAGACAGGTGATGGAAGGGCTGAAAACGGGAAGTTATGCGGTGTCCGAGGACGGACGCTATATTGCCTGGCAGGAAAAAGGGGAACAGAACCAGGCCCATACATTGAAAATTATGGATTTGGAAGGGGAGGAAAGCCGTACCATTGAGGGGGATGAAGGAGAATATCTGAAACCTGTGGGATTCGTGGAAAGCGATTTTGTGTACGGAGCCGCCAGAAAAGAAGATATTGTCACAGATGCCGCCGGGAATACCAGAATTCCCATGTACCGGATTGTGATTGTGGATAAAAAATCTCAGGTGATTAAAGATTACCAGAAAAGCGGATATTATGTGTCAAAAGCATATGTGGAACAGGAAACCATTTTCCTGGACAGGGAAATCCGCACGGAAACAGGCTATGAGAGTGTGGAGCAGGATACGATAAAGAATCAGCAGCTGGAATCTTCCAGGAAAATTATTCTGGAAACCACCCAGACTGAGAAAAAGCAGTGCCAGGTACGGATTGTTCTTGGAGCGTCTTCGGAGAAAACGGCAAGACAGCCTCAGGTGGTGGTGCCGAAGGAAGTGGTGCTGAAAGAAAAAAGAGTTGTAAAGCTGGATTCAGGCAGTGAGCAGGAAACCTATTACGTATACAGCGGCGGGAAAATCCTTCTCTCCACGCCTTCCCTGAAGGAAGCCATTATTTCTGCCGACCAGTCCATGGGCGTGGTAATCGGCCAGGAACAGAAGTATATCTGGCAGAGGGGCCGGAAAAGCGTCCAGCCTGCCATCGGACCGGGTACGGTGGATCTGGCAGGAGTAAGCGACAATCCGGCTTCCCGCTGCCTGACGTATCTGCTGAGAACGGAAGAAATTAATATCGACGTGGATGACCTGGTTGCTCAGGGAGAGACGCCCAGACAGATACTGGAGGAAGCATTAAACGGTAGAAAGGTGATTGATCTGACAGGATGCGGGGTAGAACAGGTATTGTATTATGTAAACCTGAATACTCCCGTATTCGCCATGGTAGAACAGGGAGCGGTGCTGATTGTGGGCTATGACGAACATAACACGCTTCTGTATTATCCGGATTTGAATGTGGTGCGTAAAATGGGAAGACAGGACAGCAACACCATGTTTGAAGAAGCCGGGAACGTGTTTTTGGGTTATATAGAATAAGAGACGCGTTTTTTTGTAGCAATATTATGCTAATTTTGAACAGATTATTTAAATTTTCCTTAAAATATGCTATAATCATACAGAAATATGCAAAAATTTTTTAAGGAAGGTGAGATTGTGGAAGAACGTGTAAGAAAAAAGTATCCATATGCGAAGAAGGAAGATCAGATTAAACGGGCAAATCATTTCCTGACCTTTGGTAATATGATTTTTTATTTCTTTATTCTGTGCCTTGTCTGGATTTCCTGTGCGCAGGGGGAACGGACCACGGGGTTTGCCGGAACCATTACCGTGATTGTGATGGCGGTTACAGGGGTTTCTCTGTTCTGGAATAAACGGGATCCTGACGGCGTCAATGTCCGTTATCTTACGTTTGTGGGACTCTTTATTGTGGCGTTTTTTATGTCCCTGGCATTTGATGATTCTTTTGTCCGGTTTATGGCTGCGATTCCATATATCGCCTGTATCCTGTTTTTTAACCGGAAATTTTCGGCTATATCCTGTATTGCATGTTTTATGCTGAATGTGGGAATTACGGTCTATAAAATTCTGATTGCGCATACTTATGAGGGAAAGGCAGCCCAGGAGCAGGTCTGGGCTACGGTTGCCATAGCGGTTATGCTGTTCCTGATTTATTATACGGCCCAGCTTGCGGAGAAATTTAACCATGACACCAGGCACAGCCTGACGCGGGAGCAGGAAAGCCAGAAAAAGGTAATGGAAAATGTACTGGAAGTGGCGGAAGAAGTGCGGAAAGGTACTGAAGAAGTGGTGCAGATTGTAAATGAACTGAACGCTTCCACAGAAATTGTAAACGGTGCCATGAAGGATATTTCCGACAGTAATCAGAGCACAGCGGAGAATATTCAGACCCAGACCATCCAGACCCGGAATATTCAGGATTCCATCGGAACCACGCTGGAGCATTCGGAAAATATGGTGCAGGTGGCAAAACAGTCAGAAGCATTAAACAGCCAGAGTCTGGAGATTATGCATCATCTGAAGCAGCAGTCTGATGTGATTGCAGGCACCAACGGCGAAGTGGCGGCGTCCATGCAGAAACTGCAGGAGCGCACCGAAGCGGTAAAAACCATTACGGATACTATTTTTGAAATTTCCAGCCAGACCAATCTGCTGGCTCTGAATGCGTCTATTGAAAGTGCCAGGGCGGGGGAAGCCGGCAGAGGATTTGCAGTGGTGGCAGATGAAATCCGCCAGCTTGCGGAGCGGACCAAAGAAGAAACGGAAAGCATAGCGTCTATCCTCAATGAGCTGTCAGAAGACGCCCAGGCCGCGGCAGGGGCAGTGTCCAGGTCTGTGGATGCAGCGCAGTACCAGGAGAAGATGATTGAACAGGCTTCCGAAAGTTTTGATAAAATGAATGGAAATGTAAATATTCTGACTGAGGATATTGCTCAGATAGACCAGATGCTGGGCAGTCTGTCAGAGGCAAATAACCAGATAGTGGAGAATATCATGCACCTTTCCGCCACCACGCAGGAAGTGACAGCTTCCTCCGTACAGGCGGCAGATTTGAGCGTGCAGAACCTGGACAATGCGGAACATGCCAAATCTCTGTTAGGCAGTGTATTGGAGGTATCCCACCAGCTGGATCAGTATATCAGTTAAAAGGAGGAAAATTATGGATAAGGATGATATCAGAGCACAGTTAATTCGACAGTTTCCGGCGGAAGTGGTGGAGCAGAGAGGCTCCATGGACCAAATGTATTATTCCTGTCCTACCTGTGGCAGAATGGTATCTCTGGGTATGGACAAATGCGGAGGTTGCAGCCAGATTTTAAGCTGGAAAAACATCAATCAGAAGGAATCCCCCCACGGGAAGAAAAAAGCAGTGCTGGAATTCGAGGTTTCGGAAGAATTTACCGTAGGAGACTGCAGGAAATGTCCTATTTCCTACATAGACACCAACGGTTCCCAGAGTGCTTATGAATGTCCTCTGAAAATGCGGGGTTCCTGCGGAATTGTAATATCTTAGACAGGAGGGGGAATCATTCGTATGCAGAACAAAACATCTACGCTGCTGACAGAAGGGAGTATCTGGAAAAAGATTATCGCTTTTGCCATACCGATTTTTCTGGGCAACCTGTTTCAGCAGCTTTATAATACGGCAGATTCCCTGATTGTAGGAAATTTTATAGGCAGCGATGCCCTTGCGGCAGTCAGTTCCTCCGGGAACCTGATTTTTCTGATGGTAGGTTTTTTCAGCGGGATTGCCATGGGAGCAGGTGTGGTCATTGCCCGTTATTACGGAGCCAGGAGGGCAGAGGAAGTATCTGCGGCAGTCCATACGCTGGTGGCCTTTGGTCTGGCGGCGGGCGTGTTTCTGACGGTTGCAGGAGTTTTGATTACGCCTCAGATTCTGACGTGGATGGGGACGCCGGAAACGGTGTTCCCCAATTCCGTTTTGTATTTCAGAATTTATTTTGCAGGGTCTTTAGGGTTTGTCATGTACAATGTTTTTGTGGGAATTCTGCAGTCTGTGGGAGACAGCAGACATCCGCTGATTTATCTGATTATTTCTTCTGTTACCAATATTGTGCTGGATCTTCTGTTTATTGCGGTGCTGGACATGGGAGTGGGAGCTGCGGGAGCCGCTACCATTATTTCACAGTTTTTCAGTGCTTTTCTGTGCCTGGTACGGCTGATGAGGACAAAGGAAGAATACCGGATTGAACTGAGTAAAATCAGGTTTGACGGAAGGATGATGCGCCAGATTATTTCCAACGGACTTCCGGCAGGAGTACAGAATTCCATTATCGCGCTGGCCAATGTGGTGGTTCAGTCCAATATCAATGTTTTTGGCATGACTGCTGTGGCAGGTTGCGGCGCATATTCCAAGATTGAGGGCTTTGGCTTTCTGCCCATCACCTGTTTTGCCCTTTCGCTGACTACCTTTATCAGCCAGAATCTGGGAGCCAGAGAGTATGAGCGTGCCAGAAAGGGAGCCAGATTCGGGATTTTCTGCTCCATCATTACCGCGGAAATCGTGGGAATCTGTATTTATATTTTTATTCCCACACTGATTCAGGCTTTTGACAGCAATCCGGCAGTCATCCGGTTTGGCACCACTCAGGCCAGAACCGTAACGCTTTTTTATTTTCTGCTGGCATTTTCCCATTGCCTGGCGGGGATTTTCCGGGGCGCAGGGAAATCCATAGTGCCCATGGTGGTTATGCTGCTGTGCTGGTGTGTGGTTCGGATTACCTATATTACCGTTGCGGTGAAGCTGGTTCCGGTGATTCGTACGGTGTTCTGGGCCTATCCTCTGACCTGGAGCCTGAGCTCCGTTATATTTTTGATTTACTTTCTGAAAGCCGACTGGATTCATGGATTTGAGCGTCAGGAGCAGGCAAATGCCTGACAGTATTTCAGAGCGGAATCTGAACCGGTATTTCAGGCAGCCAGGCAAATTTAATGGACAGTTCCTGCATAAAATTTCCATGTCTGCACATACTACCTGCGTAAATGTCCACCGGAAAATGGATGGAAAGAAAGGCAGGAGACAGTTATGGCAACAGATTTTAAGCAGAGTGAAACCATGAAAAATTTAATGCGCGCATTTGCCGGAGAAAGCCAGGCCAGAAACCGCTATACTTTTGCAGGCGGACAGGCACATCAGCAGGGGCTGTATGTGATTGAAAAAATATTCCGGTTTACTGCAGACCAGGAAAAGGAACATGCGGAAGTTTTCTACAATCAGTTGAAGGAACTGGCGGGAGAGACCATTGAAATTGACGGTACCTATCCCGTGGATTTAAGCCCTAATATGACGGAACTGCTGAAAATGGCCCAGCATAACGAGTATGAAGAACATGACGACGTGTATCAGCATTTTGGGGACAAAGCTCAGGAAGAAGGCTTTGGCAAAGCTGCTGCAAAATTCCACAAAATTGCGGAGATTGAGAAAATTCACGGAGACCGTTTCGGAGAATTTGCCAGATTGCTGGAGGCAAACCAGTTGTTTGTGTCCAAAGTGGAGACAAAATGGATGTGCCTGAACTGCGGCTATGTGTATGAAGGAACAGAAGCACCCATGACCTGTCCGGTATGCGACCATGAACAGGGCTGGTTTGTGCGGCTGGAGCTGGCTCCTTACTGCGGACCGCAGGGAAATTAAAATTTTTGAATCGAGGACTGCCGGGAGAAGGAATTTTTCAGGAATTCTTCTTCCGGCAGTTTTTATTGGATATCCGTTTCATTTTGTCCACATTCTGTTCACAGATCAATCCTTTGCATGTCTGGTTACCGGCTGACCAGGAAGTACGCTTAACACCTCCAGGAACGATTTGCTGTTTTCAATTCTTCAAAAAAATTACAATTTTCATGATTTTTTCAAAATCTTGTGTTAAAATAGCGTTGTTGTAATAGGAAATCTTTGCGGAACAGGCAGAAAAATGGAGGAAAGTATGAAAAAAAGACGTTATCTGGCAGCGTTGCTGCTGTTATTGGGAATGGCAGTGTTTACCGGCTGCGGAAACAGCAAAAAGAATCAGGAAGACAGCGCTTCCAGGAAGACAGAAGATGAAAAAACAGAAGAATCAGACGACGCCGGAGAGACAGCCGGGGAAGATGTGCTGGATTTTAAAGCGGAAGATTATGTGAAACTGGGAGAGTATAAAGGGCTGAACGTGAAGTATCCCATACCGGAGGTGTCCGGGGATGATGTGGAATTTTCCATTCAGCAGCTGGTGGAAGAAAATACGGAGTATAAGGAAATCAAAGATCGGGCGGCTCAGGAAGGGGACAGCGTCAATATTGATTTTACCGGAGTGATAGACGGAGAAGCATTTGACGGCGGAACCGGAGAGGATTTTGATCTGGTCATAGGCTCCGGAGAATTCCTGGAAGAGTTTGAAAAAAATCTGGTTGATAAAAATGCCGGAGAAGCATTTACATTTCCGGTAACCTTTCCGGAGGATTACAATGAAATGGATACGGAGCTGAACGGGAAGACTGCGGAATTTACGGTGACCATCAATACAATCAGCGAAGTCATTGTTCCGGAATACAATGATGAGTTTGTGAAAAAAGTCTCAGATTATAATACCACAGCGGAATATGAGGAATACTTAAATGCAGATTTAATGATTTCTGCTCAGGAGGAATCTGATTCGGCGGCAGGTGAGGACGCCCTTGTACTGGCTGTGGAAAATGCAAAAGTGGAAGGCTATCCTCAGGCGCTGTATGATTTCTTTTATAATGAGACCGTGGAGGGCTACCAGTTTTATGCATCTCTGATGGGCATGGAATATGATGAATTTCTGGATGAAATGGGAGAAGGTGCAGTAGAAGAAGCAACCGAAGCTCAGACAAATGAGTATCTTGTGGTTCAGGCCATTGCGGACCAGGAAGGACTTGCAGTGACAGAAGACAGCTATCAGGAAGAAGCAAAAGCCCTGGCGGAAGAATATGAATATGAATCTGTGGAAGAATTTGAAGCGGATTATGGAAAAGCCGGCATTATTACGCAGATTGTGCGGGAAAAAGTGGTAAATTTCCTCTGTGAAAATGCAAACCTGGAAGAAGTTTCCCAGGAAGAATATTATCAGGAAGAGGAAGAAATGATGGACGAGGATACAGAAGACACTGAGGCGGACGGAGAGACACCGGAACCAGAAACAGAAGATGAAACTTCGGAAAATGAAACAAACGGAGAGACGCCGGAAGCGGAGACAGACGGAGAGACACCGGAACCAGAGACAGACGGGGAATAGGATTTTTGCAGGATACAGGAGCAGAGGTATGAGGTTATGGAACAACATAAGGTAAAGCTGGCGTTATTTGAATATACAATGATTACAGTCGCAGCAATTTTGCTGGTGGTGGGAGTGCATTTTTTTAAATTCCCCAATAATTTTTCTTTTGGCGGAGTCACCGGTATGGCGGTCATTTTCAGCGCAGTGACGCCCCTCAGTGCAGGCACCATAAATTTTGTCATCAATATGGCGCTGCTGGTGGTGGGCTTCGTCGCGCTGGGACGTGAATTCGGCATCAAGACCGTTTATGTGAGCATTCTGATTTCTCTGGGACTGAGCGGGCTGGAGAAATATTTTCCCATGGCACGCCCCATGACGAATGAGCCGGTACTGGAACTGATATTTGCCATTATCCTTCCGGCGTTAAGCTCCGCTATTTTATTTAATATCGGGGCCAGCGGCGGCGGTACGGACATTATAGCCATGGTGCTGAAAAAGCACAGTACCGTCAACATCGGGACAGCTCTGTTTCTGGTGGATTTGATGATTACCGTGGCAGCCTGCTTTATATTTGACGCCCAGACCGGCCTGTTTTCTTTCTGCGGACTGATGGCAAAATCCCTGGTAATTGATACCACCATTGAGAATATCAATCTGTGCAAGTATTTTACCATTGTCTGCGACGACCCGGAACCTATCTGCGATTTTATTCATGAAGAGCTTGTGCGGAGCGCCACGATTTTTCAGGCGGAGGGGACGTATACCCATAACAGAAAATATGTGATTCTGACAGTTATGAAAAGGGGCCAGGCGGTTCAGCTCAGAAATTATATTAAATGGAATCAGCCGGATGCATTTATGATGATTACCAACAGCAGTGAGATTATCGGGAAAGGCTTCCGGGGGCTGAACTGAGCCGGAGCGGAATCAGGAAAAGCATATATACAGGAGGAAAAGTATGAAATTGTTGGACTATCTGGGAACAGCACTGAGTATTTCTGCCATTATGGCCATTATTTCCTATATCATGAGTTATCGGAATAAAGGAAATGAGGGAAAGCAGAAGAATTACTGGAGAATCTGCTGTTTATTCGGCGGGATTACCATTGCAGTGGGAATTGCGGCATTGGTTGTAATGCTGCTGGACTAAGCAGCGTATAAGAAAAAATGCCGGGTGAAGGAAGAAAATGGAGCAGTGAATCAAAGCCGGAAAGACGTAAAAACAGCGGAATTTCCGGCTTTTTATATGGGAATAGTACAGGCAGATTTTGCCTAAACTGCTTCCCATATCAACTCTCTTTCCTTAAAAATATTTCTTATGTGTTTTTTGTTACATTATTATTCCTTTGAAATAGTTCTGTCATTTGGTCAATGGAAAGCCAGATTGTCTTCCGGCTAAAAATTACTTTTATTTTTCTAATCCTGCCTTCTGCCGTATATAATGATATCTGGTTGTGGCACGTTCCGTTCTAAAATTTACGGGAGAAGCAGTCTACGATTATTGCAAACCTCCGATTGGCTGGAGAATCAAATTCAAAATGAAGTCTATCAGTATTAAGATGTATGGTAAATTAATTCGTGTCTGCTGATTAGGTTTAAAACACTTGATTTTACCGACTTTTACCGCATTTTATGGTATAATACCTGCAAGGATTTTGATAAAATCAAACCGTTTTTCTTGCAGTTATTCTGCATATTTTATGTATAAAGGGGCTAAATCAATGTACAAACCTATTAACAAGTTACACCACTCGTTTCTCGATTTCAACCAGCCTATGGGACTCCACATGAACTCGGATAACCGCTGGATCAAACTGGCTGACCGAATCCCATGGGATGAATTTGAAGTAAAATATGCCAGACTGTTCCCGAGTGGTACGGGTAATGTTGCCAAGCCATTTCGGATGGCGTTAGGAGCCCTGATCATCCAGACCAAGTTCCAGTATTCTGATCGTGAACTCGTGGAACAGATCACAGAGAATCCATATCTGCAGTACTTTATCGGACTTCCCGGCTATCAGGAAGAAGCTCCGTTTGATGCAAGCACACTGGTTCTTTTTCGCAAACGCATTTCTGCTGAAATGCTGATGGAAGTAAATGAGTATCTTCTTGCTCACAAAGATGATGACAACAATACACCACCATCTTCCGGAAACTCCGGCGATAATGACGCTTTGAAAGAAGACACAAACAAAGGAACACTGACACTGGACGCAACCTGTGCACCGGCAGACATCCGTTATCCCCAGGATATTTCACTCCTGAACGAAGCAAGGGAGAAACTGGAAACCATCATTTACCGTTTTTGCAAATCCTATGGTCTTCCACTGCCAAGACGCTATAGAAGACGTGCCAGAAAAGATTATCTTTCATTTGCCAAAAGTAAAAAACATAGTGCAAAGAAAATCAGGAAGGCACTGCGCAAACAGCTTGGTTACGTTGCAAGAGACATCGGATATCTGGAAAAGTTCATGAGCGACGGATATGCGATGACAGATAAAGAAATTAGTTTGTATCTGACTATCATCACGCTGTACGAGCAGCAGAAGTACATGTACGATAACAAAGTACACTCAGTGGAACATCGTATCGTAAGCATCTCGCAGCCATGGCTTCGTCCTATTGTCAGGGGGAAAGTAAAAGCCCCAGTTGAATTTGGTGCAAAGTTTGATCTAAGCCTTGACAGTGAAGGATACGGACGCATCGAAAAAATATCGTTTGAAGCATATAACGAGAGCACCTGCCTGATTGAAGCGGTAGAACGCTTCAAGGAACGCACCGGTTATTATCCGAAACGTGTGCTGGCAGATCAGATATACCGGACCAGAGAAAACAGGAGTTATTGCAAAGAGCATGGGATCCGTCTGTCAGGACCAAAACTGGGCAGACCAAGTGCTGCAGTAAAAGTTGATAAAAAACAAGAGTATCAGGATAATACTGACAGAATCGAAGTGGAACGTACTTTTAGCTTAAGCAAACGCTGCTATGGCATGGACTGTATTACCACCAAGCTGGAGGAAACGCAGTTAACTTCTGTCGCATTATCTGTATTTGTGATGAATCTATTCAAGATTCAGAGGCGAATACTTTATGCTCTTTTGTATCTGATCCGATTTTGGTGTAACTGGAGCAGATGTAAGAGTTGGAAGTTGCAAATATTTGCTTAATCAGCAGACACTAATTCAGCAGCCTGCGTATTGAGATGACAATTAACGACCCAAAGGAATTTAAAGTCTGCAAAAAGGTCTGTCATCATGACGGAACCACTTCAAAGCGTTGGGTTCCAATGAGAAAATCCATTACTAATCTCTACAGGCATGGGGAGAAGGTGAAGGCTTACTTAAGGCGAGAGGGGACAGGTCGCTTCCAGGGTTTGACGTGTATCCATCCGAATCCGCGGGTGGGCTGGGAGTTCTCTGTCTGAGGGACAGTTTGCCAGGCTAAAAACTGTTTTTATCGCATTTGCTCAATTTACAATTTGGTAAATTGATGATAGGATTAATTTCCTTTACAGAAAAATAAGAATGGAATATAATTATAGCTAAAATACCAGGTAAAGGTGAAAAGTATGAATATTTCAGAAAAAATCGACGACTTATTAAAATACTGTTCTGTATATCAAGGACATGTGAATATGATGGATGAACGCAGAGCAGATGGGGGATTTCAAGTTACGTTGCCAGAAGAAGAGGATATTCTTTTGCATCTTGATAAATTGCAATTTATTTTGCTGACAGGAGAAGCCGGAGATGGAAAATCCCGGCTAATCCGGGCACTGCGAAAAAAATTGGATGAATACGGATTTTGCGAGCCGTATATGGATTTTTCAGCTGAGCCAGAGACGGAAAAAGAGAGAATATTGAAAAGAATTGCTGATATTATTGATGGCAAAACAAAAGAGCGAATTATTATTGCAGCCAATGTGGGTATATTTACAAAATGTGTGATTAAGTATCAACGATCTTTGATGGAAAAACTTACCCAGAAGAATGAGAGAGTGAAAATTATAAACTTTGAGAAAAGAAATCTTGCACGGGATAAAAAGATATTTCAAAAAATTGTGCGGGATTTTTTATCTTATGACGGAAAACCATGCGAAGACAGGGAATGTGTGTGTTGTGGAAAGTGTGCGTTTCAGGAAAATCTAACTTATCTGTTGTCAGAAAGAGGAATGGAAAGTGTGCGAATTATATGTGACGCAATCTGTTTGATAGGAGAGCATGTAACATTCCGGGAATTGTTGTCGTTGTTGGCTTATATGGTGACATTTGGTGATAGCTGCAGAGAACGCGGAGAAAGGGAAAAGCCAGAAGATTTTTTTGTAGATGCTGTTTTTAATCAAGGAGAACATTTGGATAAAGTGCTTTTAAATATAAGCCGTATGGATCCTGCGTTTAAAAACTCAAAAGACGATGGCTTAAAATATAATTCAGTGGAAGAATGCCGAAGGGAAAAGAGAAAACGATTTTTTTATGGCAAAGAGAATCCTTATGAACTGCTTGCAGTAGATTATTTGACGGAATTTCAAAATGTTATTTCTTTTTTTCAGGGAACGCCGTTCATTGATTCGGCAGAGATCCAAAGCAAGGAGCTTTATTACTTAAAGCGCGGCCTTGGAAGATTGACAAGGCGTGGGCAGAGCGACATTGCCATGAAAGTGGCGGATACGCCGGTGATGTTTGGAGATGATATCCAGACAGAATTTGAACTTGGCAATATAGACATGATTTGGCACAGGTATGGCCTGGATTTTGGAAATTTAGATATGGAAACACATAAGCCGGAGAAACAAAATCGTTTTTCCATCAGTTATGTATTTCAGGAAGATGAAAAAATTGACGCGATTACGCTTGTGGTAGATTACAAATTGTTCCGTTATTTAATGATGGCAGACGGTTAC
This sequence comes from Lachnospiraceae bacterium JLR.KK002, assembly GCA_036941025.1. Taxonomy (NCBI): domain Bacteria; kingdom Bacillati; phylum Bacillota; class Clostridia; order Lachnospirales; family Lachnospiraceae; species Lachnospiraceae bacterium JLR.KK002. Next base: position 3,719,873 of record JAYMNP010000001.1, read on the forward strand.
TATTATTTGAGCCATAATAGCAAGTCATTGGAAGAATACCGGATTAATTCATTTTACCAGAAAATTTTGAAGAAAAAAAATGGCGCTTATGAAAGGATGCATGTCAGATTTAACGATCAGGGACAGAAGGAATTGTGCAATTTTTCATTGAGTGTCCAACATTTAAATCATTTTTTGAAAGGACAGAGTACAGTGGTTAAAATAAGAAAAGAGGGTTGACTATGGGCACAGGCGATAAAGTAAATGAGAGGGAACTTGCTTCCTATATAGGTATTTCGGGACCAGAGACGCCAAGATATTTGTTAGTTAACAATTTTCTGTCAGAATTTTTTCTGGAGGATAAGCGGGGAAAGGAACAACAGTATAGATATAAAGATTTTTTTGATAAAAAAATCCTTATATGCGAAGAAGATGATGAGCAAAAGAAGAAACAGCTGGAAGAGTCGTTTAATTATTTTTTTCAGCGGTTTTCCGGAGAAGATATGATTTCGTTTAGTGAAAATAGCCATCATTATTTCCCATTGAAGCCGCAAATGCTGCGCAGCGCCTCATATAATCTGCGGCATCTCCTTTATTGTATGATACCGGGGATTGAGAAAGAGGAAGTTTTCTGCGAAGTGCAAAATTTACTATTTGAGTATCTGTACGGTGGCGCAGACGGGGTGAGTTATCTTATGAGCACTATTTGTGAGAAATATTTTGGCGGAGATGACTGGAAAAGGGAAGAAAAAAGAAATTACGAACTTGATATGCTGAAATCAGGTAATTTCAGGAATGTCCGAAAGAATTTCAGGGAAGATTTATACAAGCTGTTGAAACATAGATTTTTCCGAAATCTGGATTTTTATAAACGATATGATTATCTGGCTACATTGTTGGATTTTTATGTAATCCAATTTGTTATAAATAAGAAAGCGATTACTTCAAATCGGGGATATGTGCTGTGTCAGGGTTCCAGCCATTTATCCAACGGCGAGGCCTACCACCTTGCTTGTGTACAGAATTATTCGGAAATCCGTTTTGTGTTCCAAACAGAGTTGAAAGAATTTTATATTAAATGTTTGAAAGAGGAACAGGTGGACGATCAGGATATTGTGGTTGAGAATTCAGATGATGAAATTTTTGTAATAGGAAAAAATGGAAAAAAAGAAATGATACAATTTGTGAGGCAGGTATTTAATTCCAACTTTAAGCTGGATGCGAAGCCATCCCTGTATCCGTCTATTCGGAAAGTGTTTGCGTTAGATGGGGTAAAAGAAAAACCGTATTCGGCAGAAGAATTTGTGATGTGCTATATTGATATGAGCAAGGCCAGAAAAGGTTCTGCTTTGAGTAAAATTTCCTCGGCGCTTAATACATGCGGAAAGGATATTGAATTTGTATTTCCCAAGACCCGTTCCAGACATAAATATTTTGCGTTGTCTCCGTCCCTGTTGGAATTTCTGGTAAGGCTGTATCTTGCAAAGGAAGAGAGTACGTACGCGTATTTGGATAATTTTTTGGATTCTTTGCAGGAAAAATATGGGATTTGTATTCAGAAGAATGATCAGATGGATAAGATGTTAAAAAAAATGCATATGAAAGTTCCGTTTCAGGAATTCAGGCAGAATGAGCAGGCTTTGATTGATAATCTGGATGAAATTAATTGCCTGATTCGGCTTTCAGACAGCGGATATGTGGTTACACTTCCAGAGGAGAAAGGGGAATTTACGCTTTTATGATAGAAGGGAAATTTGTCAGGTATATGCGGGCCTATATTGAATTACTGACAAAAGGTCGGAAGGAATATTTTATTGCTATTGTAGACATTGAAAAAAACCTGGTAGATGGATTTTTAAAACAGGAAGCTGATTACGCGATGGCATGGTTTGAAAGGAAAGAGTATTCACAGGCGGTGGTTTTGCGTAATGACATAAATGTGTCAAGAATTGTGTTGTTTTCCAATGACAGTGTCAGGATGATTGATTCGCTGAAAGATTTTGTGGAATATCCTGCGATACCAGAAGACAGGGACATATTCTGGCATTGTCTGACAGCCGCATTTGGACAGGAACCGGATAATGACTGTAAAAAAGTGCTGGAAACCATTATGGAATCAAGACAGATAGTTTTGGAAGACTTATTTGTATATCTGGATTCCTGTATTGATAAATCTGGAAATTTCAAATTTTCAAAAATAGTTCAAAAGCTGTATAAGTTAGATCTGTGGAGTATAAAGTCTGACAATGCAAAGGATTTAGATAAGTATTTAGCTAAAGCAAAGAAAAAGCAATACTTAAAAAAATTAATACGGAATTCAGATCCCTTACTGGCAGAGACAAAATTGATGGGAGGCATTACAGAAAAAAAAGTAGAATTTCCAGTAGAAATCCGGCAGAATATTATGAAGTGGCTGTCAAAGAATGACTTGAAAAGTGTATTTAAAAATGTTCCATATGATGAAAAGATAGAACAATTGTTCAAAGGAGGCGGGAGAAAACGCAAAGATTTGCCGCAGGAAAAGCAGGAGGATCAATATTATGAAAATTCTTACGAATATGCAATGCAGGAACTTTTACAGGAACCTATGCAGCAGGTGGAAAAAAACCTTTCAGGGGTAAAGCAAGAGGAAGAAATACTGTCAGCCAGCAGGCAAAAATATTCTTATCCAGAGAAACAGGAAATAGAAACAGAGTTTCAGACAATCAGAGAATTAATGGAATTGCTGAGTCTTACGGAAGAAAAAAGAGTGTTTTTGCGGGAAAAACTTGGAGAATTGCAGCAATTGTTTTTGAAAGCAAAGGAAGAGGGCAGTAAGTATACGCCAGTTTATTTATGGCATTACGCAAAGAGTCAGGAAGAATTGGTCAGATGCTATTTTGCTTTAATGGGAAGATGTGTATCGGATAAAGGAATAGCTCGGATGTGCCTTGGCATGGATTTTCTAAGCCGTTTGCAAAGGATCTTTTGTAAAGAAGAAAATGGTAAAATTTCGATGCCCTTTTATCATCCATTGGCGGGATATTATTTCATTTCATTGCAAAGAAAGTATGAGGAATTCAGAGAATTACTGGCTGTTCAGGCAGGAGAATTCTGGGAACAGACAGTCAGGGCGATGATCCGCAGGGAAGTGATGGAGTTTCCCGTCTGTTATTTGTTGTTACAGGAAGAATTGTATCAGCTTGACTATAGCAGTATTCAAAATATGAATCAGGAGATTATATTCGAGAAAACAAGGGAACATACAGCAGGTTCGTGGATAAATATCCGCCTTTTGAATGAGGATTTGCTGGATTATATGGAGCGTCAAAAATATTTATCTGAAGTATATGTAACAATTGTAGGCATCAATGATATTAGTGAAATTATGTCTATGACAAGAAAGCTGAAGGGATTTGCGGAATCTGAAAAAAGCATGATACATAAAGTGATTCTGAATATCGTCAGTGACAAAGAGGAAGAATTAAAAAAACAATTGCAGGAAAATATGGAAATGGATGTGGAATATCCTCAGGTGCTATTCCGTTTTACGAAAGAAATGTATAGCAATGGGCAGGAATATGATATCGAACATATGATTTGCGATGCGGATCTCCTTTTTTTAGCAGATAGCAGTATTCTGTACCAGAAACCAAAACTGAAGGAATGGCGCAATCAGCCCAACCGTCTGATGCTTGATTTTGAGCAGTTTGAAGTAGGGAAAATGTTTGATGAAAAACAAGTTCAGGTGCTGGAAATTTTATGGGACAGTATGCACTATATGGAATTAAACCAGGATGTAAAACTGGCATTTTGGGATACAAAAGAATTAAACCAGTCTGTATTAAATCAGATACGTCAGAAGATAAGCGCGGATTCACATCGTACAGTCGTGCTTCTTTCTTCGAATCCGCAGTTGATGCAGCATATGTATCATTTGTCAGAATTCCAGATGCACCACAGCATTTTGTCAGGCCAGGAAATGCTATTAGTGAATTTTCATGCGGGTTGTCAGCGTAAGCTGTTAAAAGAAGACGGGGAAGCTTCTGTGGAAGTGTTTTTAAAGCCGTTTTTAGAGAAGGTGTCAGGATTAGATGATATAACATGTATTTTATCTGACAAAGGCGAGACATCAGAAATACCTTATCTGACGATTTCCTGTCATAACAAGAGTATTTGTTTGAAATGCAGGCTTTTTATAAATAACCAGGAAGAGGATGCAGAGCGGGAGAATCATTATAGGAAGCTGATAGAAGATATACTTTTGCTTTTAAATAAAAGCAAGACGTTCAAGAGAAAGTTTCTGATGATGCTATATGAGGAAACGGATAATATTCCAACAGCGCTAATGCTGGATTATATGCAAAGGACAGAAATCGCAAAATATCAGTTGGACTATGAAGAAGCAGAGGGAAAACCACAAAAGCCAAGCCCGGCAGATATTGCGGCAATTATGCAGTTTCAAAAGATGCTGGAATTTATCAGAGAGCGAAACGACATTGATGAATATGCTGTCCGTACATTTTCAGAATCTGATTTGTACAATATAGAGATACTTCGCCAATGCATTTGCGCAGATCAGAGGATACATTTGCTGGATGAGAATACAATAAGAAAAATGCAGAAGTTATATACAAAATTGGAGGAAAATAATGGGTAAAAATACAGATAATAAGATTATTATGGTAAATTCATTTAAAGGGGGAACAGGAAAAACTTCTGTGGCGCTGGCAAATTGTGTGCATAACTGCACACAGAACAAATTCTATAAAAATATTTTTTTTATTGATATTGACAGATTGGGTACAAGCATGTCTTATGCATTATTTCCAGATGAAATAAAACCGAAGTATTTTGACGAATATGAGGAGCGTTATTATGAGAGAGTATGCAATAAGATATTAGAAGACAAAGATAAGGGCACCGTTTTGTATGCGGTTCTTCTTAATCCGGTTGCGAACCGAAGGCAGGATTATGATGTTCGTGGACGTTTCTGGCAGCATTCAGATATCAGTGGTTCTATTTTTTTACAGGATTTGCTTTCTTTTCTGAAAAAGTGTATATCTTGCGAAATTAATAATCTGTTTGTGATAGATTGTTCTCCAGGGTTAACAGATATGGAACGGTTTTTGTTAAATGAATTCTACAATATGCGCCAAAATGGAGAAATATCAGAAATTGAGGAACTTTATGTTACTACATTCGATGCTTCCCAAATACGCAAAACAGTGGAATGCCTGAATGATGCTAAAGATTTTTTAAAAAGAGGGGATAGGAATGTCAGCATTGTATTAAACGACTTACATAATTGGGAATTTATTTCAAAAGATTATGACGACCATAAATTTAATTGGAAAAAAGACGCAGAGAATATTTTAAAAGATTTAAAAGACAAAAAATTTATGAAAATACGCTATAAAGAATTTGTGTCAGATCAGGTAAATGCCAGCATGATTGGATATCAGAAGAAGCTGATTGATAATATTGACGCATTTATATTGCCGCAGGAATATAGGGAAGAATATTATTCCTATAAGTAAAAAGCAGATGGATTGTAGAGAGGATGCGGAATGGAAAGAAAATTAAATGATGAAAAGATGTATGAATTTTTCCAGAGAGAAGCGAAAGATATCTTTGCAGAGTTTTCAGAACAGCCGGATAAAGTGGAAGAGTTTCCGATGTGTCAGATGACGAGAGAGGGAATCTCCAAAATTTATAAAAGCCTTCAAGTAATTTATAATAAAGAAGAGGCAGCCAAAGAGGTATACCTGATTGAAAATGTATATGAAATTCTTACCAGATTTGTAGGGATTAAAGGTATGGAGCATTTACTGGTTAATAATTATGCAGCAATTGAAAATGGTATTTTTCTGGAACATTCTTCGGAAGGAGCGCCCAAAAGAATACGGGAACATTACAAGCATCAGTTCCGCAATGCTTATCTGGGACTTTTGCTTTTGAAAGATTTTCATTTTGACGACTGCATTGCAGACTGCGTTATGGACAAAAACAATGAGTATGCTTATTTTATTCTGCCAGCGATAACAGCAGAGTCCGAGGAAAACAAACGGAAGATGCTGAAAGAAATTATTTACAAAAGTTTTCTGGTTAGTGCGCTATTTCATGATATTGGTTATCCGCTTGCTTATTATTTTCGGATGGCAGATGAAATACATCAGTTCGCGCCATTTTTTAAAATTGCAAACCCTGCTGTCAAGACAGTTTTTGCAGAAATCAAGGCATTACTGAATAATAGTTGGTTGTTTCAGACGGTGGCACATGATGAAATAAGAAAGAAATATGAAAAGAATGATCATGGCTGTCTGTCTGCAATTAGCTTTTTAATGAATTTTTATTTTTCTGGCAGCATATACAGTCTGGATGACAGGAAACAGTGTATTATAGAAATGGCAGCAGTTTCGATATATAAACATACAAATTATTATCATAAAAATGATAGGATGCTTTTCAGCCAAGATCCATTTTCTTATTTTTTGCGGCTGTGTGACGACTTACAGGAATGGCAGAGGTTTTTGGTATGCATAGAAGAAAAGCATAATTTTCTTAGATGTGCTGCATGTGGGAAGATTATTCGGCCGGCAGAGGATGATAACAGTCTTTATCAATGTAGTTGTGGGAAACAGTTTCAAAAAATTACGCAGATGGGAAATAAGAAAATGAGCTATATTGATATATGCAATAGTATGCGATTAAAGGAGGATGGACATAAAATTCATATATATCTTCAATATGATTGTTATAGGCTTTTAGAGCTGTTATTGAGTGATTATGAAGCGGTGATATACCGTGAGAAGGGATTAAAAGATATCGAAAATATGATTCAATTTCAAAGTTATTTGCCAGATATGGAACTGCATTATTTTCTTTCCAATAACCCGGTTGAAATTATAAAAGAGATGCAGGATCAATCTAAAATGAATGCCGCTGATATTGACAAATGGATGGATAGCCAGAAAAATGGAACTAATTTGAAAGAATTCATAAACATATGTGATGATAAGAGAAGAACGAAAGAGTATGGAGAAAAAATAGAGCGGAATACAGTAAAATATGCTTGTGCAGCAAGAGAATTCACAGAACAATATTTAGGAGAGATTTATTCTTTATGGAAGTTTCTGGAGATGTAAGAATAGTAATAGATGACACAATTAATGGGAGAGGAGAGAGCATAAATGGCAGTTTTCACATACAATGACCAGCTAAGAAATTTATTAGCAGATGTGGAATGTGTACTTGCCTTTGACACGGCGGCGGATTTTTTGGGTCTGACAAATGGCGGATGTAGATCGGCAGCACAGATATTTGTCGATAAAAAGCAAGATATAGATGGGGCGGAACAGATTTTGGTGCCATCTCTTGAGACCCTTGTGTGTGAAAAACGAAACGGACTATTATGCACTACTGTAAATCAGACTATCATTGACCTTTTAGAGCAAAATGGAGATGAGCAGATTATCACGGAGAGTTTGGCAAATTATTATGATGCACACAATGAGAGTTTTGATGGACTTGAAATGCCAGCGCATTTGAAAAAGAGATTTGAAAAATATAAGGTATGGGCGCTTGAATATTATGAAGAGTAGGTGATGTGTTTGGATTTAATGGAATTTTTATACAGGGTGATGGAAGAACTGTCAAATGCAGGTGTGCCGATTGTGTTCAAAGGGGCGATGGTTCTTAATCTTGCAATCAGGGATAATAATCCATCAAAGGTTGAAAGAGCGACCAGAGATATAGATGGAGACTGGATTGGTGAATTTCCAACTATGGAGGGAATGGAAATAGCATTGAGAAATGCGGTTAAAGAAGTGGATTCTTCCTTAGATGTCCAGGCCAACAGAACATTCGCTGAAAGAAAATCTGCCGGTTTTAAAATTATCAATGAAATTGGAGAAAAGATCGCAAGTATTGATTTAAGCGTCAGGCAGAACCGATTTAGCAGACCTTACATTTCCTATGTGAATGGAATATCCATTACAGGAGCAAGTTTATCCAAAATGCTGTCTGACAAATTATATGCAATTTCAGGAGAGAGTGTATGTAGAAGAATGAAGGATGTATTGGATATTTATGTGATGTCTTTTATTACAAAAATTGATATAGATGAACTGCATCAAATATGGACCGAGACAGGTAGGAAATTGGGGGATTTTGAAGCATTTAAAACTCAGATTGCCAGGTTGGGTGAAGCTTATAATAAAATGAAGGGTATAAAAAATAAACCTGATTTTCTTGATGTATACAGTCGGGTAACTGATGTAATATGTAAATTGGAACGTCAAAAGGGAATAGAAACTCTGACTAAGAAAAATCAAGATAAATTTTAAGATATGAATAGAAAATGGAAATATAAAGATGCCAGACAGATATAGTGTAAGCGTCAAATAAGAACGTGTAGTGAAACATATGGCGTTCTCCTGTAAACTTAGGGTTAGAGTTTTTAGAGTCCACTCCCAAAACTCTAAATCTGGATAAAGGAGAATATTCATGGACATTTCCACTTTAACTCCGGATAAGCAGGTAAAATTTCAGTACTGGCTCGATGTGATCCGGCAATGCAGGGCCTCCGGCCTGACAAACCAGGCATGGTGCGAACAGAATAACGTCTCTTTAAAAAGTTATTATTACCGGATCGCAAAAATACGCAGGCTGGCTCTTGAGAGGCTGTAAAAAATCTTGTGTCTATGAACTTTAGACTTTCCTGATAAGAATTAGATATGTAAGAGTATTTTGTCGGTTTTGTGTTTTTAGGGCTGTCGAATTATTTCTTCTATTTATAGTATAACCAGTCTGGCGGATTCTATACATTTTTTCTGATTTTTTGTATGGCAAACAGGCATTGTATTTGACTGCCACTTTCGTGGGCTCTGCCCACACCCGGCCTCCGGAATAAGACTGGGATTTTCTGGCAATACTATCAATGCCGATGGAATAAGGCTGGGATGGCAGGTGTTTCCAAATATTGCCATCCCGGTTTTTTTTACAGGTATTGCGTGAGACGCTCTCCGTACAGGACTGTCAGCTGGTTCAGGACCTGGTCCCAGTTCCGATATCTCTGCGTCCATTTCTTCGTGACATTCCGGCTTGCCAGATATAGCATCTTCTCCAGGGACGCGTCGCTGGGGAACACGCTCTTTGTCCTGGTCACTTTCCGGTACTGGCGGTTCAGCCCCTCTATGATGTTGGTGGTATACATAATCCGGCGGATTTCATCCGGGAACTGAAAGAAGGGGCTGACGTCTTCCCAGTTGTTCTCCCAGCTGCTGACGGCGTAGGGGTATTTCTTCCCCCATGTTTCTTTCACGTTTTCCAGTTCTGCACAGGCCGCCGCCTCGTTTGGGGCATTGTAGGTCGCCTTGAAGTCGGAGGCGAATCTTTTCAGGTCTTTGTAACTGACGTATTTGAACGAGTTGCGCAGCATGTGGATGACGCACCGCTGTATCTCTGCCTTTGGAAATACCGCCTGTATGGCCTCTTTGAACCCAGGCAGTCCGTCCACGCAGAAAAACAGCACGTCCTTCACGCCCCGGTTGTGCAGGTCGTTCAGCATCCCCAGCCAGAACCTGCCGGTCTCGTTTGCCCCGACGGTAATGCTCAGGATCTCCTTGTAGCCTTCAGTCGTCACGCCCGGCACAACATAGGCTGCACGGCTTAGTATCCGCCCATCCTCCCGGACTTTGTAGTGGATGCAGTCCATGAATACAAATGGGTATACCGGGTTCAGGGGGCGGGACTGTCACTCCCTGACCTGTGGAAGAATCTTATCTGTAATCCTGCTGACCATCTCCGCTGATAATTCGATCCCATACAGGTCATTCAGCTGGTCATGGATATCCCGGGTGCTCATCCCGCGAGCATACAGGGAAATCACCTTTTCTTCAATCCCCGAGATGTCCCGCTGGTATTTCGGTATCAGCTTCGGCTCAAACTCCCCATTCCGGTCCCTGGGCACGTCAATCTGGAATTCTCCATACTGGCTCTTGAGGTTTTTGGGGGAATGCCCATTGCGTTTGTTGTCCGTCTGCAAGTCTCCCCTGTTGTTTTTCTCATAGCCGAGGGCCGCATCCAACTCAGCCTCCATCAGTTCCTGTAGAATGTCCTTAAAACTGTCCCTGAGGAGGGCATAGACATCGGTGACGCTGTTTAAGTTGTTTTCTGAGATAATCTGTCGAATCTGTTCCTTTGCTACTGGCATAAAAACACTCCTTTTCGATAAGAATTTGCATATCCTGATTCTTACCAAAAGGGAGCCATTTATTTCCAAAAACACAAACTTATTTACACTACCAATTTTTATCGGAAGGATTTTTCCTCCATAGACACAGAAATATTTACACCCTCCCCTGGAAAAGAAAACCATGCCTTAAGAAAAGAACCTGCGGATACATTCCATTGTATACATCAGGGTAAAATGTCCGGTTCCCTCAACCTCAGGGAAACCGGACGTTTTACTCTGTACGTTACTGAGACTCCATCTCACCCAGAATCTTCCACAAGTCTTCCGCATTATCAGCAATGTATTCTGCCCCGTGTTCCATGAGAAACTCCCGGCTGCGGAAGCCCCAGCTTACGCAGATACAGGGAATGCCGGAATTTCCGGCGGTGATAATATCCACGTCGGAATCACCCACGTACACACAGCGTTCCGCCGGGGACTGAAGTTCTTTCATGGCGGCAAACACCGTGTCCGGAGCAGGTTTGCGGGCTACCTGCGGAGATTCCCCGATGGCTGAGGTAATGTAGGGCGTAAAGAAATCCTCACACAGGCCTTTGACAGCCAAATCAAATTTGTTGGACACAACGGCCAGTTTGTAACCGGATTCAGAAGCCTTTTTTAAGAAATCTATAATACCGGGGAAAGGCCTGGTAAAATCTTTTTTGTGAGCAGCATAATGTTCCTGAAACTCTTTCAGGCAGCGGTCAAATTCCGGGAACTCATGTCCGCCGGGGATGGCTTTTTCCATAAGGACCGTAACGCCGTTTCCCACCATCTGGCGGACTGCATCCTCAGAATGGAGCGGGAAGCCGAAGCGCTCCATGGCATAATTTACGCTGTTGGTCAAATCTGTTAAAGTATCCAGTAAAGTTCCGTCTAAATCAAAAATAATGGTATCAATATTCTGCGGCATAGTATCACTCCTTTGTGACAGTTTGAAGTGGAACAGTAATATTTTATACCTCAGGAAGGAAATCTGCAAGAAAAATCTTTGTGTGTTTGCATGAATATGGTATAATATGCACTGAGGAGGGCCCCATCGTTTGCCTTGAGGAGGGCCCCATCGTTTGCCTTGAAGAGGGCCCCATCGTTTGCCTTGAGGAGGGCCCCATCGAAGATGGGAGGAGACCTGAAGGCGAGATGGGAGGAGACCTGAAGGCGAGATGGGAGGAGACCTGAAGGCGAGATGGGAGGAGACCTGAGTGCGAACAGTAACAGTAACTGCATATGCCCATTTCAGATCGCCTGGGGCGATGGGGCATATGCTCTGGCACCATACATGTACCGGTCCATGACAAATCAGCGTAGTGATTTGTCATGGATTACCAGACAGAAAGAAAAGCTCTGCAAAAATATATAAATTCAGATAGACAAAGGAGAACAACAGATGTGGGATAAAGTGTGGAACCAGGATAAAATCGCTTATGGCGGGGATTACAATCCGGAACAGTGGCCGGAGGAAACCTGGGAAGAAGATATGCGTCTGCTGAAGCTGGCGCACATTGATACTCTGACATTAAATGTATTTTCCTGGGCGGCTTTGCAGCCTTCGGAGGAGACATACTGTTTTGATAAACTGGATAAAATTATGGAACTGGCCAGGGCAAATAATATGAAAGTCTGTCTGGCCACCAGTACCGGGGCCCATCCGGCCTGGATGGCCAGGAAATACCCCGAAATTCTGCGAACCGATGAACGGGGCGTCCGGCGGAAATTCGGAGGAAGGCACAATTCCTGCCCCAACAGTCCGGTATACCGGAAGTATTCGGTGAAACTGGCGGAACGGCTGGCAGAGCGGTATCAGAATTACGATAATATCGTTGCATGGCATATTTCCAATGAATACGGCGGGGAATGTTACTGCGAAAACTGCGAAAAGGCCTTTCGGGAATGGCTGAAAAAAAGATACGGTACTCTGGAAAAACTAAACCATGCCTGGACTACTGCTTTCTGGGGACATACCTTTTATGACTGGGAAGAAATTGTGCTGCCGGATTTGCGCAGCGAGCATATGGAATCAGAGCGGACCACGGCCCAGACCATCAGCCTGGACTATCGCAGATTTAACTCGGACAGTATTCTGGAATGCTTCCGGCTGGAATACGAAGCAGTAAAAAAACATACCCCGGACATTCCGGTGACCACAAACCTGATGGGGGCTTACAAACCTCTGGATTACCGGAAATGGGGAAAATATCTGGATTTTATTTCCTGGGATAACTATCCCTCCAATGAAGATTCTTTCAGCCAGACGGCCTTTTATCATGACCTGATGCGGGGCGCAGGGGGCGGAAAACCTTTCATATTGATGGAGCAGACTCCAAGTCAGCAGAACTGGCAGCCTTTTAATGCACTGAAACGGCCGGGCGTCATGCGTCTTTGGAGTTATCAGGCAGTGGCTCACGGTTCCGACGCAGTGCTGTTTTTCCAGATGAAGCGCAGCATTGGCTCCTGTGAAAAATACCATGGCGCGGTTATCAGCCATGCAGGCCATGAACATACCAGAGTGTTCCGGGAAGTGGCAGAGCTGGGCCGGGAGCTGGAGCAGATGGGAAATGAGATTATCGGCTCCGGTATCCGTGCAGAGACAGCCCTGATATTTGACTGGGAAAACTGGTGGGCGGCAGAGTATTCCGCAGGCCCCAGTGTAAATCTGAACTATAAGGAGCAGGTGCTCCATTATTACACGGCCCTGCACCGGCAGAATATACCCGTGGATATTATCGGGGAAGAAGATGATTTGTCCGGCTATAAGCTGGTAATTGCTCCCCTTTTATATATGACAAAACCCGGCGTGGATGAACGGATACGGGAATTTGTAAAGAAAGGCGGCGCCTTTGTCACTACCTGTTTCAGCGGATATGTGGACGAAAATGACCGGGTTATCACCGGCGGTTATCCCGGCAGACTTCGGGATATTCTGGGCGTATGGGTAGAAGAAAGCGATGCTCTGCCGGAGCACAGAAATAATCGGTTTATATACAGGAATCAGGAATATTCCGCTGAAATTCTCTGTGATATCATGCACCTGGAAGGGGCGGAGACGCTGGCGGAGTATCAGGAAGATTTTTACGAAGGAACCCCGGTGGTCACATGCAATTCCTTTGGAATGGGAAAGGCATATTATGTGGGAACCTGTTCCGGAGATGAATTTTACCGGGATTTTATCCGGGAACTCTGCCGGGAACAGCAGATTGCATCGGCGGCGGAGCTGCCGGAAGAAGTGGAGGCAGTCAGACGAACGGGAGAACAGGCGGAATATCTGTTTTTACTGAACCACGGAGAGAAGGAACAGGAAATTTCCATACCGGAGCAGTGTCTGGAACTGACAGAAGGAAAAATATACGGCCGCGGAGAACAGGCAGTTCTTCCTGCAAAAGGCGTTATGATTTTAAAAAGCAGGCACTGAAACGAAAGAGAAAGGACAGAATGATATGAATTGTTTGGGAAATATTTTGTGGATGATTTTTGGCGGACTGTTCAGCAGTCTGGGCTGGCTGCTGGCCGGATGTCTGTGGTGTATTACCATTGTGGGGATTCCGGTGGGCGTGCAGTGCTTTAAGTTTGCAGGCCTGAGTCTCTGCCCTTTTGGAAAAGAAGTGCGTTATGGCGGCGGGGCAGTTTCCCTGCTGGTTAATATTATCTGGCTGATTGTATCGGGAATTCCCATGGCAGCGGGATTTGCCATTTGGGGCTGTTTGCTGTGCGTAACACTGATTGGGATTCCCTTCGGACTGCAGATGTTTAAGCTGGCGAAGCTGGCTCTGATGCCATTTGGGGCTGTGGTAGAGCAGAAAGGACAGGTGTAAGCCATGATTCAGTTAAAAGCAAACAGTGAACTGAAGAAAGTATTCGGCCGGATGCTGAACACCATGGGGGTCAACGTGGTATGGACAGGGAATTTTGTGGTGCTGAATAATTTCCTGATTCTCTCCGGAAATGTCCGGTCTCTGATTTTTAATTTTGACAATGGAAAAGTTATTACAAATGTGATTGAGCTGCCAAATAAGGAAGAAGATATGGAGCCGGTGGCGGAAAATGAAGTGGTCACCAATGTATTAAATATGACGTTGTACGCCTTTGGAAAATGGGGCGTGATTAAAGGGCTGAAAGTGGATAAGGATTACAGCCAGTTAAACGGCTTGTTTTACGCCATATTAAAGGATATGAAAATAACACCGGGATTTCAGGACAACTATTTCCGGTTTTACCGAAATAATATACAGATGACTTACGAGGAAGTAGTGGAGGCCGCACTGGAGGAAGGAAAGCGGAAGGCAGAGGAAGTAAAAGAGGAAAAGGAGCAGGAAGCCCCGGAAGAAAAGGGCCTTGGCCTGTGGCATAACATCCGCTGGAGCGCGGAGAAGGCCACATTTACCAAAAGTGAAATCAAAGCTGCGGAGCGTAATACCGCCCGTTTGGGCAATAATTTCTACATAAGCGGTTATCAGTGTCCGGGCTGCGGAAGAAAACTGTACATGGCTGTATATCCTCAGGGCCGGGAGTTTCCGGTAGAGACGGAGGAAGGAAAAGTATATCTGGCCAGAAGTTATACCTGCAGCAACTGCAACCTGTTTTATACTCCGAAGCCGGGCAGGCTGCTGCGGGAAGGGCTTAGCTATGCCATGAAATTCGGCGGCGACAAAGAGGCCTATGAAGATTATCAGGAGCTGCTGGGCAGCAGAGCGGAACATACCTCCAACTGTAATTTTAACGAATTCGAAGCCCGGCGGGGAAAACATGCACTGCCCCCCATTGAGGAAGCCTGCGCGGAACTGGAAGAAAAAAGCGAGGAAGAACTGCAGGCCATAACGGAACAGATAGAGGATGGATTTTACCCGCCTCTGAAAGCGGAGCCTTACCGGGAAAAAATAGAAGAACTGCTGGAAAGAAGACAGCGGGAAAAAGAAGAAAGCAGGAAATCCGGAAAAAAGAAAAAAGACACGTCACGGGTATCTGACGAGACTTCTGCGGGCCGGCAGGAGACAGCTTTGCCGGAACAGGAGAACATATCCTCCGGCCGCGGGGACCAGGAAAAAATATCTCCTCGACAGCCGGAACAGGAGAATACCCGCTCCGAATCCGCCAGGGAAGAATCGGAACATCTCTCTGCCGAAACCGGAAAAGAGGCGCAGGCTGCTGAAAGGAAGAAGAGGGAATCAAAGGTACAGGACGCCCAAAAACCGGCGGAACATACAGGAGAAAAGGAGACCCCTCTCAGAGATTCGTCCGGTCAGGAAACTGCTCTGCCCAAAGAAACTTCCGGAAAGAAGTTCCTGTTCCGGGAAAAAGAATCTGTTCTGAAATTCCGGAAACAGCAGGAAGAAAAAAAAGCGCCTAAAGAGGAAGAAGGAAATTTCCGGGAACGGTACAAGGCGCGTATGCGGACGCTGGAGAAAATGTCCCTGTTCCAGTTAAAAACTCTGCGCAGCCAGATTCAGTCGGACGAACGTCTGGACTGGATTGAAAAAGAGAAATTTACCAAGCAGATAAAACAGGAAATTTTCCGGAAAGAGGAAGAAGAACTGCGCCAGAAAGCCGCAGAAAGTATGGATAAGCCATACGGAGTAATCAAACGTGTGATGGAAGAGATTTCTCAGGGGGAAATTCCGGAACCGGTGAAGAAGGAACTTCTGGATTCACTGGATGAGGTGAAGAAGCAGAAGGGACAGGAGGAGGTAAAAAAACTGATTGCCCTTGTGCCGGAACATATGAACCGCAGCCAGTACCAGACCTTTAAAGAGAAGCTGGACAAGTTTGCGGACGCGGATATTTCCACCTACCAGGAAGTGCTGGAGGGAAAACGGAGACTTACAGAGAAGCGGGAAATCAGCGCCATGCTGAGCCGGGCGGAAAAAAGTGACCGGAACGGTCTGATGCGTATGCTGAAAAAACTGAAAGAAGATGGATTTTCCAGAGAGCAGGCAGAGCCGGCCATTGAGATGATTGAGAAGAAAGTCCGTGCCATAGATGAAAAAGTCATTGACAGAATATGCCCCAATATTATGAGAATGTCCTTTGATGAGGCGGCGGAGGCCTATGAGAAAATCGAAGGAGGAGCGTTCCTGCCGGAACTGAAAACAAATACGCTGGAGATGATTGACAAGCGTCTGACTAAAATAAAAATGGATGAGTGCGAATTGCTGGTGGAAAAACTGAGAGAAGAATTAAAGGGGAAAATCAGGGATTCCGAACGACTTCATTTCTATGAAGTGCGGAAAGTAATGAACGGAGACTGGGGCCCCAGAGAGGCAGAACTTGTGGCAAGGGCTCTGAACACCTACGGCGCCGGCCGGGATCGCTATGAATTTCCCATTCTGATTTGTGATTCCTCCGCAAGGAAAAACGGAAAGGAAGGTTTTATTCTGACGCCGGACCATATTTTTTATAACAGTGTGTTTAACAGTGAAATGATACCAGTCCGTTCCATCCGGGGGATTGAAGGGATGACAGGCCTTCTGAACCGGGGACTGTATCTGGACAGGAGCAACGGAGTCCGAACTAAAATTCCGGGAGGAATTGCTCCGAAGGATTTGAAAGCTCTGGGAGATATTATGGGGAAATTTGTGTCCTATCTGAAAGAAAAACCGGAGTCCAGAAGTATTGCCTACCTGGCGAAGGAAAAGCATGAGGTGAAATGCTGTTACCGCTGCGGTTACAATTACCGGAAAGGGAATGTGTGCCCGAAGTGCGGATATCAGTCGAACCAGTAGGAGAAGGAGAAAAATCAATGGCCACTGGCAAAGAATATCTGAATTTTATACTGGAACAGTTATCTGGTCTGGAAGAAATTACCCATCGTATGATGATGGGGGAATATATTATTTATTATCGGGGAAAAATTGCGGCGTATATCTGTGACGACCGGTTTCTGGTGAAACCGGTGAAAGCCGCCAGAAGACTGCTTCCCGACGCTCCTCTGGAGCCGCCGTATAAAGGAGCAAAAGAAATGATACTGGTGGAAGATGTGGATGACAGAGAATTTCTGACAGAATTATTTCAGGCCATGTATGAAGAACTGCCGGCGCCGAAGCCAAAAAAGAAGTTCTGATACTGATTCCGATAACGAATATCACAGGTGCTGTGCGGGCTGCACAGGGGCTTCTTTACGTTATTCTTTTTTTATCCAGCTTCTGAGAGGGTTCACTTCCCTGGCTTTCGTGAGAATATCATCTGTGTTGCAAATCAGATATTCACTGAGCTGCTTCAGTTCTTCCGGTGTGAAACCGGAGGATTTTTCCATTACACCGGAAGGCACAATTCCTTCTGCATAATCTTTTCCCCGTTCAAAAATGATCCGGACGATTTTTTTACCGTCTTTCTGTGAAAGCAGACCGGAATAGGTCATACGAATTTCCTGTAACTGACTCATGAAAATCACTCTCCTCAATGTATGGTTATAGTCCCTTTTGATGTATTATACATGATAAACGGTCTGGTGACAAGAAATTCCGGAAAAGATGAAAAATGTAAACGTAACAGTTCAGACCAGGAATCTGTATCTGCTGCGAAATCCGTAAGAAGGTGTGAATTCAGACGGATTCTGTAACAGGGAAGTCGCAGGCCGAATTGTTACTTGTAAATACGGGGAAAATCCGATAGAATATACGGGACGGAACTGGAGGTGCATATATGTCAGAACAGAAACCAATCAGTGTTGGTATAGAGCGATACAAACGTATGATAGATAATCATATTACTATATAAATAAAACATATTTTATAAAAGATTTGCTGGATAAAGGCGGGGCTGTCAATCTGTTTACGCGGTCCAGGCGTTTTGGGAAAACCCTTGTACTCAGTATATGGAAAAACACCATGTATGATGGTTATCTGTTTGGAAATACGGAAGTCTGTAATCCCTGGAGCGTTATGAATTATGTAAAGAGAGCGGCAATCGTATCATACCGGATTGCTGGAAGAAGGATATCTGAATATCCGGGATTATGGTATATGCTTTTGTAAAAAAAGCTGTATGGTTCAGACAAAATGTTATACACAGAAATGAGGTTATTATGAAATTAGGAATTACCATGGAAGGCGGCGCAAGCAGAACTGTGTTCAGCTGCGGCGTCACCGATGCTTTTTTAGAGGAACAGATTATGCCCGATTATTTTATCGGGGTGTCGGCAGGAATTGCCTACGGGGTATCCTACCTGTCCGGGCAGAAAGGGAGGAACCTGACCATCGCTCAGAAATATATGAATGACAAACGCTATATGGGGATTCGTCATCTGCTGAAACACAGGAATTATTACAACATTCCTTTTGTGTTTGACGAAGTGCCCAACAAACTGGAAGCCTTTGACTATGAAGCCTTTGAGGCATTTCCGGGAAAAGTGGAAGCCTGCGTGACGAATATTCACACAGGAAAAGCAGAATATCTGGAGGTTCCCAGAAGAGACGAGAAATTTGACGTGCTGGTGGCAAGCTGCGCACTGCCTATTCTGTTTCAGCCGGTGAAAGTAGGCAGACGGTATTATCTGGACGGCGGCCTTTCGGACTCCATTCCCTACGAACATGCCATGGAAGAAGGCTGTGATAAAAATATTGTAATTCTCACCAGAGAACGGGGTTACGTGAAAAAGCCGGAGAAAGCAGGGGATATTTCCAGAAAATTATACAAAAAGTATCCCAATATCGTGGAAGACATCAGAACCAGACCGGAACGGTACAATGCCTGTATGGAAAAGCTGATGGAGCGGGAACAGGCGGGAGAGGTGTTTGTAATCGCACCGGAAACCACTCACGGAGTGGGAAGAACGGAATCAGACCCGGAAAAACTGACAAAACTGTACGAGGAGGGCTACCAGCAGGCCAGAAAACAGATGGAAGATTTAAAACGTTATCTGGGGTGCAGTAAAACACAGACGATTTAATACAGTATCCGGGATGCGGTGAAAAGAGGTGACAGCTTTTGGGACAGCAGTATTTCAATAAGGCATTGTCAGATTTTGTAAAGGATATGGCAAACGGCGGCGCCATCCGCCATCTGGCGGATTTGGGCTATACCGTAAAACAGATTGCAGAAACCATTGATTACCCGGCGTCCCAAAAACAGGTGGCAGAAAGGGTATGGCGTTATTATCTGGAGCAGGGGATGATTCTGCTGGAAGAACCGTCTGCAGGCACTGCCCTGGAAAAAGTCACCTATGTAAAAGAATACGGGAGGTACGGAAAAGTGCATTTCCGGAAAGTGGCAGAACCGGTGGAGAATGGTTCTGCTGAATATATTCCCTGTGATTTTGGCCGGAAGCGGTATCAGGATGAAGCATTATTTCTGAAAGAGCTTGAATGCCTGGAGGAACAGGACCGGGACTATATTCTGGGACTGCCCTGGCCCCTGCAGCGGGTCTGGCATGTGGCAGATAAGAGAATGACAGGAATCATGGACAGGCTGTCAGAAACTGCTGAAAGAACATTCCCGGCATTGCCGGAGAGGAGATAGCATATGAAGATATTTCATCTGTCGGATTTGCATATTGGCAGACAATTATACAATTACAGCCTCAGAGATAATCAGCAGGCGGTTCTTTCTCAGATTGTGAAACAGGCCGGCCTGCACAGGCCGGATGTGATTTTAATCTGCGGCGATATTTTTGACCGCTCAGTGCCTTCCGGAGAGGCTTATACTATTTTTGACAGATTTCTGCAGGAACTTTCAGAATTGAGCCCTCAGATTCCGGTTCTGGTGATTGCCGGAAATCATGATAATGCCCAGCGGCTGAATTACGCCAGTTCTTTTCTGGAAAAGCATCGGATATATGTGTCGGTAATGGCTCCCACCCGGCCGGAGGAACATCTGAAAAAGATTGTGCTGGAGGACGACTGGGGAGAGGTGAATTTCTATCTGCT
Source organism: Lachnospiraceae bacterium JLR.KK002 (assembly GCA_036941025.1). Lineage (NCBI taxonomy): Bacteria > Bacillati > Bacillota > Clostridia > Lachnospirales > Lachnospiraceae > Lachnospiraceae bacterium JLR.KK002. The sequence continues at coordinate 3,739,922 of JAYMNP010000001.1, forward strand.
GCCCTTTTTAAAGCCCGGCTATGTGAGGCATCTGTTTGAGGAAGGGACGGTGACAGATTATGAAAGCGCGGTGCGGGAAATCCTGCTGCGGGAGGAAATTGATTACAGCAAACGGAATGTATTGCTGTCCCATCAGTTTTATACCGGGACAGGGCAGGAAACTCAGACCTGCGATTCGGAACAGTCTGTGCTGATGGTGGGAGGACTGGACAATATTGACGTCTCCGTGGTGGAAAAATTTGACTACGCTGCCCTGGGACATATTCACGGCCCTCAGAAAGTAAAATTTCCTCATATCCGCTACTGCGGGACGCCCCTGAAATATTCTGTCAGCGAGGAACATCATAAGAAATCCATTACCATGGCCGCGCTGGGACAAAAGGGGGAAGAAATCCGTATAGAAACCATACCCCTGGAGCCTGTATATGACGTGCGGCGGGAACGGGGACTTCTGCAGGAAATTATCGGAAGAGCCACCCAGGAAAACCGCCGGGATTTTGTCAGCGTTACCCTGACGGATGAAAAGGAGCCTTACCATCCCAGAGAGCAGTTAGAGGAGGTCTATGAACATCTGCTGGAGATTAACATCGACAATACCAGAACCAGAAATCTTCTGGAAATCCAGGAGGAAAGCTGCAGTTTTCTGAGTCCCATGGAGGCTTTCCGGGGATTTTATCAGGAAATGCAGGGGCAGCCATTGGGAGAGGAAGAGGAACGGTTAATCGGAGAAGTTCTGGAGGAACTGGGAGGAGAACAATGAAAATAAGAAACATTCCGGAAGAACCGGGAGGAGAACGATGAAACCCATAAAACTTGTTATGTCAGCCTTTGGCTCTTATGCCGGAGAGGAAGTTCTGGATTTTCGGGACAGAAACCAGGGGGTGTTTCTGATTACCGGAGACACAGGAGCCGGAAAAACCACCATATTTGACGCCATCACCTATGCATTGTACGACCAGACCAGCGGCGGGCTGCGGGAAGGAGATATGATGCGCAGCCAGTACGCGGAGCCGGAAACGCCCACGTTCGTGGAATTTACGTTTTCCTGCGGGAAAGAAGAATACAGAGTTCGCCGCAACCCCAATTACCGGAGGCAGAGCAAACGGAAGAACAAAGAAGGAACATACGCCATGACGAAAGAATCCGCTTCCGCTGCACTGTGGCTGCCGGACGGACAGGAATTTCCAGGGAAAATCAGGGAAATCAATGAGAAAATTGTGGAAATTCTGGGCCTGGGAGCATCCCAGTTCACCCAGACTGCCATGATTGCCCAGGGGGAATTTCTGCGGCTTCTCCATGCTTCTTCCAGAGAGCGGAAAGAAATATTTGCCAGAATATTTGACACCGGGGTTTATGCTGCCCTCCAGATGAAACTGCGGGAGCGGAGCAAATGCCTGTACGGGCAGCTTGAGGATAACCGGAAGCTCTGTGACCATGAAATACAGGGGGTACGGTATCTGCCGGACAGTACCGCCGGAAATTTATGGGAGGAAAGCCGCGGTCTGCTGGAGACAAACCCGGAGCAGATACTGGAAAGTCTGGACGCATTGATTCGGGAGCTGGAGGCCGGGGAAACAGAAGTACGGTCCAGGGAGGAGACACTTCGGAAAGAGCTGGAAGAAAATGCCTGGAAGCTCCGGCAGGCCAGGGAAATCAATCAGTTATTTCAGCGGATAGAAGAAGCAGAGGGTGAGATTGCCAGAGGCAGAAAAGAGGTGCGGCAGCAAAAGGAGCAGGAGCAGAAAAAGATCGTGGAGCTCCAGGAGAGTACCTGCAGATATGAGAGGCGAATGCCGGAACTGTCGGAGCAGATTGCCGGATGGCGCAGTTATCTGCCGAAGTATGCACTGCTGAAAGAAAAACAGCAGGCGGCAGCGCAGGCTCAAAAACACCAGAAACAGGTAGAAAGTAACTGTCGTCAGGTGCAGCAGCAACTGGAAACGGTAATTGTTTCCCAGGAACAGGCACAGAAACAGCAGCAGATTCTGGAAGAAACAGCGGTAAATCTGCCCTTGCTTGAGGAACAGGTGAAATCCCTGGCAGACCGTCAGTCTTTGCTGGAAGAAATGAGTGAAACGTTAAAACGCCTGAATCATCAGGAAAGAAAGCGGGAAGAACAGCGGCGAAAGACAGAGACATCTCTGCAGATATTTCAGGAAAAAAGCAGGGAATACGAGGAAAAAAATCAGCGCTTTATCAGAGAACAGGTGGGAATGATTGCAGAAACCCTCCGGGAGGGAGAACCCTGTCCCGTATGCGGTTCCCGGATTCATCCCCAAAAAGCGAAACTGTCCGAGGGAGCAGTTACCCGGCGACAGGTGGAACAGGCCAAAAAGGAGCGGGAACAGGCAGACCAGGACTTGAATCTGTGCAGGGAAGTATTTCAGAAGGTGCAGGAAACCTGCGAGAAGGAGAAATACCGGTTGGAACAGGATGGTGCACGAATGTTTGGCGGAGCATTTCATCCGGAAATGATTCCTTCGGCCCTGACTGATTGCCGAGAAAAGGCGGAGCAGACAAAGGCCCGGTTAAAAGAAGGAAAAATGCAGGAAAAGAAACTGCAGCAGTTGAAGGAAAGGCAGCAGCAGTTACAGCAGGAGAAAGAAAGACTGGAGCAGGAGAAAGAAGCATTTACGCAGAAACAGTATGAAGCAAAGCTGGCTTTTGAGACTGCCGCCCAGGCCGGACAGTCCCTGCTGGAGGAACTGCCTTTTTCCTCAGAGCGTGAACTGAAACAGCATCTGGAACAGGCGGAACAGGAAAAAGCCGGACTGGAAAGCGAGAAGTCCCGGTCAGAGAAGTCTTTACAGAAGCTGCAGCAGGAACTGGCCCGGAATCAGGGAATCCTGACGGAACAGCAGAAAAATCTGGAACTGTTAAAGCAGCAGTCGGAGGGAAAGGAACCGGTGGATACCGCTCCTGTGCTGGAACGGGAGCAGCAGTTAAAGAAGCAGGCTCAGAAACTGGAGCAGGAAAAATTGCAGCTTGTTTCTTTCATAAGCCGGAACAGCCAGGCCAGGCAGCAGCTTGGCAGACTGGAACACCAGCGAAAATCTTTAAAAGAACAGTATGAGCTTGTCAGCAATCTGGATAAAACGGCCAACGGCAATCTGGCACAGCATATCCGGATGGATTTTCAGACCTATGTGCAGCGCCGCTATTTTCATTCCATTATCAGGGAGGCCAACCGGCGGCTGGTGAAGATAAACGGCAGTCAGTTTATTCTGCGGTGCCGGGAGCTGGAAAATCTTGGCAGACAGGGAGAAGCCGGGCTGGATCTGGATGTGTACGATCTGGTAACGGACCGGGTGCGGGACGTAAAAACCCTTTCCGGGGGAGAGTCATTTCTGGCAGCCCTTTCCATGGCCCTTGGCATGGCGGATGTGATTCGCAATACTGCAGGCCGGGTACACCTGGACACCATGTTTATCGACGAGGGATTCGGTTCCCTGGATGAAGAAGCCAGACGCAGAGCCATCGGAATTCTGAATGAGCTGGCAGGAGATACCCGTCTGGTAGGTATTATTTCCCATGTGACAGAGTTGAAAGAGCAGATGGAGAGGAAACTGGTAATCAGTAAAAGCCAGAAGGGCAGTCATGCCAGATGGGTACCGGATGGACAGACGTATTTCAGATAGTGGCATTGCGTTACTTTTTATAACAGAGAGGAACAGCAGGAGATACTCAGAATGGATATGGCAATTTTGTCAGATGGTGAAGTGCAGGGTATCATTGAATTTTGCAGTATACCCAGAAGCCGGAGTGAAATTGCCAGCTACCTTCGCATAAAAACCATTTATTACGTGATGTCTCATTATGTGAATCCGCTGCTGGAAACGGGACAGCTGAAAATGACCATACCGGATAAGCCCGGAAGTAAAAATCAGAAGTATTACAGCGATGCGCCGGAGGAACTGAACAGATAAAATGTAAAAGGGAAAGAATAAAAGGAGCCTGTCATGAAAATATATTTCATCCGCCACGGAGCCACCAGAGGCAACCGGGAACATCGGTATGTGGGACGCACCGACGAGGGAATTCCGGAATCCGAAAAAGAACGGCTGAGAGAGAGAGGCAGATTGCTGCCTGAGCCGGAAGGAATGTTTGTCAGTCCAAGCCGCCGCTGTCTGGAAACCGCGCGGGCATTGTTTCCGGAGGTATTCAGCCAGAAGGGGCGGGTCATTGCGGAAACGGATTTGCGGGAAATGGACTTTGGAGAATTTGAATATAAAAATTATCAGGAACTAAATGGAAATCCTGCATATCAGAAATTTCTTGACAGTGGCGGACAGACAGGATTTCCGGGAGGAGAGGAGCCGGATGCATTCCGGCGCCGGTGCCGGGAAGCCTTTTTCCGGTGTATCCGTACCGCACAGGAACATCAATGGGAAACCGTGGGATTTACAGTCCATGGCGGGACGATTATGTCCATTATGGAAGGATTTGCAGAGCCGCCCAGGGGGTATTTTGAGTACCAGGTACAGAATGGCTGCGGATATATCACAGAGCTTGCCATGAAAGCCAGTGATAATCCGGAAAACGCCGCAGAGTTTCCCATAAAAGCCAGTGATAATCCGGAAAATGCCGCAGGGTTTCCCATAAAAGCCGGCAATAAACCGGACGGTTCCACAGGGGAAATTTCAGAATCGCAAAAAGAACGGTTTTCAATCAAACTAACCATAGAGGAGGAAATAAAATGAAGATTATATTTTTGGATGCAAAGACAATTGGAGAAGACATGGACTTATCCGGATACGAAGCATTGGGAGAAGTGGTAAAATATGACTTTTCCACACCTGAAGAAGCCGGTCAGCGGGTAAGGGACGCGGATGTTATTATTGTAAACAAGGTTCCGGTAAATGAACAGACCATCGGGAATGCCAAAAATCTGAAACTGGTATGTGTGGCGGCAACCGGTACTAATAATCTGGACAAAGATTATCTGGATAAACGGGGAATTGCATGGCGCAATGTGGCAGGCTATTCCACCGAATGCGTGACCCAGCATACCTTTGCACTGCTGTTTTACCTGCTGGAACATCTGCCCTATTACGACAAGTATGTAAAATCGGAAAAATACGTGGGAGACCGGATTTTTACTCATTTTGATAAAAAATTTACAGAGCTGGACGGGAAGACATGGGGAATTATCGGCATGGGCGCCATCGGCAGAAGGGTGGCGGAAGCAGCAAAAATTTTTGGCTGCAATGTGATTTACTATTCCACCTCCGGAAAAAATAATCAGCCGGGATACCAGCGGGTGGAACTGGACGAACTGCTGGCAAAATCTGACATAGTATCCGTTCATGCCCCGCTGACGCCGGAAACAGAAGGGCTGATGGATAAAAAGGCTTTTGAAAAAATGAAAAAGTCTGCCATTTTCCTGAACCTGGGGAGAGGCCCCATTGTGGCAGAACAGGATCTGGCAGACGCTTTGAAAAACGGAGAAATTATGGCGGCCGGACTGGATGTGCTTTGTGTGGAACCCATGAGTCCGGAAAATCCCCTGAAAGAAATCAAAGACAGCGGAAAACTGCTGATTACGCCTCATATTGCCTGGGCCAGCGTAGAGGCCAGAACCCGGCTTGTAAATACCATACTGGGCCAGATTCAGGATTTTTTTGTCTTATAGAAAAAAACTATATTGCTGTGAAGCGTTAAAATATGTGGAATTCCAAATTTAACTGGGTATTCCCGCATCAAGACCGCTGTGGTAGGAGTTATTTCCAAGGCTTTTTGACAGCCTGTGAATCCCAAGGGTCTCCGCGGGGGTGAAAGGCCGTTCCTGAAACAGTGCATACAAAGCAGTGAGCGTTTCCCTGTACCGTTCTCCGGCAGCTTCCATCAAATCCGGAAAGGAAGCGTCGGAGAACAGGGAGGGGGCCCAGGGATTGTTCCACAGGCAGTGGCGCAGATTCAGAGGGTCTTTGTGGACAGAAGGTTTTTCATCCGGAATCATGGTGGAAAACAGCGGGTATCCCAGAATCCACTGCTCCAGTTTGCTGATGACAGGCTTTTTCCATCCGGCAGGGTCGTGAAAAAATCTGGTACCAAGCTGAATGGAGCGGATGGCGGCGTGCATGGTAAGACGATGTACAGCAATATGTGGATAAGTCTGAGTGTATACATTATACAGTATCCTGGAAATGGTGCGTATTTCCGCAGGTGAAAGGGAAATTACCCGGTTCTGACGGAAAGCGGCAGGCGGACAGCGTCGGTATAATGCCAGCAGCGTTGTGTCGATTTCTGTTTCCAGGCTCATATGGCGGCCATGGTATCGGTTATTCTTTTCCTGGAATCCGGTTTTCCAGTAGACATAGGGGTGACAGTGGGTATCCAGCAGGTAATGGCCCAGAAAGCCCGCAATATAGGCTTCGGCAATCTGCCGTTCTTTTTTGTCGGAAAACAGCCTGCGGCTGTTCAGCAGATGATGGAGAAAGGAGTTTGGCTGCTCCGTATGGGCCACGGAGCCAATATTGTTTTTATGGATAAGATAGGAAGGCAGGAAATAAAAAAACAGATCGGGCCCCTGCAGCCCCAGGCTGAAAGCAGCATGATTCTGGCGTATGGTCTGTTTCAGAGAATTGGGAGCCATCTGCTTCCAGGTGTTCAGGCCAAACAGATAATGAGTGGTAAATCCAGGCATGATATTGTCCTCCAAATGCGCACTCGTGCGATACGTATTTTTATGTATTAACTGAGACAGGTACAGTTTCTATTATATACAATTTGCCGGGAAAATTACAGACCTGTCATAAGAAACGAAAAAGGGGCGCTCCGTTCATAGCCTGTATTCTGTGCACATACATCCGAGCATGATTCACCTGTCTTACAGGCTATGGCCGGGTGGTTGCTGGTTTTTTATTAAAATCGCAATAATTTATTTACAAAAAACATATAATCCTGTACAATAATAACAATAGGTTATTCCGCTATTTGCCAGAAAAGGAAAATTGTTGGAAAATGTCATGTTATGTGGTTATCAGCTATGGCATATTTGTACAAATCATCCGGAAGCCGGACGTATAAGAGACAGATATGTGCATGTTGAGATAATAATTAACAGGAAAAGGAGAGAAAAAATGGGTAAAGAAATGATTGCAATGCTTCTTGCCGGTGGTCAGGGTTCCCGCCTTTATGCACTGACCCAGAAGCTGGCAAAACCTGCAGTTCCCTTTGGCGGGAAATATCGTATAATTGATTTTCCACTGTCAAACTGTGTGAACTCCGGAATTGATACGGTAGGTATTCTGACACAGTACCAGCCGCTGATTTTGAACGAGTATATTGGAAATGGACAGCCCTGGGACCTGGACCGTCTGTACGGAGGCGTACACGTACTTCCGCCCTATCAGCAGGCATCCGGCTCTGACTGGTATAAAGGAACTGCAAACGCAATATATCAGAATATTTCTTTTATTGACCGCTATGACCCGGAATATGTCATTATTCTTTCCGGTGACCAGATCTGCAAACAGGATTACAGCGATTTCCTTCGGTTCCATAAGGAAAAAGGGGCAGAATTCTCAGTAGCTGTTATGGAGGTACCCTGGGAGGAGGCCTCCAGGTTCGGTCTGATGGTGGCAGATGAGGATGACAAAATTACAGAGTTTCAGGAAAAGCCCAAAGAGCCTAAATCCAATCTGGCTTCTATGGGAATTTATATTTTCAACTGGGATATTCTCAGGAAATATCTTATCGAGGATGAGGAAGACCCCGCTTCGGAAAATGATTTCGGCAATAACATTATCCCCAACCTGCTGAAGGACGGGCGGAAAATGTACGCATATCACTTTAACGGCTACTGGAAAGACGTGGGAACCATTTCTTCTCTCTGGGAAGCAAATATGGAGGTTCTGGACCCGGAACACAGCGGCATTAACCTTTTCGATGAAAAGTGGAAGATTTACAGCCGGAACAGCGGTATGACCGGACATAAAATCAATACGGGCGCCCATGTGGAAAATTCCATGATTACAGACGGGTGCAATATTTCAGGAAATGTGAAGCATTCCATCCTCTTTGCAGGTGTGAAGGTGGAGGAAGGCGCTTATGTGGAAGACGCAGTGGTAATGGGCAATACCATTATCAAAGCAGGCGCTCAGGTAAAACACTGCATCATAGCAGAAAATGTAATTATCGGACAGAATGCTATGGTGGGACAGATGCCGGAAGGCGACGAAGCAGGCGTGGCAACCGTTGGGCCTGGCGTTTATGTAGGCGACGATGCTGTCATCGGACCCAATGCCATGGTCAGTGATAATGTAAAGGATGGTGATAAACAATGACAAATTCCAATAACACAAATGCACTGGGCATTATTTTCCCCAATGCCTATGATGAGCTTGTACCAGAACTGACCAGCGAGCGTCTGATGGCTTCCATTCCTTTTGCAGGACGTTACCGTATGATAGATTTCGTACTGTCCAGTATGGTGAACTGCGGTATTGATAATATTACCGTGCTGGTGCGTGAAAATTATTTCTCATTGCTGGACCACCTCGGTTCCGGACGTGAATGGGATTTGTCCCGTAAGAACGGCGGACTGAATATTTTCCCGCCCTTTGCTCAGAAAAATATGGGTGTTTACACCGGTCGGGTAGGCATGATTGCCAGTATTGTTGGATTTCTGAAATCTCAGAAAGAAAAATATGTGGTGATGTCAGATACCAATATCGCATTTAATTTTGATTTTAAAGCATTGCTGGACGCTCATATTGCAAGTGAGGCGGACGTTACGATTGCATATACGAAGGAAAATCTGCCGGAAAGCATTCTCAAAGCGGACGAACTGAATAAGGGCATGTATTATACCCTTGATTTGGAAGGCGACCGTGTAAAGAGGATACATATCAATTCCCAGGAAACCGGTGCGAAGAATTTCTCCATGAATGTATATGTATTTGAGCGTGAGTATCTGATTAACCTTATCAGCGAAGCATTTAAGAGGGGCAGTACTTATCTGGAGCGTGATATTCTGGTTCCACATCTGGATGAAATGAAAGTAATGGGATACGAGTACAAAGAATATGCTGCACGGATTGACTGTCTGAAAGGTTATTTCGATGCAAATATGAAACTTCTGGATAATGAAAATCTGGAAGCACTGTTTGGCGAGAGCCCCATTTATACAAAAATACGTGACGATAACCCCACCCGCTATGTAAACGGTGCTTCTGCACGGAACGTTATGGTGGCTGACGGTTGCGTTATCGAAGGAGAAATTGAAAACTGCATTCTGTTCCGTGGAGTGAAGATCGGCAAGGGAGCCAAAGTTAAAAATGCAGTCCTGATGCAGGATACTGTCATTGAAGAAGGCGTTCAGGCAGAATACATTATTACAGATAAGAAAGTAAGGGTTTCCGAAGGCAAAGAGCTGAAGGGTACCGATACTTTTCCGATTTTTGTGGCCAAGAAACAGGTAGTTTAAGATTAGATAACAAATGAATGAACCCTGCTGAGTTCCGGAGTGAGATGGAAAATCAGCAGGGTTCTTCTGTTTTGTTACGTTTGTTTGTAACTATTCAGCCTGCAACTGCGCATTTGTTGCGCAGTTAGCAGCCAGTAGTGTAAAACTGCAAGGAATCCGGCCCTTTGCTGAAAGCAAACTTTAAATGGGTCGGATTCCATAACTATGAAGCCGGAAGGCTGAATAGTTACGTTTGTTTCCCAATCTTTGCAGAAATCCTTTACGCGGGGGAATAACAGGGGTATAATTGTATAAAAATAATCATATAATTATTTTTATATGACAAAAGAGGCCATATACATTATGAGAAATGGGAAGGAGATCTGGTCCTTATGCTTGCAGATGCCTTTGTGTAATAATTATAAATGAAGATTTTAGCAGAATGTTGGATAAATGTAAAAAAATTGCAAATGGCGGGAGATTTATTGAATTACGTGTGAATAATTAAAACAGAGAGTGAAATTGACTGAGGGAAGAGTAATATGGAAATACTTTGGAGAAAAAAGTTGGATACAGAAGAATATTCAGCAAGAAAAATAACGATATCAGGTACATTTGGAGTTCACTATGATAAAATACTTTGTTACGAAAGAAATTATGAAACACTTGATAAAGATCAAATAATAGAGTTATTAAAAGACGCCAGGGAGAACAAATGGGATTCTTTAGATCTGTCTAATTGTGGATTGAAAGAATTGCCTGATGAGTTATGGAATTTGCATTCTTTAAAAGTTTTATATTTGGGAAACAGAGCTGAAAAAAATGATCATATAAATACATATCTTGAAATCTCGGAAAAAATAGGAGAGTTAACAAATTTAGAAGCTTTGTCTATTTGCAATATTACCGATGTCCGGATACCTAAAGCATTAAAACAATTACCGCAATTGAGGTATTTAGATTGTTTTGGATGTTGCTTTACAAGTATACCCAATAATTTAATTAATAAAAATATCAGGGCAATTGGTATTGAATGCTCGAATACGAATGAGTTGTCAAAAATTTGCAAAATGAAAAAGTTAGAAGAAATTTTTTTATCAGGCTCTAAAGTTAAAAGTTTACCAATTGAGATGGGAAATTTGACTTCACTTAAAGGATTACATTTGGTAAGGTCGGAAGTTGAAATGATTCCAGAGTCGTTATTGAATTTGAAAGAGCTGAAATTTTTTAATATTGCCATGACTCCTCTTGCAGCTAGCATCCCTGAAGAAATGAAGAAGCAATCGCCTTATAATTTAATATCGTTTATTTGCAGGCAACAAAATCAACAAGAAACGTATTTCTTTAATGAATCTAAAATGATTATTGTAGGGCAGGGGAATGTTGGAAAGAGTTGTTTGCTGGATAGGATTACAAATAATATTTATAAAGAAAAAAAGGATTCAACAGAAGGCATAGATGTAAAAAGATGGGTATATAATAAAAACAAGAAGGAATATACATTAAATATATGGGATTTTGGTGGTCAGGAGATTTATCACTCTACGCATCAGTTTTTTCTAACAAAACGGTCTCTTTATATTTTTGTATGGGATGCCAGAGCAGAAGAAGAATACGGAAGAATAGATTATTGGTTGAAAACGATAGAGAGTTTTGCGGAAGATAGTCCAATAATTATCTGTATAAATAAGTGTGATAAAAATACTACCAGGATTAATAGAATAGATTTTAAGGAATATAAAGAAAAATATCCACAGATACAGGCGATTTTAGATATAAGTTGTAAAGATAATATTAATATAAAAAGATTGAGGACATATATAGTTAAGCATGCAAGTGCTTTGCAGATTACAAAAGAAAAGTGGTTGAAGTCATGGTATGATGTTCGTGAGGAGATAGAGAAAATAAGTGATAAGAAATATATTACATATGATGAGTATAAAAAAATATGTTTTAAGCATAATGCCGGTGTAGAAGAAGGAAAAAGTTTGAGCCAATATTTGCATGATTTAGGCGTTATTTTGCATTATCAGAATGATACCTTTCTAAAAGGTATTGTAATATTGTCGCCAGAGTGGGCAACTTCAGCCGTTTACAAGATATTGGATTCACAGGAAAATGTTCTTCGAAATAGAAATGGTGTTTTAAAAATAAGTGATTTGCCATTAATATGGAAGGATTTTGAATTATACCCTGAAGATAAGCATGTTTTTTTATTAAAGATTATGGAAAAATTTCAATTATGTTATGAACTAAATAAGGAGAGTTATTTAGTGGCTGAACTTTTGGAAAATACTTCAATTGAGTGTCCAGATGGATGGGATTTTAATAATACCTCCTGTATTAGAATACAATATAGTTATGATTTTATACCAGCTGGTATTATGACCAGATTTATAGTCAATATTAATGAATATATTGCAATTATTAATGGCAAATCCATGTGTTGGCGAAAAGGCGTATATTTAATACACAAAACAGCATATGCAAGTGTTATAATGAGAGATTCAATAGCAGAAAAGAAAATTGAAATAAAAGTAAATGCCAGAGAAAATTCCGTTCATGCAAGAGAACTGCTTTATACTATAAGAAAAACTATAGATGAGATTAATTGTGATTTTAAAAAGATTAATGTAGAGGAGTTTGTTCCCTGTAATTGTGAACCGGAATGTCAATATACATTTGCTTATAGTAAGTTATGTAAAGCTCTGGATAAGAAAGTAGAAACTATGCAATGCTATGAGAGTTTTAAACAGGTAAATGTGCTTAAGTTATTGGAAGGAATAGACATAATGAAACCAGAGGAAACAGGTCCTTATTCATATATGAACCATATTACAGTTAAACCTGTTTTTACGAATAATGTTTCTTCGGAAAGTAGTGCAACTCAATCGAATGTTGTTAATATACAGCAGATTAGAAATATTATTATGGAGATACAGGGGGATATTGTTGAAATACAAGAAGATATTTTAGATATAGTGTCTGAAAATGGGCAGGAAGATATAAAAAAGCAGTTTGAAAAAATTAATATGGATTTGGAAAGTATCAGTGAGATAAAAACGCCAGAGGGTATAGTCAAATCGGGAAAACTGAATAAGTTGAAACGTTGGTTGACGGAGTTTTCTGATGAAGGAAGTGAAATAAGAAAAGCATTGTCTGGAGCAAAAATGTCCTTATGATGGTAAAAGAATTAGCAGTTTAAGTTAATGGATTGTTAGAAAAACTGGGGATTAGTTTATTGCCGCCATTTTAAAATAAGAGTAGAAAGAAAGGATAAATTACCATGGCATTTGTAATAAAAGAAGACTATCAGAGAGAAGTGGAAAAACAGAAAAAGGAAGTGCGGGAAATTGTAATAGCGGGTTTGAGGCAGATAAAAAAAGGACAGACAAAAGATTTTAATGTTGTGTGTGATCGTCTGGAGAAGAAATACAGTAATGGGACAATATCAAATTAAGATTACGGAGCTGGCGGAGAAAGATATGGAAGATATTGGCGATTACATTGCCTGTGAACTGGGAAATTCGTCTGCTGCTGAAAATACAATAAGGGGGATTCGCACAAAAATAAATTCTCTGGTGAATTTTCCAGAAAGAAATGAACTGGATGAAGATGAATTGTTGGCAGAATTGGGTGTTCGGAAAGAATACTATCGTAATTATAAAATTTATTATGTAACAGAGAAAAGTATCATTTACATAGTCAGAATTTTACATACGCTGGTTGATAGTAAATCGTGGCTATACCGTACATTTGGAATTAAAATAATATGAAGCAGCAAAGGCAGGCAACCTATGATTGAGAAAAAACTGGTAAAAGAACTGTGCGGAAAAAATGTATGTTACACCAGAGGGCAGGAGCTTCTGCGGCTTGGCTCCGTGAAATCCATCCGATGTGAAACAAAAAACGATGAGGGCCGGGAACTGGTGGGGATTCAGGCAAAAGTTCAGGGCAGCGGTATCAATCAGTATCAGGTACTGGCCAGTGTGGATGAAGAACAGTCGGAAATTACCCATATCACCTGCACCTGTCCGGCTTTTTACAGTTATGAAGGAATCTGCAAGCACTGCGCGGCAGTTTTACTGCAGTACATTCAGAACAGGGACAGTAAAAATATATCCGCCGAATCTTCTGCCGGTAAAGGAATCATGCCGGGACGGAGCAGCAGCTACGGGCTGTCCCATCTGCTGAACCAGTATAAAGAGAGAGAACGTCTGGCATACAGGCAGATGGAAATGAACGGGACCGTGGAGCTGGAGCCTCGGCTGTCCGTGTCATACGGACAGATTTATGCGGAATTCAGAATTGGAAATAAAAGGAAATATGTACTGAAAAATATCATTTCCTTTACCGACGCTTTGCGCCGGGGAGAACGGGCTTCCTACGGAAAAGAACTGGAATTCTACCATACGCCGGAGGCCTTTACGGAAACGGGCAGAGCGCTGGCGGAGTTCCTTATGCTGGAAGTAGAGAATCAGAACCGGGGAAGACAGATACGCAATTATTATGACAAAAATGCGAACCGTTTTGTTCCCCTTCACAGCGGCAATATGGACCGCTTTTTTCAGGCGGTGGGAACGGAACCCTTTGCAGTGGAACTGAATTACATCCAGGGAGAGAACTGGCAGCTTTCCGATGAGCCTTATCAGCCCAGGCTGACGGTGCAGGGCCAGCCGGACGGGGCGCTGCTGGAGGCGGAGGAAGTATTTTATACGTATGGAAGCGATTATGCCTATCTGTGGAAAGACGGAGTGATTTACCGGGATTCCATGGAACATGTTCGGGATATCCGGCCTTTCTGGGAGTATATGAGCAGCTATAAATATGAAAGTTTTTTTATATCCAAAGGGGAACTGCCTGCTTTTTGCCGGAATCTTCTGCCGGTGCTGGAGGAGCACTGTCAGGTGAACAGGCAGAGCTTTCAGGAAAAAATGTACCTGCCGCCAGAGCCGGAATATGAAATCTACCTGGATGCGCCGGACAGGCAGACCGTAATATGTGAGATGTATGTGCTGTATGATGAGTTAAAATATAATATTCTGGATAAACCACGTGTGATAGAGAACCGGGACGAGCTGGCGGAACTGAAGCAGAAAGAACAGGTGCGTCTCTGGTTTCAGAATACGGACGTCCATAAAAAGCAGATGATTCTGTCCGGAGACGATGAAAAACTGTATGCACTCCTGACCGAGGGCCTGGAGGAACTGGCCCGGTTGGGGACAGTCTATGTCAGCGACGGGCTGAAATCCATTCAGGTAAATCCGGCTCCGGCAGTCTCTGTGGGCGTGTCCCTGAAAGGTGAACTGCTGGAACTGACGCTGAACAGTGAAGAAATGCCCCTGTCCGAACTGCTGGAAATCCTCTCTTCCTACCAGAAAAAGCGCAGATTTGTCCGGCTGAAAAGCGGAGATTTTCTGAGTATGGAAGACGATGGGCTGGCCGTGCTGTCCAATATACAGAAAGGTCTTTCTGTTTCTGCCGGAGCCTGGGAACAGGGAAACATTTCGGTACCCAGATACAGGGCCCTTTATCTGGACGCAGAGCTGAAGGACAGGAATGGTTTTCATGCGGTTAAAAACAGAGATTTTAAGGCACTGGTACGAAATATGAAAACAGTGGAGGACAATGATTTTGAAGTTCCCCACTCTCTGGAAAAAGTGCTGCGGGAATATCAGAAACAGGGGTTTCTGTGGCTGAAGACCTTAAAGGCCAACGGGTTTGGCGGAATCCTGGCAGACGATATGGGCCTTGGAAAAACTCTGCAGGTGATTGCATTTCTGCTGTCAGAACAACAGGAAATGGAGGAAACGGAAAAAGAGCGGCAGGAACCGGGGTTATCCCGAAATTTTGCCCTGATTGTCTGTCCGGCCTCTCTTGTGTACAACTGGAAAAATGAAATCCAAAAGTTTGCACCGGAGCTTCATGCAGTGGCTCTGACCGGAACAGCAAAAGAACGGGCACATCTCCTTGCGGCAGCCAAAGAGAAAGATATTCTGATTACCTCCTACGATTTGCTCCGGCGGGATGTGGAGCTGTATGAGAATCACCGGTTCGGCTATGAAATTCTGGATGAAGCCCAGTATATCAAAAATCACAACACCAAAGCGGCCAGAGGGGTAAAGGGAATCCGGGCGGGATTTAAGGCGGCCCTCACCGGAACGCCTGTGGAAAACAGGCTCAGCGAACTGTGGAGTATTTTTGATTATCTGATGCCGGGATTTCTCTACAGTTACAGCCGGTTCCGGGAAGAAATTGAAATTCCCCTGGTATCGAATCAGGAAGAAGAAGCGGCAGAACGTCTGCGCAGCATGATTCGTCCTTTCGTGCTGCGGCGTCTGAAAAAAGATGTGTTGAAAGACCTGCCGGCCAAAATGGAGGAGGCAGTATTTGCCCGGATGGAAGGGGAACAGGACAGACTGTACGCCGCCCACGTACAGCGTATGAAACTGATGCTGGACAGCCAGACCGAGGAAGAATTTTCCGCACAGAAAATCCGGATTCTGGCAGAACTTACAAGGCTGCGTCAGCTCTGCTGCGACCCGTCTCTGATTTACGAGAATTATCATGGAGAATCGGCCAAGCTGATGATGTGTATGGATTTGATTAAAAATGCCATGGACGGCGGTCATCGTATCCTGATTTTTTCTCAGTTTACCTCCATGCTGGCCAGAATACAGGAGCAACTGAAGAAAGAGGGGATTTCTTACCTGAGCCTGACCGGGGCCACCGGCAAAGAACGTCGGGCAGAACTGGTGGAGCGGTTTCAGGAAGGAAACATACCGGTATTCTGTATTTCTCTGAAGGCCGGAGGAACCGGGCTGAATCTGACTGCGGCGGATATTGTCATTCATTATGACCCCTGGTGGAATGTGGCAGTTCAGAATCAGGCCACGGACCGCGCCCACCGGATTGGGCAGAAAAATCCTGTCACGGTGTATAAGCTGATTGTCCAGGGAACCATTGAAGAAAATATTTTAAAGTTGCAGGAAAAAAAGAATGAGCTGGCGGAACAGCTTCTGGGACAGGAAGGATTTGAAGGCGTGAAATTTACCAGAGAGGAAATGATGAAGTTGCTGGAAAGCGCAGTCTGACGGAATACAGACGGAAGAAATATTGAGGCTGCCGGACAGGATACAGATGAGGAGAGATACCATGGAATTACTGTATGGAACATCCAATGAGGGAAAGTTGCTGCTTATGAGGCGGATTCTGCAGCCTCTGAATCTTACCATAAAAGGATTACAGGACAGAAAAGAGACTGTTCCGGAGCCGGAGGAGACAGGGAAGACGCTGCTGGAAAATGCCCGAATCAAAGCGGAGGCATATTATGAAGCAATCCGGGTTCCGGTGTTTTCCTGTGATACCGGGCTTTATTTTGACGGTCTTCCGGAAGAACTGCAGCCGGGGCTCTGTGTGAGAAGGATTCAGGGCCACGCAGCTACGGATAAGGAGCTGACGGATTACTTCAGCAGTCTGGCAGGGCGGTTCGGCGGCCTGAAAGGCCAGTACCGCAGCGCAGTCTGCTTTTATCTTGGCAGACAGGAGATTTATGAGAGTGAAGACAGCAGTTTGTGGGGCCTGCCTTTTCACATTACCCACAGGCCTCATCCCCGGACTCAGGAAGGATTTCCCATTGACCGATTATCCGTTCAGATTTCCAGCGGAAATTATTATTATGACCTGCCGGGTAATGCCCAGGATGAACTTGCCGCGTCAGCGGAAGGGGTCAGGGAATTTTTCCGGCGCATTCCTGGAATGAACGGATAACCAATTTCACTGGCTCAGCGTCACCACGAAAACAGCTCCGCCTCCTGCGGCATCCTCCACCCGGATGCTGCCTTTGTGTATATGAATAATTTCTTTTGCAATGCAGAGGCCCAGTCCGAAATGGGCCTTGTCTTTATGGGATTTATCACAGCGGTAGAAACGGTCGAATACCGCTTCTTTTTCCGTATCCGGAATGCCGGGGCCGTTGTCTGCCACCCGGAAAATCAGTTTGCCGGAATATGTTTCCAGTGACAGGGCAATGGTTCCCTGAGGCGGAGTGTAGCTCAGGGCATTGTCCAGCAGAATGGAAAAAACCTGTTCCATGCGTTCTTTATCACAGCAGCAGGGCGGAATCAGTGCTTCCGGCAGGGTGATGTGCAGAGAAATGGATTTTTTCCGGGCCAGAGGTTCAAATTTTTCATAAACGGACAATAGCAGAGTATCCATTTCCACAGGGGCCTTATGAATGGAAAACCGGGAACTGTCAGCCCCGGAAAGTGTCAGCATATCATCAATCAGGCGGCTCATGCGTTTTCCTTCCAGACGGATAGTTTCCGAAAACCGTTCTCTGTCTCCGTCAGAAGCATGTTTCATGGCGGACAGGGAGGAGAGCATGACAGTCAGGGGTGAGCGCAGTTCATGGGAGGCGGAGGCGATAAATTCCGTCTGTTTCCGGTTGCTGATTATCAGGGGCTGCATCATGTGCCAGGTAAAGAACCAGAAAAACAGGGCCAGCAGCAGAATGCCCCCTGCGTCTGCGCACAGGAAAAGAATCTGGCGAAACCGGAGCGTCTGGTATAAGCCGGTGAGGGGATAGAGGACCGCAACATTCAGCACACCGCTGTTTTTGGGAATGATAAGAACAGCGGCATAGTAATTCTGACCGTTCCGGGTCAGTTCAAACTCCGCATGTGTGGAAAGGACGGAATCTGCGGAAACCGCTTCTTCCAGGACCATATGGTCCTCTCTGGCCATCTGTCTTGCCAGTGCAAACAAATCCTCATCAATAGAAAGGGGATTCAGATGTTCAAATATCAGTCCGGAGCCGTTGTCCCGGATATCTATTTCAAAATGCGTGTCTGCCGTGACCTGGGAGAGCCAGTCGTGGGAAAGAATGGTCTGGCTTTCCAGATGGTTTTTCAACATACTGATATTAATCTGAAAATCTGCAAAATGGCTGTTCCGGGACTCCGTTTCAGAAAAAGAAAGGCAGAACAGGGACATGACAACCAGAATCAGCCCGCAGATAAAGGTACAGAACATGGTAAGGCGCAGGTGCAGTTTTCTATACATGAGAGACCTCCAGCTGGTAACCGATACCCCGGACTGTTTTCAGGTGTATGGTGCTTTTGACACTTTTCAGCCTGCGGCGCAGAAAATAAATATAATTATCCAGATTTCCGTCTTCCACTTCCGCATCCGGACCCCAGACTCTGGCCAGGAGAGAGCCTCTTGGAATGGTCTGTCCCGGATTGCGCAGGAAAAATTCCAGCAAATCTCCTTCTCTGGCAGAAAGAGAGCAGGAAAGGCTGCCGCAGTACAGTTTTTTCTGTTTTGCATCGTAAGAAATATCTTCAAAATTCAGAGGCCTGCCGCCCTCCCATTTGGAGGGACGTCGTAAAATACATCGGATACGGGCCAGCAATTCTTCAAAATCAAAGGGTTTCACCAGATAATCGTCCGCCCCGCAGTCCAGCCCTGTAATTTTTTCATTCAGAGCCCCCAGAGCCGTAACAAAAATAACAGGGGTGGAAATATTTTTTTCGCGGGTAATTTTTAATACGGAAATTCCGTCCAGCACAGGAAGCATACGGTCTAAAAGAATCAGATCATGGGACTGCTGTTCGATAAAGTGCAGTCCTTCTTCCCCGTCATAACATACGTCTGTTTCAAAATGATTGTGCTCTAACTGGAAACGAAGAGTTTCCGCCAGAGATTTGTCGTCTTCTATAATCAGTATTCGCATAAGGCCAGCCTCCGTTGATTGTCTGCAGGCGTTCGTTTCTGGTATTGTTTACAGACAGTTTACCACATCTGTCTCTAATTTATCTCTAAAAAATTTAAAAGGATTTAGAGAAAGATTAGAGGTTGCTGTGTTATCCTTGTTTCCAGATTCCCAAACAGATTGACATAAAGGAGGAAAAAGATGAAGAAGTATCGCAGATTAAAACGGATGGCAGGATTCTTATTAACAGCCTTGCTGATTCTGGGGAGCCTTTCCGGATGCAGCAAAAAAGAAAACGGAGGAATTGGGCAGGAAGCAGCGGAAGGAAGCGGCACGGGAGACGGAAATGGGGGAGATACTGCCATGGGCCGCTTTCTGGAAGAAGAAGTGACGCTGCCCACGGAATTTTCCAATATTTATGATATGAAAAAACTGGAAGACGGAACCATCCGTTTCATCGGAAGTGACGGAAATGGCCTGAAAAATGCCTGGGATTCCAGAGACTTTGGCGCAACCTGGGAGAAGGCTTTCGACTTTCCGGAGGAATTACAGGATGAGGGAACGGGATATATCGACTATGCCGCCCTGTCTTCTGACGGACAGACTGCATGTGTTTTTAATGAGATTGTGGAAGGAAGCGGGATAAAGCCCGCCGTGTATCTTCTGGATAAAACAGGAAAGGGAGGCAGACTTTCCTTTGAATTACCGGAAATGAAAGAAGGCAATGGCTCTGCTCACACCTTTGTATACAGCGGCGATATCGAAAATCCGGAGAACGAAGACAGCCCTGAGAACGAAAACAGTCCGGAAAGCGAAGGCAGTCCGGAAAGCGAAAACAGCCCGGAAAGCGAAAGCAGTCCGGAGAACGAAGACAGTCCGGAAAGCGAAAGCAGTCCGGAGAACGAAGACAGTCCGGAAAGCGAAAGCAATCCGGAAAATGGAGAAACAGGCGGTATGAATATCGGAAACATGGCCCTGGATTTAAAGTTTCTGGGCAATGACCAGCTTCTGATTAAAGATATACAGGATAACATTTATCAGGTCAGCACAGCAGACGGAAGCGTGGCACAGACCTGGGAATTTGACGGAACCATGGAATCTCATCAGTGTTTTGTGGCCGGAAAAACCATGGTGATTCAGACCAGTACGGAAACCCTTCTTTACGACACGGAAACAGGAGAACAGAAACAGACGGAGGAAGCATTACAGAAGGTAATTTCCGAAAACGGAACATTTACGGTGATTGACACCACAGACAATGGGGAGAGCATTTACGGCCTGTCCAGGGGCGGGCTGTATCACTATAAATTCGGCGGCAGCGTACTGGAGCAGTTAATTGACGGAACCATGAATTCCCTGGGCGGGCCATCTTTTTATGCAGGTGCTCTGACCATGCTGGATGAGCAGAATCTGCTGGTGGCAGCCAATGACACCAGTTCCGGTTCATCGGGAGGTATGGTAATGCTGAAATACACCTGGTCCCCGGATACGCCCGCAAAGCCTGATAAAGAGCTGAAAGTATATTCTCTTTATAACAATAAGGAGCTGCGCCAGGCAATCAGCAGTTTTCAGAAAGACCATACGGACGTTTACATTAATTACGAAGCGGCAATGTCGGGGAACAGCGGTATGACCACCTCTGACGCACTGAAAACACTGACTACGGAGATTATGGCGGGCAAAGGCCCGGATGTACTGGTACTGGACGGAATGCCCGTGGAAACTTATATCGAAAAGGGAATACTGAAAGATATTTCTTCCGTGGTTACGGAGGGAAATTATTTTGAAAGTATTCTGAAAGCATATGAGGATGAGCAGGGACAGAACTGTGCCCTTCCGGCCCGGTTTCAAATACCGGTGCTTCAGGCGTCCGGCGCATATTTTACAGAGGATTTTGACGAACTGACCGGCCAGGCAGGCTGCCTTTCCAATCAGCAGCCGGATGAGATTATCCGGAAATTCTGGTATACCTGCGGAGCAGCCTGGAGAAAAGACGATAAAACGCTGGACGAAGGAAAAATTACGGAATTTCTGACGAAACTGAAAAATGCTTATGGAGAATATGACAGCAGCCTGGACGACATACAAATGGATGTGGCCATGATGGAAGAAGGAACAGACACAGAGATGATGGACCATGACAGTATCAGCCAGGGAGTCTTTGACGTGGCTTTTGGAGATATCAAAGTGAATGTGGGCCTGCTGGGCGGCTATGATATGGATTTTATTCTGGCGGCCAATAAAAAACTGGGGGACGGAGACTACGGACGTATGCCGGGACAGGCGGAACATGTCTTTGTTCCCGCTATGATTATGGGAATCAGCAGCAAGAGTACTCAGCAGGAGACAGCAGAACAGTTCGTGAAGTTCCTGTTTACCCCTCAGGCACAGAAATTTTCTCAGGGCGGCGGATTTGCAGTGGAAAAAGACGCCTTCCGCACCACCAACGACGGGCACGAGTATGAAGGGAAAGATGGACTGGTGGGCGTCGGCGGAGCCGATATGGATAAAAGACTGGACTATGAACTGCGGCCCAGAACCGAAGAAGAGATGAAGAAATTTACAGAGCTGGCGGAATCTCTTGCCACTCCTTCCCTGCAGGATGAAGTGATTCGGGATGCAGTGGTGGAAGAGGGGACAAAAGTGTTGAAAGGGGAACTGAGCCCTGAAGAAGCCACCGGCGCCATAATGCAGAAAGTCAATATTTATCTGGCTGAATAGAAAGCGTGAGGACAGGAATGATACGCAGGAACAGAAGATACAAAAGCAACAGGGACAGAACCGGAACATACGTGAGAAAATGGCGGGGCCTGCTGTGGATTCTGCCTGGTTTTTCCGGGGTGCTTATCTTTTATCTTCTGCCATTCGGAGACGTGGTGCGCCGCTCTTTTCTGGGAGCGGTAGACAACCGTTTTGCAGGAATTGACAATTACCGTACCATACTGGAAAACGGGGCGTTTCTGCTGGCAGTGAAAAATACCCTGAAGTTTACAGTAATCTGTATTCCGGTTCTGATTCTCACAGCCCTGGTGTGCGCGGTGGTATTATACCGGAGCAGATACGGGGGAATTATCAAAAGCGCCTTTCTCATGCCCATGGCGCTGCCCGCCGTATCTGTGGCGGTGATGTGGCGGCTTCTGTTTCACAGTCAGGGTCTGGTAAATCAGTGGCTCAGCCACCTGGGCGTCATTGGAAAGGACTGGATGAATACGGAGCAGGCCTTCTGGGTACTGGTGCTCAGTTATATCTGGAAGAACCTTGGCTATGATATCGTGCTGTGGATGGCCGGACTGGCCGGAATTTCAGAAAATATTTATGAGGCGGCCAGGGTGGACGGAGCCGGGGACTGGCAGTGTTTCCGGAACATTACTCTGCCCAATCTGAAATCCTCCCTGTACACCATAACGGTGCTGTCCTTCCTGAATTCCTTTAAGGTATTCCGGGAGGCATACCTGGTGGCAGGGGATTATCCTCACGAAAGTATTTATATGATGCAGCATTTGTTCAACAACTGGTTTCGTACCTTTTCCTTCGATAAGATGGCAGCAGCGGCAGTGCTGGAAAGCATTGTGCTTCTGGGCCTGATTCTGCTTTTGCAGAAGGCCTGGGACAGTAAGGAAAAATACTGATATTACGGAGGACGGAATGTTAATGCAAAGAAATTCCGACAGGAAAAGAGAACAGAGAAAGAACTTTCACGCAGGACAGAAACTGCTGTGGGGACTGCTGGCACTCCTTGCCCTTGCGACACTGTATCCGGTGATTTTTCTGATTGCAGGCTCTTTTATGGGGCAAGATGAACTGGGGACGTATCTGGGTGCAGTCATTGCAGGAAGGGAAGGGTATGCGGATTTTCCGCTGCTGCCTCACTATCCCACGCTGCGGCATTATGTGGAAATCCTTCTGGATTCCCCGGAATTTTTCGTCATGTTCTGGAATTCCGTCCGGATTACCTTTGGAGTGCTGGCAGGACAGCTTGTGGTGGGAACCGTGGCGGCCTGGGGATTTGCAAAATATGAATTTCCCTGGAAAAAAGGATTTTTCCTGATTTACATGATACTGATGCTGATGCCCTTTCAGGTGCTGATGCTGTCGGACTATCTGATACTGGATAAACTGATGCTGACGAATCGTCTGTGGGGAATTATACTGCCCGGAATCTTTTCCACCTTTCCGGTGTTTATCATTTACCGATTTTTTACGGAAATTCCCGACAGTCTGCTGGAGTCCGCCAGGCTGGACGGGGCCAGAGAGTGGCAGTTGTTTTACCATATCGGACTGCCGATGGGTTCCTCCGGCGTGATTGCCGCCATGGTGCTGGGATTTCTGGAATACTGGAGCCTGATTGAGCAGCCCCTGACGTTTCTGAAGGAAAAAAGCCTCTTTCCCCTGTCGGTGTTTCTGCCGGATATTACGTCGGTCCGCCAGTCCGGTATGGCATTTGCGGCGTCGGTTATCACCTTTCTTCCGGCGTTGCTGGTATTTCTGGGAGGGCAGGATTATCTGGAAAAAGGAATTATGGCAGGTGCGGTAAAAGAATAAAAACGGTATTTTGAAAGGAACAGACCATGGACAGAAAGAAAATATTTGGAATATTCGGCGGGTTTCTGGCAGTGATGCTTGGATTTACCATCCTGTCCAGAGGGGTGAGCGGAGCATCCATGGCCAGAGTGGAAACCGTAAAGATTTCCACGGGAACCATTGACCATACGGTAACGGGCAGCGGCAAAGTGGAAGCAGGAAAAGAAATGGCGGTTTATACGGAAAGCGGGCAGCGTGTGAAGGAAATCTGCGTCCGTGAAGGCCAGACTGTGGAGGAAGGAGAACTGCTGTTTACCATAGATATGGAGGAACTGGAAGAACAGATTCTGGCGGCCAGACAGGAGATGGAGAAGGCCAGACTGCAGAATCAGGATGCTCAGAGTGCCGGCAGTGTGGAGCAAAGGGAGCGGGAACTGAGAAAAAACCGGGCCCAGGAAGATTACAGCCAGGCCGTTTCCCAGGGAGATGCGGATGTGGCCGCCGCAAAAGCAGCATTGGATGAGGCACAGCGGGCGCTGGAAGACTTTTTAAACAATCCTGTGCCGGAAGCGGAAAAGGATAACTCCCAGGAAGATATGGAAGACAACCGGCAGCAGGATGGAAGCGGTTCCGAGGATAAAGAGGATGGAGAAGGAGCAGAAAATCCAGGACAGCCACGGACAGATGAGGAAGATCAGGAGCCGGAGCCGGAACAGGATACGTCTCAGTGGGAATCAGAAAAAGCCCGTCTGGAACAGGCGGTATCGGAAGCGCAGGCCGCTTATGAATCGGCCCTTTCCTCGCGGGCAGAGCATGTGAAAACTGCAGCCAGGGAGCTGGAGGACGCTTCTTTGCAGAAAGCTGCGGACAGTACCTCGAAACAGAATGAGATTACCCGGCAGCAGCAGGAACTGGCCCTGGATAAACTGCTGGCCCTGCAGGAGGCGGAAGGGAAGATTACAGCTCCGGTTCGGGGCATGATAACAGATATTTCCATTGTCACCGGAGACTTTACCACAGAAGGAACCGCCATGCGGCTTGCTGATACCTCCCAGGGCGGACGCCTTACGGTGTCCGTGGACAAATTCAACGAGGAATATGTCAGCAAGGGAAGTCCGGTTATTATTACCCCTTCCGGCAGCAAAGAGAAACTCGGCGGTTATACCGTTACGGCCGTAACGGAAAACGAAGAAGATGACAGTCTGCTGGATGTGACTGTGGATTTACCGGAGGGCGTGCTGGAAGCTGGCACAGCAGCAGAAGTGGAAATCACGCAGAAATCAGAAAATTACAGTACGGTACTGCCCGTTCAGGCGCTGCGGGAAGAAGAGAGAGGATATTATGTGCTGGTGGTGCAGGAAGAACAGGGCGTGCTGGGCTCAGAACTGGTGGTGAGACGCCTGGACGTGAAGGTCAGGGATAAGAACAATGTCAAAGCGGCACTGGAGGACGGGGTTCTCACCGGAGACCAGGAAGTGGTCAGCGCATCCAGCCGGGCCCTGGAAGAAGGCAGCCGGGTCAGAAAGAAGGAATCCTGATGAGAAACAAAATCCGAACATACCTGCTTATGACAGCAGTTTCCGGAATAACCGGAGTGCTGCTGTACCTGTCAGCTCTGGGCCAGGGCAGTCTGCTCTCTGCCGGGGACAGTGTGAAATTTTATCTGAAACAGCCGGTAACCGTTGCGGAAGCCCTGGCAGCGGCAGAGCAGAATCAGCAGATAAAAGAAGAAGTGCAGCAGGGAAAAACAGAACAGGGGCAGCCTATGGATTTCTGTATCTGGGGCCGGCAGGAAGATGTGCCGGTGGCCAACGAAAATCTTTCCAGACAGGCAAAAGCAGACGTTGTCTTTCTCTGCGGCAATCCGGAGCTGCTGTTTGCAGATTCCCGGATTCCCGCACAGGAAGACACGGAAGGATGTCTGATAGATGAAAAAACAGCCTGGGAACTGTTCGGCAGCACTCAGGTGGCGGGAAAAGAAGTTACCTGCCAGAAAAAAAGTTATACAATAAGAAAGGTGATTGCAGGAGCGGAACCGTTTATTGCCGTTCAGGTAAGCAGCCAGTCCGGGGCCGGGCAGAAAAAGGCCGCTCAGGAAGCGGAAATGGATGTGCCCGCAGCCCCTGCAGGAAGCAGCGGGGAGCAGGAGAACCGGATGAATCGGATGGAAGTAAGATTGCCGGAAGATACTTCTGTGGAAGATTTACAGCTTGTCTGTATGAGCCGGTACGGCTTCTCTCCGGAGGTTCTGGATATGGAACTGCTGGCGGGAATGGGAGGCGCCTGTCTGCTGCTGGCGCCTGTTACTTTCTGTATTTTTTTTGGCGGATATCTGTACCGTCTGTGCAGAAATCAGGAATCTGTGCCGGGAAAAGCCGGGGCGGCCGGGGCCTGTCTGGGGCTTGCAGTACTTTTATTGGCTTTCCTGAAACATCAGGTGCACATACCCGACGCTTATATCCCCACACGCTGGTCTGAATTTTCCTTCTGGAGCAATCTGTGGAAAGATAAAACAGAAGGAATCAGACTGCTGATGCAGATACCAAAATCAGGACTGGACAGCCGGTGGATGAAAGACTTTGTTCAGGCGGCAGCCTGCGGATTGCTGGCGGAGGGGCTGGTGGCAGCCTGCGGAATATTTTTCGGCAGGAAATACATTTCCAGGGCTGACACGCAGAAATATTCTCCGATAGAAAAACAGAAATATGAGCACTCACACCAGTGAAATAGCGCTGCAAAATGAAATCAGCCATAACTTTTCAATCAGGAAGGGTTCTGGCTGATTTTTGTCTGACAATTAAATTGAATTCCGGGATAAGATTTGATATAATAAACAAAGCGGCAATGGCTGTACAGAATCCCCTGGAATTTAAAATTCGGGGGAAGATAAGGAGGAGCACATCATGGAATGTCTGTTTGTGGAATATCCCAAATGCACCACCTGCCAGAAAGCGAAAAAATGGCTGGAAGAACGGCAGACTGCTTTTGCAGACCGTCATATTAAGGAGCAGAATCCCACTGCAGAGGAATTGAAAGAATGGCATGAGAGAAGCGGGCTGGACATCAAACGTTTTTTTAACACCAGTGGAATGGTGTATAAAGAAATGAAGTTAAAGGACCGCCTGCCTCAGATGACCCTGGAGGAAAAATATGAGCTGCTTTCCACCGACGGAATGCTGGTGAAACGGCCCATACTGGTTACCGATAAGGGCGTCACCACAGGATTTAAACCGGAAGAATGGGAGAAATTGCTGGGATAATGGGAATCATAAGAGAACATCTGATATTTACCGGAAGGGTGCAGGGCGTGGGCTTTCGGTTCAAGGCTCAGTATCTGGCCAGACATTACGGGGTAACCGGCTGGATACGGAATCATTATGACGGGTCTGTGGAAGCTCAGATGCAGGGCCGGGAGGAAGAACTGGACAAAATCATTCAGTCTCTGCAGCAGGATTCCTATATACGCATAGACTGGATTACCAGAAACCGCATAGAGACAGAGTCGGGGGAACGGAGTTTTTCCGTGAGACACTGATTGGAATCAGATTCCGGCAAAGGGGCCGGGATGAAAAGGAGGAGAAGTTATGTTAAAGAACTGGAACAGGCCGGAGAAACCGGAGGAAGAAGAACTGGAGGAACGCCTCAGAGCGGCCAGAGCAAAACTGGGGGCGCAGCAGATGCTGATTAAGGAGCATAAACTGCCGGTATTTGTGTTATTTGAAGGATGGGGCACAGCGGGAAAGGGCAGTATCCTGGGAAAAATTATCCGTGACATTGACCCCAGATTTTTTAAAGTGGCAACCATGGACATCCCCACCGAGGAAGAAAAACGGAAACCATTTCTGTACCGCTATTTTGTGAAAATTCCGGAGGCAGGTAAATTCTGTTTTCTGGATTCCGGGTGGATGGATGAGGTAACCCGCGGCTGCCTGCACGGAGAAATGAAAGAAAAGCAGTACAAAGAGAGGATTGACAGTGTAAAACGGTTTGAGCGCCAGCTGACGGACAACGGATACCTTGTTATGAAGTTCTTTTTCCATATCAGCCAGAAAGAACAGAAAAAGCGTTTGAAGGGACTGGAGAAGAATGAAACCACAAGCTGGCGTGTCAGCGAAAACGACGCCTGGCAGAACAAACATTACGATAAATGCCTGAAGGTTTACGACAGGTACTTAAACGATACCAACGCGTCCACCTCCCCCTGGTACATCGTAGACGCAAAGAGCAAGAAATGGGCTCAGTTACAGGTGCTGGAAACACTGGTCAGCGGAATTGAAACCGCATTGAAGAACAGCGCCATGGCGGTACCTCTTCTGCAGAATGTATTTCCCATGGAAAAGGTGCCGAAACTGTCTGAAATTACACTGGATAAGGTTCTGACAGACGAGGAATACAAACAGGAACTGGACGTGCTGCAGAACAGGCTGCGTATGCTGCACAATGAAATCTATCTGAAAAAGATTCCCGTGGTGATTGCCTACGAGGGCTGGGACGCAGCGGGAAAGGGCGGAAATATCAAGCGGATTACCGGAGCCCTTGACCCAAGAGGTTACGAGGTGCATCCCATTGCGAGCCCGGAACCCCATGAGAAGGCAAGGCATTATCTGTGGCGGTTCTGGAACCGTCTGCCAAAAACAGGCCATGTGGCTGTTTTTGACCGTACCTGGTACGGAAGAGTCATGGTGGAACGTCTGGAAGGGTTCTGCAGTGAAAATGACTGGCAGCGGGCTTATAACGAAATCAACGAATTTGAAAAAGAGCTGGCCGACTGGGGCGCAGTGATTATCAAATTCTGGGTACAGATTGACAAGGACGTCCAGCTTCAGCGTTTCACCGACCGTCAGAACACTCCGGAAAAGCAGTGGAAAATTACGGAAGAAGACTGGCGGAACCGGGAAAAATGGGATTTGTATGAGACAGCGGTAAATGAGATGATGAAAAAAACCAGCACTGCCTACGCACCCTGGCATGTACTGGAATCCAACGATAAAAAATATGCCAGAATTAAGGCATTGAAGATTGTAATTGAGGAAATTGAGAAAGTCCTTTAAAGCAAAAGGGCTGCCGTGGAAAAATAAAAATTCAGGTATAAAATGCCTCCGTTTACAGATAATAGTACCATAATCGCTGCCGCCGTATGGTATGGTTACCGCATCCCATACAGGCGGTATACGGATAAGATTTGTAAATGGAGGATTTTATTATGAAAGCAACGGGAATTGTTCGAAGAATAGATGATCTGGGGAGAGTGGTAGTGCCGAAAGAAATCCGCCGTACCCTGAGAATCCGGGAAGGCGATCCCCTGGAAATTTTTACGGACCGGGAAGGGGAAATTATCCTGAAAAAATATTCTCCCATCGGGGAACTGGGCCAGTTTGCAGGCCTGTATGCGGAAAGCCTTGCCCAGACCAGCGGCTGCCTGGTATGCATTACTGACAAAGACCATGTTATTGCGGCTGCCGGAGCCGGAAAAAAAGAATTTGACGGAAAACCCATCAGTAAACAGCTTGAAAATGTAATTACAGACCGTGAGACCTTTTATGCCCAGAAAGATGAAAAGGGCTTTGTGAAAATTACGCTGGACGACTCAGGGGAATTCCAGTCCCAGGTGGTGTCTACCATAATCTCAGAAGGAGACGCCATCGGCTCCGTGGTTATGTATAATAAAGAAGAAACCGGGATGGGTGAAACAGAGAGCAAGCTGGCAAGGGTGGCAGCGGGATTTCTCGGAAAACAGATGGAGCAGTAGCTTTATCTGTTTTCCCGAAAGAAAATGGCCGCGTCCCCTTATCCGGCAAAGTTTTACTCAGATTTCCGATATTGTACCGGTTCCGAATTCTGATCCAGGGAACGGAACTCATAGCCTTTTTCAGAGAGGTTTTTCAGGACGGTGGGAAGGGCTGCCAGCGTGGCGTCTTTTCCGCGGCCGTCGTGCATCAGTACCACGGGATTATCCACATAACCCACGGTGGAGCAGATATTGTCGATGATATTTTCCGCAGTAGTCAGATTACTCCCGTCACCGGAGCTGACGTTCCAGTCATAATAGGTAAATCCCCGGCGCTCCATTTCCTTTATAATATTTTTCACTACATAGGAGGAGCCGTTGGTGCTGCCGCCGGGAAAACGGAACAGACAGGGAGAATAGCCGGTTTCCTCATATACCCAGTCGTATACCTTTTCATAATCAGCCAGAAAAGCGTCCACGGACCGGTAAATCTGATTGTAATTGTGGCTGTAGGAATGAAGGGCCAGGGTATGTCCCCGCTCCACGATTTCCGATAAATATTCCGCATACTCTTCATTATTTTTACCAACCACGAAGAAAGTCGCGTGAGCGTCGTATTTATCCAGTAAATCCAGTACTTTGGGAGTCAGAGCCGAAGGGCCGTCGTCAAAGGTCAGATAGACGTATTTCTGCCCGGACTGCACCGGCAGGTTATCTCTGTCAGCATACAGGTTGGGGCAGGGGTCGTTTTTGGAATTACTGCCGGTATAACGGTCATTCTCATCTCCGTCAGCAGTTTCATTCTCATCTTCGCCAAAAGTCTGAATCTGATCATATAATTCCGCAATATAATCTTTCTGGCCTGCAATATATTTTTCACGGCTCTCCAGGCGGGCGGTACTGTCTTCCAGTTCCTCATTCAGCTCAGAGTTGTCTTCCTGCAGATGAAAGGCCTCTGTCTCCAGCTTTTGAAAGCGGCGGTCCAGCTTCTGGTACTGAAAGGCCAGAAATCCGCAGACACAGAGAAAAATAACAGCGCAGGTCACTGCAAAAATAACAGGCAATTTCTTTTTCATACGCATTCTCCTCTTTTGGAAACGGTTATCATTACCATATTTACAGCAGCTCAGATACCTGCACTGTTGCAAATATTTGCCAGTATACACAAAAAAAGCCAGTACCACAATGGCCGTATGATTAAAAATTTTAACAGTATCCAGGGCAGGAAAAGTCCGTTTTCTCATTCCGGGAAAGTCTTGATTTTATTATCAAACTGTTCTAATATAAATTCATGGAATTATCCCATCGGGAGAAAAAGGAGCGTGTAACATGAATGAGAAAAAGAAAAGTCTGTTCAGTACCGCAGTGGTGTCTCTGATAGCAGCCATATCCATTCTGGTGGCTGTGCTGATACTCTTTGTACCACAGATTGAGGTAAAGGATATCTGCTATTTTATCTGCGGATTCGTGGTAATCCTGGGAATTTACATGATTGTGCGGTATTTTATGACAGGCGGTTACGAGAGACTTAACGAGTATGGATTTTCAGAAGGTGTGCTGTTTGTGCTGCTGGGAATCTGCGGGCTGGTCAGTGCGGAACGCATTGCAGTGTCATTTCTTACAGCCCTGGGACTTTTGCTGCTGCTGTCCGGCGTCATTAAGCTGCAGTATGCCCTGGATTTGAAATGCATGGAGGACCGGGCCTGGGCCGGATTTTTTGCGGTGACCATTGTGCTGCTGGGATTCAGCGTTTCGGTGATTCTGAACCCCTTTGAGGATATGGAATTTTATCAGAATTATACGGCGGCAATTTTACTGGTGGACGGAATCGTGGAAACTGGCAATATCGTGTATCTGAATTTACGCACCAGGACTTATCAGGAGCAGGGAACAGAAAAGAAAACGGATGATTTTGAGGAACCGGAAGTATATGAGGGAGTGGTGGAATCCACGGAACATGAAGAAGGGTAACGACAAAATCCTGCTTTTTTCATCTTGATTTTTTATGCAGATAATACTATAATAGACAGGCATATATAGTGCTGGAGGAAATAAATAGTACCATATTTAGTGTTTTGGAGGAAGCAGAATGAAAATTATCAAGCGAAGCGGAAAAGAAACGGGCTTTGACGCAGGTAAAATCACAGATGCAGTTACAAAGGCAAACAGAGAAGTGGCGGAGAAGGACAGGCTTTCTCAGGAACAGATGGAAGGAATCGCAGAGCGGATTACCGATTTCTGCGAACACATGGACAGAACCTATAACGTGGAAGAAATTCAGGATATGGTGGAAAATGAAATTATGGGCTATAAAGCCTATGAGGTTGCCAGAAAATACATTACCTACCGTTACAAGCGGGCTCTGGTGCGCAAATCCAATTCCACAGACCAGCAGATATTAAGTCTGATTGAATGTAATAACGAAGAAATCAAGCAGGAGAATTCCAATAAAAATCCCATTGTCAACAGCGTACAGCGGGATTATATGGCCGGAGAGGTCAGCAAGGACATTACAAAACGGTTTCTGCTGCCGGAAAAAATAGTACATGCCCATGAGGAGGGAATCATTCATTTTCATGACGCAGATTATTTTGCCCAGCACATGCACAACTGCTGTCTGGTAAATCTGGAAGACATGCTGCAGAACGGAACGGTCATCAGCGAGACCATGATTGAAAAACCCAAAAGTTTTTCCACTGCATGTAATGTGGCAACGCAGGCCATCGCACAGATTGCCAGCTCCCAGTACGGGGGACAGAGTATTACCCTGTCGCATCTGGCTCCCTTTGTGGAAGTGAGCCGTCAGAAATTAAGGAAAATTGTAAAACGGGAGTTTGCAGCGGCAGGCCTTGTTCTGGAAGAAGATAAAATCAACGAGGTGGCGGAACTGCGGGTGAAAGAAGAAATCCGCAGAGGCGTCCAGATGATACAGTATCAGGTGATTACCCTGATGACTACCAACGGACAGGCCCCCTTTGTGACGGTATTCATGTATCTGAACGAAGTGGAAGAAGGACGTCTCAGAGACGACCTGGCGCTGGTTATCCGGGAAATGCTGCTTCAGCGTATGCAGGGAGTGAAAAATGAAAAAGGCGTGTATATTACCCCTGCATTTCCCAAGCTGATTTATGTGCTTGAGGAAAATAATATCCGGGAGGGAAGCCCTTACTGGGAGCTTACCAGACTTGCGGCAAAATGCACGGCCAGACGGATGGTGCCGGATTATATTTCTGAAAAGGTTATGAAGGAAAACAAAGAAGGCAACTGCTATCCCTGTATGGGATGCCGTTCTTTCCTGACGGTATATCATGATGAGGCGGGAAATCCCAAATTTTACGGAAGATTTAACCAGGGAGTGGTAACCCTGAATCTGGTGGACGCGGCCTGCTCCTCCGGCGGGGATATGGAGCGGTTCTGGGAAATCCTGGAGGAACGGATGGATCTGTGCCGGGAGGCCCTTATGCTGCGCCATAACCGGCTGAAAGGAACCCTCTCTGACGTGGCTCCCATTCTCTGGCAGTATGGTGCCCTGGCAAGACTGAAAAAGGGCGAGGTAATTGATAAGCTGCTTTATGGAGGATATTCCACCATATCGCTGGGATATGCGGGGCTTTGTGAATGTACCAGATATATGACGGGCAAATCCCATACGGCCCCGGAGGGAACAGTTTTTGCGCTGGAAGTGATGCAGCGTCTGAATCAGGCCTGCAAACGGTGGCAGGATGAGACGGATATTGCTTTCAGCCTGTACGGAACTCCTCTGGAGTCCACCACCTACAAATTTGCAAAATGCCTGCAGCGGCGGTTCG
Source organism: Lachnospiraceae bacterium JLR.KK002 (assembly GCA_036941025.1). Classification (NCBI taxonomy): domain Bacteria; kingdom Bacillati; phylum Bacillota; class Clostridia; order Lachnospirales; family Lachnospiraceae; species Lachnospiraceae bacterium JLR.KK002. The sequence continues at coordinate 3,773,104 of JAYMNP010000001.1, forward strand.
GTGTGATTGAAGGAGTGACAGACCGGAATTATATTACCAACAGCTATCACATTCATGTAACAGAGGAAATAGACGCTTTCAGTAAACTTACGTTTGAGTCACAGTTCCAGAAATTATCTCCGGGAGGCGCAGTCAGCTATGTGGAAGTGCCGAATATGCAGGGCAATATTGAGGCGGTGCTGACGGTTATGCAGCATATTTATGACAATATTATGTACGGAGAGCTGAATACCAAGAGCGATTACTGTCAGGTATGCGGCTATGAAGGAGAAATTAAGATTGTATCGGATACGGACGGGAAGCTGGTGTGGGAATGTCCCAACTGCCGGAACCGGGACGAAGACAAAATGAACGTGGCCCGCAGAACCTGCGGTTATATTGGAACCCAGTTCTGGAATCAGGGAAGGACTCAGGAAATCCAGGAGCGGGTGCTGCATTTGTAACAGGAGCGTGCTTATGAATTACGGGGAAATCAAAAAAACGGATATCAGTAACGGAGAAGGAGTACGGGTTTCCCTGTTTGTCTCCGGCTGTACCCATCACTGCCGGGGGTGTTTTAACCGGGAGACCTGGGATTTCGCATATGGGGAGCCATTTACAGCCGCAACACAGCAGGAAATAATCCGTCTGTTAAAGCCTGATTATATTTCCGGATTATCTGTTTTGGGCGGGGAGCCTTTCGAACCGGTCAACCAGAGAGGGCTGCTTCCCCTGCTGCGTCAGGTGAAAGAACAGTATCCGGAGAAAAATATCTGGTGTTATACCGGATATCTGTTTGACCGGGATTTACTGGGAGAGAGCCGGGCCAGGTGCGAAGCCACGGATGAAATGCTGTCGTTGACTGATGTGCTGGTAGACGGGGAATTTATACAGGAACAGAAAAATATTTCCCTGAGATTTCGGGGTTCAGAGAATCAGAGAATCATTGATGTACAAAAAAGCCTGCGGGAGGGCAGGGTATGTCTGAAAGAGGAGTAAATAAGGGAAAGAAACTATGGTGTATGGCGGGGAACAGAAAACATATTTTAAAGTGGTGCTGATAAGGGTCCATACAGGGGAATACTGTATTATCAAAGGACCGGAGGAGGAAAAATACCTGGCTGAAATTCTGCAGAATGACTATAATTCCATGAGATATGATAAAATGATTCAGCTTCTTGGAGCGGAAGTGGTACAGCGGGAATATCAGAAAGAGTTTCTGGACAGATTTTCCGTTGCATCCATTTTAAAGGAATTTCAGGAAGGAAAATCTGTGCTGGAATATTCTTATATCAGAATTATTGACGGGGAACAGAGAGCGGTAAGCACGAGGATTTATCCAAGGGCAGGACAGGGAGAGAAAATGGAGGAATTCATGGTATATGTGACAATTGAGGAATAGCCTGAAACAGAAATGAGGAATGCAGATGCGGGAACGGGAACGTAAGAGAAGAAAAAGAATCAAAATTGCAGCCGGTACGGCAGGCGTTGTTTTGCTGTTGGCAGCCATCTATTTCGGCATGGCGTTTTATTTCAGCAGCCATTTTTTCTTCCGCACCAGAATCAACGGATGGAAAGTAGGCGGAATGAATCTGGAGAAAGCAGAAGATAAGGTAGGAGACGGTGTGGAGGACTATCTGCTGACCGTATTTGACCGGGATGGAGGAAAGCACCATATTTACGGGCAGGATATTGACTGCGAGTATGTGCCCGACGGCTCCGTGGAAAAACTTCTGAAAGGGCAGAATCCCTTCCGGTGGATTGTGGCGGTATTCCAGCCGGAACAGGGAGAAGTTCCGGTGACCATGAAATATAAAGAAGAATTAATTTCCGGTGCAGTTGCAGGAATGGATTGCTTTCAGGAAGGAAGTATAAAAGAACCGGAAAATGCGGAAATAAAACTGGGCGAAGAAGGGTATTACGTGGAGCCGGAAGAAATGGGAACCCATATGATTCCGGAACAGGTACTGGCGAAGGTAAAGCAGGCCGTTTCTGCCGGAGATACCCAGGTAACGCTGGGAGACGAAGATTATGTCAATCCGGAGTATACCAGGGAAAGCGAACCGGTTCGGGAAGCCATGAATCGGATTGAGCGATATGAAAATGCGGAAATCACTTATGAAATTAAAGATTATGAAGAAAAGCTGGCAAAAGAGAAAATTCGCAGCTTTATTCAGGTGGGAGATTTGTACGCTATCTCTTTAAAAGAGGACGAAATAGAAAAATATGTCCAGTATCTTGCAAGTACCTACAATACATATGCAGACGTGCGTTCTTTTCAGACGTCTTCCGGTGATACCGTGGAAATCGGCGGCGGGGATTACGGGTGGATTGTAAACAAACCCAAAGAAGCGGAACAGATAAAGGCGGATCTGGAAGCAGGCGAACCCGTAAGCCGGGAACCCATGTATTCCCAGCGGCCTTTCGCAGAGGGAAAAAATGATATCGGTACTACTTACATTGAGATTGACTACACCGGGCAGCATCTCTGGTACTATGAAAACGGGGCCCTGGTGACAGAAACAGACGTGGTGACGGGAAATGTAAGCCGAAATAACGGTTCGCCGGACGGAGTATTCAAGATTGTCTATAAAGAAAGCCCGGCGGTGTTAAAGGGAGAGGACTATGAGTCAGACGTAACGTACTTCATGCCCTTTGCCTATAATGTGGGCATACATGACGCTTCCTGGAGAAATGGAAATTTCGGCGGTGAAATTTATAAATCCAGCGGTTCCCACGGGTGTATCAACGCGCCTCTGGAGATTGCCGCCATTCTCTACGAAAAGGTAAAAGTGGGAACGCCGGTTATTGCCTATTACCGGGAACCCGTAGAACTTTCCGCAGAAAACGCGAAAATTTCCAATGCGTTTTCTTATGTGGAACCGGAGAAAGAGGAGAATCAGGAATAGGGAGAATCAGGAATAATACAGCAGAAAAATACAGCAAAAAAGGGAGCGGATATGAGCAGGACAGATATATATGGAACCATAGGCCCTTCCTGTGGAAATCAGGAAATACTCACGGAAATGTTCCGGCTGGGAATGGATGGAGTTCGCCTGAACCTGTCCCACGGAAATCTGGAAGCGTGCAGGCACTGGACGGATATGATTAAAAATGCCGCTTATGCTGCCGGAAAAGAACCCGGACTGCTGATAGATTTGCAGGGGCCGGAACTTCGAATCGGAGATTTTGATGAGCCGCTTTTTCTGGAAGAGGGAGCATGGACAGAATTTGGTACGGGGGAAGGAGCGATTCCTCTGCCGGAGATTCTGCTGTCCAAATTGCGGGAGCTTCTGTTGCCTGGACTGCCGGAAGAACAGCCCGCATATGAGCAGGCAGCGGCCGGTTCCCCGGCAGGTACGGAGAAAGAATCGGAATCTTTCCGGAAACAGGGACAGGAAATCCTTTTGGATGACGGCAAGATTCAGCTTGCACTGGAAGAGATTACCGGAACCGGGATTCGTTGCAGAGTTTTACGGGGCGGTGTGCTGAAGCCCAGGAAAAGTATCGCATTGCCGGGGGTTTCGCTGCATCTGCCAACCCTGACAGAAAGCGATAAACGAAATCTTGCAGCGGCTGTTTCCCATGGTGTTACGGGAGTGATGCTTCCTTTTGTGCGAAGTGCAGAAGATTTAAAAGAATTAAAACAGGAATTAATAAATGCAAATGCTTCTGAAACAAAAATATTTGCCAAAATAGAAAATATGGACGGAGTGCGGAATCTGGAAAATCTTCTGCCCTGGGCGGATGTGATTGTGATTGCCAGAGGGGATTTGGGCAACAGTATGCCCCTGTGGGAACTTCCTCCGGTACAGGCCCGGATTGCAGCACAGTGCCGGGAGGCCGGGAAGCCTTTCCAGGTGGTTACCCAGATGCTGGCTTCCATGGAGGAGCGGAAAGTTCCCACCAGAGCAGAGGTATCGGACATTTTCCGGGCAGTGGCGGAAGGAGCCGCAGGGGTGATGGTAACGGGAGAGACCGCTGCAGGCAAATATCCGCAGGAAGTAATTCGGTATCTGGCCAATACGGTAGACGCAGCGGAGGAATATTGCCGTGATACGGAAAACTTTGTCCGCCATTAAGATTGCTGTAATGCGGGAAGTTCTGCTCAGCGTTAATGTTGCTACGGTGCAGGAAATTCTGTAAGGTATTATTATCATTGCGGAACGGGAAGTTCTGTACGGTGTTATACTGCTTCCCACCTTCCGCTGGCTCCGCAGGGGAGCACCAGTCCATTGGAAGAAACCGGAAGGCCAATTTCCTGAGCTTCTGTGATTCCGTGAAATTTTTTCAATTCTGTTCCGAGCATGTATGCAAGCACTGCAGGCTGAAGGCCGGTAGTATAAGAATTAATCAGGAAAAATAAAGGCTGATTTGATAAAAGCTGACTGCAGAGCTTTATCAGGGGATGGATATTGTCTTCGATTTTCCAGATTTCTCCTTTGGGCCCTCTGCCGTAGGAGGGCGGGTCCATAATAATGGCGTCATAATGATTGCCCCGGCGGATTTCCCGCTCTGCAAATTTTACACAGTCATCCACAATCCAGCGGACAGGCGCTTCACTCAGCCCGGATGCGGCAGCATTTTCTTTTGCCCAGGTGACCATGCCTTTGGAAGCGTCCACATGGGTAACGCTGGCTCCGGCTGCAGCAGCAGACAGCGTAGCCCCTCCGGTGTAGGCGAAAAGATTCAGAACTTTCACAGGGCGCTGTGCTGTTCTGATTTTCTCTCCGAACCAGTCCCAGTTTACAGCCTGTTCCGGGAACAGTCCGGTATGTTTAAAACTAAATGGTTTCAGGTGGAAAGTAAGGGAACCGTAATGGAGGTCCCACTGCTGAGGCAGGTCAAAAAATTCCCATTCGCCGCCGCCCTTTTTGCTGCGGTGGTAATGAGCGTTCGGGTGGCTCCAACCCTGATGATTTGCAGGGGTATCCCATATTACCTGCGGGTCAGGCCTTACCAGGAGGTACTTGCCCCAGCGTTCTAATTTTTCTCCTTTGGAACAGTCGATGACTTCATATTCTTTCCATTGATTGGCAATCCACATTATAACAGGTCCTTTCCGATTTATCTGTAATATAAAACTGCATTCCGTAAAGTACAGGATTCAGATGTCAAAAGTGCCTGAATCATTATAGCATATTATCGGAAATGTTTCAGTAATTTTTAAAGTTTATGGGAACCCGTATTTTTAAACTGTGGAAAATGAAAACTGAGAACCGGGAAGATGTGTTTGCAAACGATGTCAGGATATGGTATATTCTGAACAGGAGTAATCGTGTTACAGGGTGGAAAGCCTCCCGCCTTTCTGAAATGGCATTCGCCATTGTGCTATTCGGCACGAATCCCATCATGGGAAATAAGGAAAGAGGGAGGTGGTGGATATGAGTACATATGAAGTATTGAGCCTGATGATTTTGGGTGGTACTTTTCTCATTTCATTGCTTGCCTATATAGATAGGAACAACAAGCGAAAATAAATAAGCCTACCTTGTCACTTAGCCGGTGCTGGTAGGCTTATAAAGCTACATGGAGGCTAACCACTATATGGGCGGTTGCTCCTTTTGATGTCTTTACTATAGCATACAGGTGAAATTATTGCAAGGATTTTGTTTTTACTGTTCCTGGCGGTTCTTTTCTTTAAAAATAGAAATAATTTCAGCAATGGAGTCCAGCTCCCGGTCGGAAAGGCAATCTTTCACCCATACCGAGTATTTCCATTCGTCAATCTCCCTGCTCCGGTGGCAGATAATTGATAAGTTCACCGATTTCCACATCCAGATAATAGCATAATTTGCAGAGCAAAGCAGCGTCCAGTCGTTGAAAATCATTTTTACAGTAACGATTAAAATTGGAACGGGGAATATTCAAGTTTTTGCAAATTTGATTCTTTGAAATACCTTTTGCTTTTAAAAGTTCATTAATGCGAAGTTCCAGTTTTCCATAATCCATAGGTTTTCCTCTTTACTTTAATACTGCAATTATATATAATGAGGTCATAAAATATAATTCACTATAAAGAGATTCACTATACAAAGAGGTGCATGTTTAAGAAAAAAGAGATAAGGGGTAAAATATGAAAATCACCAGAAATTACTATGATTTGGCTCAAAAAGAACTGGAAGAAATTTTAGCAAGGCATCAGGAAGAAAAAGCCCGTAAAACACCGGAAGAAATAGCCAGGGATGAAAGAAAAGCAAAACAGGAGATAGAATCCTGTATAAAATGTGCCAGAGAAAGGGAAGAAAAAAGAAGTCTGGAGCAGGATGAAGGGAAAAAGGCTCAATTCAAAAAATTTTGTAAATACGCTCTGTTGCTGGCCGGAATCCTGGACTTGAATCTGGAAATAGACACGGACAATAAGGCATATTCTACCATTGAGTTTACAACAGGACAGATGTTTTTTGTGGAAGATACGGTGAAGGAAATCCGCAAAATGTTTGCCGGCATGTTTTTACATGCGGACGAAGTGTGGATTGACAGGCAAAAAGAGCTGGTACGTGTGCTGTTTTTCTTTCGGATGTCAGTCTGAATCCATGTGGCAGTCCCACAAAAATCCTGAAATATTTCCTATATAATATGTATAAACAGAAACTGGCAGGTCGGATACAATAAAAATGGTTCACAGATACGGATAAGTTTGTTACAATAGACTGAGTATGAATGAGGATTATACAACAAATGTAAAACTGGAGGAAATTATGATTAATGATATTCACATTGGCCCCCTGACCATACACCTGTATGGTATTATGGTGGCAATCGGTTACATGAGCGCACTGATTATCAGTGAAAAGCGTGCCAGAAAGCAGGGGCTGAACCCGGATATTCTGTTTGGAATCTTCTGGTGTGCCGTACTGGGGGGAGCAGCAGGCAGTAAACTTCTTTACTATACTGTGAGCTTTCGGGATATTTTGAAAGACCCGTCCATTCTCTGGAATTTTCAGAACGGATGGGTAGTGTACGGAGGAATTATCGGCGGAGTAGTGGCCGGATGGGGCTATTGCCGTTATAAAAAAGTGGATTTTCTGTCTTATCTGGATTTGGTGCTGCCGGCGGTGGCCTTTGCTCAGGGCTGCGGACGAATCGGCTGCTTTTTTGCCGGATGCTGTTATGGAAGAGAGACAGATTCCCTGCTCAGTATTCAGTACTGGCAGTCAGATTATGCGCCCAACGGAGTGAAACTGATTCCAACCCAGATTTATTCCAGTATTGGAGATTTTGCCATGGCATTTTTGCTGATGGCATATGCGAAAAAAAAGCCGAAAAAGGGAAAAATATCGGCTGTTTACTGTATACTTTACAGTATTGGAAGATTTGTAATAGAAATGCTGCGGAATGATTACCGGGGAACTTTTGGATTCCTGTCCACATCCCAGCTCATCTCCATTTTTATTCTGATTCTGGGAATCGGTATGTTTTTGTGGGCGGAAAAACATGCCGGAAAGGATGAAAAGGAATGGACCGGGATCTGACCAGAGGGCCCATAATGGCCTCCATGCTGAAATTTGCGGTTCCCATGATTCTGGGAAATCTGTTACAGCAGTGCTATAATGTGGCGGATACGCTGATTGTGGGAAAATTTCTGGGAAGCAACGCGCTGGCAGCGGTAGGCTCTGCCTTTACGCTGATGACATTTCTGACTTCCATTCTCCTGGGACTTTGTATGGGGAGCGGAGCAGTATTTTCCATTCGTTTTGGCCGACGGGATGAACAGGGGCTTGCGGAAAGTATCCGAGCATCCTTTGTACTGATAGGAATACTGACTGTTTTGCTGAATCTGATATCATTTGCCTGCCTGGACGGAATCCGTATATTTTTACAGGTTCCCGATGAGGTATGGGGGTATATGCGGGAATATCTGGCGGTTATTTTCCGGGGAATTACAGCCACATTTCTGTATAATTACGTGGCTTCTTTTCTGCGGGCGGTAGGAAACTCCCTGGTGCCGCTGGTGTTTCTGGCAGCATCTTCGGTGCTGAATATTTTGCTGGATCTGTGGTTTGTGCTGCAGCTTGGCCAGGGAGCAGCCGGAGCAGCCAGAGCCACCGTAATTTCCCAGTATATTTCCGGCATTGGAATTGTGCTGTACGGGATGTGGCGGTGCCCTCAGTTGCGGGCCGTCCGGAGATTCTGGAACGTTCGGCTGGAATGTGTGCGGGAAATTGCAGGGTTTTCCATACTGACCTGCGTACAGCAGTCGGTGATGAACCTTGGTATTCTCATGGTGCAGGGGTTGGTGAACAGTTTTGGTCCTGTGATTATGGCGGCTTTTGCAGCAGCAGTGAAAATTGATGCCTTTGCCTACATGCCGGTGCAGGATTTCGGCAATGCATGTTCCACCTTCCTTGCACAGAATTATGGAGCCAGGCAGGAAGAACGTATCCGGAAAGGCCTGAAAGGAGCGATGATTACATCTATGGCCTTTTGTATTGTGGTTTCAGTGTTTGTATGGGTTTTTGCCCGGCCCCTGATGGCACTGTTTGTTGAGACGTCAGAAACAGAAGTGATCATGGAAGGAGTCCGGTATCTGCGGATTGAAGGCGTCTTTTATTGCGGAATCGGATGCCTGTTTCTGCTGTACGGCCTGTACCGGGCGTTGGGAAAGCCGGGAATGTCCGTAGTGCTCACAGTGATTTCCCTTGGCACGCGGGTGGTGCTGGCCTATGTGCTTTCCGCAGTGCCGGCTTTTGGAGTAACGGGAATCTGGTGGTCCGTTCCCATTGGATGGTTTCTGGCAGACGCAGTGGGGTTGATTTATTACGGGAAAAAGAAAAAACAGCTTATCGGCTGGACAGGATAGTGGCCTGATTCCGCCGACTTGCCGATATAACTGTCAGAGAAGCATTGTATCAGCCAGACGGGAGGAATGAGAATGAATCTGAATATTACGAATCCGCAAACGGGAACTGCAAAGAGAAGAAACGGAGATTTGCTGGTAGACGTCAATCAGGTAATACGCAATCTGACCGGAGCGGAGACAGATGATAATAAAAAATCAGTCCTGCAGAAATTGCTGGAGCCAAAGGAAGTGGACGAGAACGAACGGGACGCCAGAAAGATTCTGCAGATAGCAAAAAGAATCGCAAGAGGTGAGTCGGTAACGCCGGAGGAACGGGAATTATTACGGCGGATGAATCCCCAGCTTGCTCAGATGGCGGAGCTTGCCCGAAAAGAAGGAGAACGAATCAGACATGCTCTGCAGCAGGCTTCTTCCAAAGAAGAACAGCAGACCATTGTACAGCAGGCCTATCAGCAGGTTGCGGAAGTCACAAAGAAGAATCCCCAGTTCGGAGAACTTCTGGGTGAAGCGGTAAAAGCAGCCATACAGGACGCCAGAGAAGACCCGAAGGCCATGAACAAGCCGGAAGTGGAACAGGCGCAGGAACAGGAAAATCCGGGACAGCCCACGGGAGTCAGAGACAATGTTCAGTCCGGGAAAAAACTGCCGGAGTCCGCAGAGGACAGACAGGAAGAGGTTCTGCAGCAGTTTTATCCGGAGGAATGGATTTCGGTGATGGATTGTAAAGGTTAATGCCGGCTTTGCTCATAAGCTGTTACATAATTTTTATGTCAGATATGGAAATATGTGGAAATTAATTGACATATGAAAAAATATGTGATAGAATCAGGCTACAGCAGTCACAACAAAAAGCAAAAGAGGACAAGCTATTTAGCATTTTGCCTGTGTTACTTTCCTTTATTTGGAAGGCTATTTTTATGGCAGCTGCATATACTAAAATGACAGCATTGTAAAGTTCGGAGGGGAATTATGGAGGAAAGATTCGCACGGGGAACGCTTGACATAGAGAAGTCTACCCGGATTATGTATGGATTGAATGAGAAGGATCCCATCAGCAGTTTTCTGAAGGCTGCAAAACAGCAGGATATATCAGAAGAGAATGCAGAGGCCCTGCCGAGAGGAAGGCAGCCGGGGGTGGATTATACGTCTTATGGAAATCTCAGAAAGATCAGATATTAGCAAAATCAGCCCTAAACAGGGCTTTTTTTGTTCTATAGGAAAGATACTTGTCACGATAATGCGTGAAAGTATCTTTCCTATAGAATAAAAATTAAGATGCGCAGCTTGCGGAGATAAAACTTATTGCTAGGCAATCCGCTCATGCGCGTCAAAGTAAGATACAGAAGGGATAAGGGGAAGTGGGGATGGCTTATAATATATGCAGGCCAATTGTTTTGTACAATGATTTTTTGCCTCCGGATGATAAACCGCATGACAAATGGCAATACATAGCTTTTGGTTACTTTGATGGAGTTAAAGTAGGAGAGAATATTTTTCAGGAGGGCCAGTGTTCTCTGGAAAGGCTCTGGGATTATGATGTGAACCAGATGCAGGAACTGGACGGACGATATTCGGCTCAGATCATATATGGCTTCCGAAGTGAGGAAGATAACGGAGATTATGATAATAAATTCTGGAAAGAAGCGTTGGATAAGGGGACGGAATACCCCTTTATTTTTGTTGTTTTAATTCAGGGTACAATGGAGAAAGACAGGGCGGGGATTAACCACAGGAGGAAGCTGGAAGAAAATTTATCGGAAGAAGGCAGGAGACAGGCTATTACATATCTGACCCTTGATAACAGCAGCATGCTTCTGATTCTTTTATGTCGTGAATATGAAGACGGAGCAGTCCTGATTGACGGATTCCATCGTAAAGAGGATGAATCTCTGTTAAGGGAGATTGGGATAAAATTATCCTATAGTTATACGGTTTCTGCCGTGCAGAAAAAATTTTTGAACAGTTCCGGGATAAAACGGCTGCAGGAAAAAAGAGTGGGGCGCGTTTATATTTATGCAATTGAACGTCAGCCCGGAAGCATTGAATATATCAGGGAGAAAATGGATGAAAAATGTGCTAAACTTGTGAGAAAAGAATCCATTCTGGGCTGTAACGATGAAGTGATGATTATAGAAGATATGTCATGGTATGATTTTCTGACATTTTTTCAGGATGAGAATGGCAGGCTGAATCACAGCTGCCCGGAATACAGAGATTCTTTTATCGGGCTTACGACGATTATAACCGGTATTCAGAATGATGAAGAAGCCCTGCAAATTTCCTGGGAAAGTCCCGGAAAAATTTCTGAGACTCCTTTTCAGGAAGCCTGCCGGAAACTGGGAGAAAAACTCAGGGGATTGATTTACAAAGTCAGAGAAACTCAGGAAGGATTTTCTGCCGGAACATTGGAACGGTATCTGTATCAGATTACCAATGCATTGCAGAAGTTTGAAAATACACCTGTTCAGGATTATATATACTATTCCATGTATCTGCCCGTACATATGGTACTGCAGATTGCGGGAGAGGCCGGGAATATCAATAATCTTCATTTTTATAATGCTTTTTATGAATTTGTGAAAAGCCTGAATCTCTGCGTTCAGAATTCCGTGCGCTCAGACAGGCAGTTCACACAGTCGCTTGATTTGGATATCAGAATATATAATGCTCCGGTACGTCTCAATGCATTTTATAATGCCTTTCTTTACTATATGAAAAGATTTCTGGGCAAAACAGGGGAAGAGAACACACCAGAACACGAATATGAATTCCTCACCAGTCTGGGGGTTGTCAGTAATGTTCAGGTACGGGAACTGTTTAAAAACATGTCTGAAAATAAGAGGCTGTTTTTCGTCAGTATACCGGAAAATCAGATTTATGATATGAAACTTATGCTGATTATGCTGAGCCATGAAGTGGGGCATTTTGTGGGACAGACGGTTCGCAACAGAGAATATCGGTATGACTGTGCTGTTAAAATTGTGGCTAATATCACAGCAAAATTTTTTAAAGTGGAATTGAGGGAAGAATACGCAGAAATTCAGAACGAAACATACTGGCGTGTATTTGAACAAAGGCTGGATAAATTTCTCAGGGCCCAGATAGCATATTGGGAAGATAAAGAGACGTTGAAAAAATACAGATTCCGTGTGGAAAAAGAGGAAGAGCTGAATGTTCATTACAACAGACATCAGATGTACCGGTATTATACTCATTGGCTCAAAGAAATTTTACTGGACAGTGTGGACCAGGTGCTGATTTATAAAAGAGAGGAGTTGTTTGGGTATCTGGGGGAAACAGAGTATCTGCGCTGGGTAGAACAGGGTGTATCGCAGGCAGCCAGAAAGCAGAGAGCGTTCTCTGAAAAGCAGGGAGATGTTGCCAAAAAAGTAAACAGGGTTTTCCTTTGGGATGAAGACCGTTTTTCAGTAGAACAGGCCATTGATATGATGATGAGCTTTTTCAAAGAATGCGAGGCTGATCTGGTTGCTATCCTGACGCTGGAATTATCTCTGGAGGATTATCTGTATGCTGTCTGGAAAAGTGCTTCTGACCAGGGGAGGCAGGACTGGGAGATTCCTGCGGAAATGGTAATCCGAAGCGGTCTGGTGGCATGTTGTATGTATAACGGGAACAGCGAAAAAGGGTATTGCTGGACAGATATGGAGTGGGAAAAGGTTGCTGCAGGGAACAATCCGGGTCTGAAAGAGATGGCTGTGAATATCAGAAGCTTTCTGGACAGATATTTTGGAGAAGAAAGCAGCTGCACAATAGATTTTCCTTATAAAACAGTGGATGCATTTTTGGACAGCAAGGTTCTGGAATGTATTGCGGCTTATCTTCTGAAGTGCAAAGCAAGTTTTCAGGAAGCCCTGGAGGGGCAAAACGGGGAACAGTCTGAACTGAAAAGGGAACAGGAGCAGCTGATGGATATTTATCGTAAGAGCCGGGAAAATGCAGAAGAACTGGTTTGGGATATGCAGGAGTACATAGACAGATATAAGCAATGTCTGCAGGAGGAGATTCAGAAAAAGGGAGAGGAGACAGAAGAACGGGAGTATGCATGAGGAAGGGAATACAGGAGAAGTATTTTGCGGATTTTTTATGAAACGGCTCAGGCAGGAATTTAAAAAATTTCCATCCAATGCAGAGTTGGAATTTTATCTGGGTATGAGTCCAAAAGAAGCTGTTATTTGCAGCGGCAGGAGAACAGAATGGGATGACGCGCGCCTGACAGCAGAGGAAAAGAAAACGAAGGCAGGATGGCTGTTTCGCGGGGAAAGTCCGGACAGGACGCTGCAGTATTTTCTGGAAATGATACTGGAAGAACTGGAAAAACGCTTTACAAATCTGCTGCATCTGGAAGTATTGGAAGAACATCTGGCAGATTCCGGGGAGTCCGGTGAAAGCGGACTGTTGAAAGCGCTTATGGGAGAAATGCTGGAGCGGGAATGGCTGGTTGACCGGTTTGTAAAAAAGATGATAAGAGAGAAGGAGCTTCCGGCGCCGGAACTGCTGATACAGATATCTGCTCAGAAATACGAGCAGAGAATGGTGGAAACCAGAATGTATTTTGGGTGTCCGGAACAGCGGGGAGAACTCGTATTTGTCAAAGAGAAAGAATCCGGAGAATCTGGAGAATGGAAACTTTTGCCGGAAAATACACGGGCGATTCGGAAAATGATGGAGATGTCCGGAAGCAGCGGAGGGCTGCTTCTGTCAAAAGAAGAAGAAACGTACAACGTTACAGGAATTCTTTCAAAGAAATCTTCAGAATTGCCGGCAATTTCTGTTGCTTTTAAAGGGCATTTAAGCTGGGAAGTACTGGAAGATAATCAGGTATTATTTGAGTACCGCGAGGGAAAATACAGAATTCCAGCGCTGGAAGGGGGAGAAAAAGATGAGAGGTGGCAGAAGGAATTGGATTCTCTGATAAACAGGCGTCCGGAGTGGAACATAAAAGAAGATATCGTAAAGAAAATTGTGGACATGCTGAAAGAACAGAAACATGGAACCTCCATTGTGTTTATGAGCTGGAATATGCTGAAAAAAGAGAGCGAGCGTCTGGTAAAGAATAAGCGGGCATATCAGATGGAACCATTCCCCATGTTACAGAAAAAGAACAGAGATAAAATAATGGGAATTTCTGCAGTTGACGGAGCAATTGTAGCAGATGCAAAAGGCAGATGCCATCTGGCAGGGGCCATTCTGGACGGAGAGGCGGTAATTCCCGGAAGACCGGACAGGGGAGCCAGGTATAATTCTCTGGCTAATTATGTGAACTGGGTTCATAAAAAGTATAAAAGAAAAGGCTGGTGTTTTGCCTGTGTACTGTCTGAGGATGAGACAGTGGACCTGGTAGTAGCTGAGGGGTACATTTAATAGTAAGAGTTCAGCCCAGGACTTTGCACTTGCTGCAAAGTCCGTGAGAATGTGTAATAGTTGTAACAGTTCAGACAAGCTGCCCTGTTACATGCAAAAATCCATTTAAAATTGCTTCGCAATAGGATTTTTGCTCTCCTGAATCATATTCTCACGGTCAGCGCAGCAAGTGCGTAGACCTGTCTGTCCTGTTACGAACCGTTACACATTATGATAAAAGACAGGAAAAAAACACTTGCATTCTGAAATATTTTGTTTTATAATAATACGTGCTGTGGCATGATAGCGATGAAGCGCGAGGTTGCTGCCTCAAAAGGCAGGTTTTCCGTGGAGCGAATGTCAAGTTAGGAAACTGGCGACAAGTCACTGTATCACAATATAGAATCTGCAGGATTGCAGAAGCCGTGTAAAAGTTATGACACACACGGAGAAGTGTACAGTCACCGCTTGTCGTACTGAGGTAAAGTGCGAAAAGGAGGCGACTTTTTTTATGGCAAGTCAGGTAATGAGAATCACACTGAAGGCATATGACCATCAGTTAGTGGATGCATCTGCGAAGAAAATCATCGAAACTGTAAAGAAAAACGGATCACAGGTGAGCGGCCCGGTGCCCCTTCCCACCAAACGGGAAGTAGTAACCATCTTAAGAGCGGTTCATAAATACAAAGATTCCAGAGAACAGTTTGAGCAGAGAACTCATAAAAGACTTATTGATATCATCACACCCACCCAGAAGACAGTGGACGCATTGTCCAGACTGGAGATGCCGGCAGGTGTGTACATTGATATTAAAATGAAGAATAAGTAAAACAGTCCTGAAGGGTTGATATAAAGTGTCGACTGTTCTAGGATGAACGGTTCCGCTGCCCCATGGGTATGAAACGTTCCGCTGTAGAGTAAACAGGAGGTAAAGAAATGAAGAAAGCAATCTTAGCTACCAAAGTCGGAATGACTCAAATCTTCAATACGGACGGTGCTCTGGTACCGGTTACCGTATTACAGGCTGGCCCGTGTGTGGTAACACAGGTGAAAACTGTGGAAAACGACGGATACAGCGCAGTACAGGTTGGTTTTGTTGACAAGAAAGACAGAATCGTCAACAGAGATGCCAATGGAAAGAAAGAAATCAGAAACAGACACGGTGTAACAAAGGCAGAAAGAGGCCATTTTGAAAAAGCAGGCGTGTCCGGCAAGAGATTTGTAAGAGAATTTAAATTTGAGAACGCTGCTGACTATAATCTGGCAGATGAAATCAAAGCTGATATTTTTGCAGAAGGCGACAAGATTGACGCAACTGCAATCTCCAAAGGAAAAGGATTCCAGGGTGCTATTAAACGACATGGCCAGCACAGAGGACCTATGGCTCACGGTTCCAAATTCCACCGTCATCAGGGTTCCAACGGTGCATGTTCCAGTCCGAGCAAGGTATTTAAGGGCAAAGGAATGCCAGGTCATATGGGTGCTGTAAAAGTAACTGTTCAGAATCTGGAAGTTGTCAGAGTAGACACTGAGAACAATCTGCTTCTGGTGAAAGGTGCTGTTCCGGGCCCGAAGAAATCTTTAGTAACAATCAAAGAGACTGTAAAAGCAGCAAAAAAATAGTACCATGAAAGGAGGACTTAACAATGGCTAACGTAGCTATTTATAATATGGAAGGCAACGAAGTTGGAAGCCTTGAGCTGAGTGATGCGGTGTTTGGCGTGGAAGTCAACGAGCATCTGGTACACATGGCAGTAGTACAGCAGCTCGCAAACAAACGTCAGGGAACGCAGAAAGCAAAGACACGTTCCGAAGTCCGCGGCGGCGGAAGAAAACCATGGAGACAGAAAGGAACAGGACATGCAAGACAGGGTTCCATCCGTGCTCCTCAGTGGAAAGGCGGCGGCGTGGTATTCGCTCCGGTTCCAAGAGATTATTCCTTCAAATTAAATAAAAAGGAAAAGAGAGCGGCTCTGAAATCCGCACTGACTTCCAGAGTAAATAACAACAAATTTATTGTGGTAGACGAACTGAAACTGGATGAGATTAAAACCAGAAAGTTCAAAGAGATTCTGACCAACCTGAAAGTGAACAAAGCCCTTGTGATTTTGAATGACAATGACCAGAACGTGGTTATGTCAGCAAGAAATCTTCCGGCTGTAAAAACTGCACTGACCAATACCATCAATGTATATGATATTTTGAAATATGACACCGTAGTAGTAACCAGAGATGCGGTAGCAACCATCGAGGAGGTGTATGCATAATGGCAAATATAAAATATTATGACGTAATCCTCAGGCCGGTGATCACAGAGAAAAGCATGAACGCCATGGGCGAGAAGAAATATACGTTTCTGGTACATCCGGAAGCAAATAAATCCATGATAAAAGAAGCTGTGGAAAAGATGTTCGAGGGTACGAAAGTGAAGAAAGTAAACACTCTGAACGTGGGCGGCAAAAAGAAACGGAGAGGCATGGTAGCAGGTAAAACTGCCAAAACCAAGAAAGCAATCGTTCAGCTGACAGAAGACAGCAAGGAGATTGAGATTTTTGCAGGCCTGTAATCATGGAACATGAAGTGAAAAGATGAAAGGAGAAAAATCATGGGAATTAAGACCTATAACCCATATACACCTTCCAGAAGGAATATGACCAGTTCTGATTTCGCTGAAATCACTAAGAAAACCCCGGAGAAATCCCTGCTGGTTTCTTTACAGAAGCGTTCTGGTCGTAACAATCAGGGTAAAATTACGGTAAGACATCGCGGCGGCGGCTCCAGAAGAAAATACAGAATCATTGATTTTAAGAGAAATAAAAAAGACGGAATTCCGGCAACTGTAATCGGAATTGAATACGACCCAAACCGGACGGCAAACATTGCTCTGATCTGCTATGCAGACGGTGAAAAAGCATACATTATCGCTCCGGAAGGCCTGACCGACGGCATGAAGCTCATGAACGGGCCGGAAGCCGAGGTAAGAGTGGGTAACTGCCTGCCTCTGGAAAACATTCCCGTTGGTACGCAGGTACACAACATTGAACTGCACCCCGGTAAAGGCGGACAGCTTGTACGTTCCGCAGGAAACAGCGCTCAGCTTATGGCAAAAGAAGGCAAATATGCAACTTTAAGACTGCCTTCCGGCGAAATGAGAATGGTGCCCATCAACTGCAGAGCAACTATCGGCGTGGTAGGAAACACAGACCACAACCTTGTAAAAATCGGTAAAGCAGGACGGAAGCGTCACATGGGTATCCGACCCACCGTACGCGGTTCTGTTATGAACCCCAACGACCATCCGCATGGAGGTGGAGAAGGCAAGACCGGAATCGGACGTCCGGGCCCGTCTACTCCCTGGGGCAAACCTGCACTGGGTCTTAAGACCAGAAAGAAAAACAAGGCAAGCAATAAGCTCATTATAAGAAGAAGAGACGGAAGAGCATTAAAATAATCAGAATAACTGAAATGCTTAAAATAAGGGAATACCCGGCAGAGCGGGATTAATATTCAGGAGGTTGAATTTATGGGTCGTTCACTGAAAAAAGGACCATTTGCTGATGCAAGTTTATTGAAAAAAGTAGATGCCATGAACGCAGCAGGCGAAAAAAGCGTGATCAAGACATGGTCCCGCCGTTCTACGATTTTTCCACAGTTCGTAGGCCATACATTTGCAGTACATGACGGAAGAAAGCATGTGCCTGTATATGTAACGGAAGACATGGTTGGACATAAACTGGGCGAGTTCGTGGCAACAAGAACTTACCGTGGACACGGAAAAGACGAGAAGAAATCGAAAGTCCGTTAATTAAGGATTCAGGAAGGAGGTTCCAAACCCATGGCGAAAGGACACAGAAGTCAAATTAAGAGAGAAAGAAACGCGCAGAAAGATACCAGACCGTCAGCAAAGTTATCTTATGCAAGGGTATCTGTTCAGAAAGCCTGCTTCGTACTTGACGCAATCCGCGGAAAAGACGTACGGACTGCACTGGCAATTCTGGCGTATAATCCAAGATACGCATCCGGCGTAATAGAGAAACTGCTGAAATCTGCAATTGCCAATGCGGAAAATAACAACGGCATGAACACAGAGAATCTTTATATTGCAGAATGCTATGCAAACAAAGGACCAACAATGAAGAGAGTCAGACCGAGAGCACAGGGAAGAGCTTACAGAATCGAAAAGAGAATGAGCCACATTACAATTGTGCTTGATGAAAGATAGGAGGGCGAACATGGGACAGAAAGTAAATCCTCATGGTTTAAGAGTTGGAATTATCAAAGACTGGGACTCTAAATGGTATGCAGAAGGTGATTTTGCGGATTTTCTGGTAGAAGACTACAATATCAGAACATTTCTGAAAAAGAAATTATATGCATCAGGAGTTTCCAAAATTGAGATAGAGAGAGCTTCCGACCGGGTAAAGGTAATCCTTTATACCGCAAAACCAGGTGTGGTAATCGGAAAAGGCGGAGCTGAAATTGAAAAAGTAAAGGCAGAACTTCAGAAATTTACAGATAAAAAACTGGTAGTAGACATCAAAGAAGTAAAACGGCCGGACAAAGACGCTCAGTTAGTAGCAGAAAACATTGCCCTTCAGTTAGAGAACCGTGTTTCTTTCCGAAGAGCCATGAAATCCTGCATGGGCAGAAGTATGAAAGCCGGAGCACTGGGAATCAAGAGTTCCGTATCCGGACGTCTGGGCGGCGCCGACATGGCACGTACTGAATTTTACAGTGAGGGAACCATTCCCCTTCAGACATTAAGAGCAGACATCGACTATGGATTCGCCGAAGCAGATACCACTTACGGAAAAGTCGGAGTAAAGGTATGGATTTACAAAGGCGAGATCCTTCCAACAAAAGACACAAAGGAAGGGAGCGATAAATAATGTTAATGCCAAAAAGAGTAAAACGCCGTAAACAGTTCCGTGGTTCCATGGCAGGCAAGGCGTTAAGAGGTAATAAAATTACAAACGGAGAATACGGTATCGTATCTTTAGAGCCCTGCTGGATTAAATCCAATCAGATAGAAGCAGCCCGTATCGCAATGACACGTTATATCAAGCGTGGCGGTAAAGTCTGGATTAAAATTTTCCCGGACAAACCGGTAACCGCAAAACCGGCAGAAACCCGTATGGGTTCCGGAAAAGGAACATTGGAATATTGGGTAGCAGTTGTGAAGCCAGGACGTGTTTTATTTGAAATCTCCGGTGTGCCGGAAGAAACAGCGCGTGAAGCACTGCGTCTTGCCACACATAA
Source organism: Lachnospiraceae bacterium JLR.KK002 (assembly GCA_036941025.1). Lineage (NCBI taxonomy): Bacteria > Bacillati > Bacillota > Clostridia > Lachnospirales > Lachnospiraceae > Lachnospiraceae bacterium JLR.KK002. Next base: position 3,792,506 of record JAYMNP010000001.1, read on the forward strand.
ATTGCCCTGTAAATGTAAAGTAGTTTCACGAGCAGACTTAGAAGGCGGTGAGTCAAATGAAAACCAGTAATTATGTAAATGAATTGAGAGAAGCGTCCGTAGAGACCCTGCAGGAGCAGCTGGTAGCTGCAAAGAAAGAACTTTTTAATTTAAGATTCCAGAATGCAACGAATCAGTTAGATAATACGGGAAGGATCAAAGAGGTTCGTAAAAATATTGCCAGGATTCAGACGATAATCACAGAGAAGGCAAAAGAAGCGTGAAAGGAGAACCCATATCGTGGAAGAAAGAAATCTTAGAAAAACACGTACCGGTGTTGTTGTAAGCGACAAGATGAATAAAACCATCGTAGTTGCTGTAAGAGACAATGTAAGACACCCTCTTTACAACAAAATCGTAAAAAAGACTTATAAATTAAAAGCTCATGACGAAAACAACGAATGCAAAATCGGAGATACTGTGAAAGTAATGGAAACAAGGCCTTTATCCAAAGACAAGAGATGGAGACTTGTGGAAATCATTGAAAGAGCGAAATAAAGGAGGCTACCGGCATGATTCAACAGGAAAGCAGACTGAAAGTAGCCGATAATACAGGAGCAAAAGAAATCCTCTGCATCCGTGTTATGGGCGGTTCTACAAGAAGATATGCAAATATCGGAGATATCATCACTGCTACGGTTAAAGATGCAACACCAGGCGGCGTTGTTAAAAAAGGCGATGTGGTAAAAGCTGTAGTAGTTCGGACGAAAAAAGGTGCTCGTCGTAAAGACGGTTCTTATATCAAATTTGACGAAAATGCGGCTGTTATCATCAAAGATGACAAGACCCCAAGAGGAACCCGTATCTTTGGACCAGTTGCCAGAGAGCTTCGTGAAAAACAGTTTATGAAAATTGTTTCCTTAGCTCCGGAAGTATTATAGGAGGTGTGGGTCTATGGCAACATTAAAGATTAAAAAAGGCGACCTTGTGAAGGTAATCGCCGGAAAAGATAAAGACAAAGAAGGCAAGGTAATTTCAATCAACCGAAAGAACCATACGGTACTGGTGGAAGGCATCAACATGATTACCAAACACACCAAACCAAGTATGGCAAATCAGCAGGGCGGTATCGTTCATCAGGAAGGACCCCTTGATATTTCCAACGTAATGTACGTTCACAAAGGAAAACCCACCCGTGTGGGCTTTAAAATGGACGGGGACAAAAAAGTACGTTTTGCCAAATCCACCGGCGAAGTGATTGATTAATTCAGGAGAGGAGGTCCATTCAGTTGAGTAGCAGATTAAAAGAAATTTATCAGAACGAAATCGTAGACGCTCTGATGAAAAAATTCGGATATAAAAATGTTCTGGAAGTACCGAAAATTGAAAAAGTAGTCATCAACATGGGTGTTGGTGAAGCAAAAGAAAACGTAAAACTCCTTGATGCGGCAGTAAAAGACCTGGAAATCATCACCGGTCAGAAGGCTGTTATCACCAAAGCAAAGAATTCCATCGCGAACTTCAAAATCAGAGAGGGAATGCCAATCGGATGCAAGGTAACCTTACGGGGCGACAAAATGTATGAGTTTGTTGACCGTCTGATTAACCTGGCACTGCCCCGTGTACGTGACTTCCGCGGCGTGAATCCAAATGCATTTGACGGAAGAGGAAATTATGCCCTTGGAATCAGAGAACAGCTTATTTTCCCGGAAATCGAGTATGATAAGATTGATAAAATCCGCGGTATGGACGTTGTATTTGTAACAACAGCCAAAACAGACGAGGAAGCCCGCGAATTACTGACACAGTTCAATATGCCATTTGCAAAACAGTAAGGAGGGAATTTCAATGGCAAAAACAGCAATGAAAATCAAACAGCAGCGTAAACAGAAATTCTCTACCAGAGAATACAGCCGCTGCAGAATTTGTGGACGTCCACATGCATATCTGAGAAAATACGGAATCTGCAGAATCTGCTTCCGTGAATTAGCATATAAAGGACAGATCCCAGGAGTGAAAAAGGCGTCCTGGTAGTAAAGGAGGAAAATATATCATGACTATAAATGATCCGATTGCAGATATGCTTACAAGAATCCGTAATGCAAATACTGCGAAACATGATACAGTTGATGTTCCGGCTTCCAAGATGAAAGTTGCAATTGCCAACATTCTTGTGGACGAAGGTTATATTACAAAATATGATATTGTGGAAGACGGCAACTTCAAAACCATTCGTATTACCTTAAAATACGGCAAAGACAAAAACGAAAAAATCATTACCGGACTGAAAAGAATTTCCAAACCGGGACTTCGCGTATATGCCGGCAAAAATGAAATCCCGAAGGTTCTCGGCGGACTTGGAATCGCAATTCTTTCCACCAATCAGGGTGTTGTAACAGATAAAGAAGCAAGAAAATTAGCAGTAGGCGGCGAAGTGCTGGCCTATGTATGGTAGGCATTGAGCACTTGGTGACACATTGAACACTTAGCGAGGGATGCCGAGCTTAGTGAGAAAGCGGATACTCGTAACGAAGTAGAGAGTATCTTCATTGAAAGAAACTTAGTGCGAAAGCCGTTCCCGAGACTTGGCGGTGACGAGCCGGTTTTTGGCGAAGGCAGCGCGTTAGTCGAGTGGAACTCTCACAGCCTATAAAAAACAATAAATTACAGGAGGGTACGGGCATGTCACGAATCGGAAGAATGCCAATCGCAGTACCTGCAGGCGTTACTGTAGATATTGCAGAAAATAATCATGTGACTGTAAAAGGTCCGAAGGGAACTCTTGAGAGAACCCTTCCAACAGAAATGGAAATCAAATTAGAAGGTTCTGAAATCACTGTAACCAGACCCAACGACTTGAAGAAAATGAAGTCTTTACACGGTCTGACCAGAACCCTGATTAACAATATGGTAGTGGGCGTAACCAATGGTTACACCAAAGAGCTGGAAGTAAACGGTGTTGGTTACAGAGCATCCAAATCCGGCAAAGAATTAACTTTGAACCTGGGATATTCCCATCCGGTTGTTATGACGGACCCGGAGGGCCTGGAGTCCAAAGTAGAAGGAAACAAAATTACGGTTTCCGGAATTGATAAAGAGAAAGTCGGCCAGTACGCAGCGGAAATCAGAGACAAGAGAAGACCTGAACCTTATAAGGGCAAAGGTATCAAATATGTGGATGAGGTTATCAGGCGTAAGGTTGGTAAGACCGGTAAAAAATAATTAAAGGAGGAACAAAAAAATGGTTAATAAGAAATCAAGAGCAGAAGTCCGTATGAAAAAACACAGAAGAATTCGTAATCGTTTCTCCGGTACAGCCGAAAGACCACGTTTAGCTGTGTTTCGAAGCAATAACCATATGTATGCACAGGTAATTGACGATACAGCAGGAAATACCATCGTTTCCGCGTCTACTCTTCAGAAAGATGTAAAAGCTGAACTGGAAAAGACCAACAATGTGGATGCAGCGGCACACCTTGGAACCGTAATCGCAAAACGGGCGCTGGAAAAAGGCATTACAACCGTTGTCTTCGACAGAGGTGGTTATATCTATCAGGGCAAGATTAAGGCTTTGGCTGATGCGGCAAGAGAAGCCGGATTAGACTTTTAATAGGAGGAGACAAATACATGAAACGTACAATTATTGATGCTGGTCAATTGGAATTAACAGAAAAAGTAGTATCAATCAAACGTGTAACAAAGGTTGTAAAGGGCGGACGTAACATGCGTTTTACAGCTTTGGTTGTTGTTGGCGACAGCAATGGTCATGTAGGTGCAGGTTTAGGAAAAGCAACGGAAATTCCCGAAGCAATCCGCAAAGGGAAAGAAGACGCAATCAAGAAACTGATTTCTGTAAAATTAGATGATAACAACAGTATTACTCATGATATCACCGGAAAACATACCGGTGCGTCCGTACTGTTAAAGAGAGCTCCCGAAGGTACCGGTGTAATTGCCGGCGGTCCGGCACGTAGCGTATGCGAGCTGGCCGGAATCAAAAACATCCGTACAAAATCTCTGGGCTCCAACAACAAGCAGAACGTAGTTCTTGCTACGATTAATGCTTTAAGTCAGTTGAAATCTCCGGAAGAGGTAGCAAAACTCCGCGGTAAATCTGTAGAAGAGATACTCGGTTAAGGAGGATATGAAAAATGGCAGAGAAATTAAAAATCACCCTTGTGAAATCCCCAATCGGCGCGGTACCAAAGAACCGTAAGACAGTAGAAGCACTGGGTCTGAGAAAATTAAACCACAGTGTGGAAATGCCCGATAACGCAGCAGTCAGAGGGATGGTAAGACAGGTAAAACATTTAGTGAAAGTAGAAGAAATCTAAGAGAACAGTAAGGAGGTGTCAACATGGACTTATCAAATTTAAAACCGGCAGCAGGTTCAAAGCACAGCAATAATTTCAGAAGAGGCCGCGGTCATGGTTCCGGAAATGGTAAGACAGCAGGTAAGGGACACAAAGGTCAGAAGGCTCGTTCCGGAGCACCGAGACCAGGATTTGAAGGCGGTCAGATGCCTTTATACAGGAGAATCCCCAAACGCGGATTTACCAACATCAATTCAAAAGATATCGTTACAGTGAATCTGGAAGTTCTGGAAGAAAAATTTGAAGACAATGCAGTGGTAACGATAGAAGCATTATTGGAGCAGGGAATCATTAAGAAACCGAGAGACGGTGTGAAAATCCTTGGAAGAGGAGAGCTTACCAAGAAGCTGACCGTACAGGTAAATGCGTTCAGTGAAGGCGCAAAAGAAAAGATTGAAGCTCTTGGTGGAAAAGCAGAGGTGATCTAATGCTGGAGACACTCCGCAATGCATTTAAAATAAAAGATATCAGGAATCGTATTTTCTATACGATGGCAATGCTGGTGATTATCCGTATCGGCTCCCAGCTTCCCCTTCCTGGTGTAAAAGGCGATGTCATTGCAAACTGGTTTGCAGCCCAGGGAACCGACGCACTGAACTTTTTTGACGCCATCACGGGCGGTTCCTTTGAACAGATGTCAGTATTTGCACTGAATATCACGCCGTATATCACATCTTCCATCATTATGCAGCTTCTTACCATAGCCATACCGAAGCTGGAAGAAATGCAGAAAGACGGAGAAGATGGAAGAAAAAAGATTGCAGAGATTACACGTTATGTAACGGTTGCCCTTGCACTGATTCAGTCCATTGCCATGGCCATCGGGTTTGGCCGGGGCGGATATCTGGATAAGTTTGACGCACCCCACGTCATCATGATGGTGACCGGCCTGACCGCAGGTTCTGCAGTTCTGATGTGGATTGGCGAGCGGATTACGGAGCATGGCGTGGGAAATGGTATTTCCATCGTGCTGGTAATCAATATTATTTCCCGGATTCCGGAAGATTTGATGACCCTTTACACCCAGTTTATTGCAAACGCTCCCAACGTGGGAAATGCAATTATCGCGGCAGCGGTAATTCTGGCAGTCATTCTGGTTACTGTGGTATTCGTTATTATTCTGCAGGATGGAGAGCGCAGGATTCCGGTACAGTACAGTAAGAAAATTCAGGGCCGGAGACAGGTGGGCGGCCAGTCCAGCCATATTCCCCTGAAGGTAAATACTGCCGGCGTAATCCCTATTATTTTTGCCCAGTCCATTATGCAGTTCCCGGTCATTATTGCAACCATTATGGGAAAAGGCCAGGGAACAGGAATCGGAAGCAAAATTCTCCACGGATTGTCCCAGTCCTACTGGTGTGATCCGGAAAACCCCATTTACAGTATCGGTTTGCTGGTGTACATTGTACTGGTTATTGCGTTTGCATATTTCTATACATCCATCACCTTCAATCCGCTGGAAGTGGCAAATAATATGAAACGTCAGGGCGGGTTTATCCCAGGCATCAGACCTGGAAAACCAACCAGTGATTATCTGACGAAAATTCTGAATTATATTGTGTTTATCGGAGCAGTTGGACTTATGATTGTTGCGGTTATTCCGATTTTCTTCAACGGAGTATTCAGCGCCAATGTGTCTTTCGGCGGAACATCTATTATCATTATAGTAGGTGTTGTCATCGAAACACTGAAACAGATTGAGTCCCAGATGCTGGTACGCTATTATAAAGGTTTTTTAAATGACTGATAAGTTATGACTATGCCTGGCCTGTCTGCGGACGGCCAGGCATTCAGAGTAAAAAAGGAGGAGACAGGTATGAAGATTATTATGTTAGGAGCACCGGGAGCAGGAAAAGGAACACAGGCAAAACAGATTGCAGACAAATATTCCATTCCTCATATTTCTACCGGAGATATTTTCCGGGCCAACCTGAAAGCAGGCACTGACCTTGGAAAAAAAGCAAAAGAGTACATGGATCAGGGGCTTCTGGTTCCTGATGAACTGACCTGCGATCTGGTTATGGACCGTATTGGACAGGAAGACTGCAAAAACGGTTTTGTTCTGGACGGATTTCCAAGAACCATTCCCCAGGCGGAAGCACTGGATGCGGCCCTGGCAAAAATTAATGAAAAAATGGATTATGCCATTGATGTGGACGTTCCCGACGAAAATATTATCAATAGAATGTCCGGAAGACGCGCATGTCTGAACTGCGGCGCAACTTATCATATCGTTTCCATCCCCACCAAAGTGGAAGGTATCTGTGATCGCTGCGGCAACAAAGTAGTACTGAGAGACGACGACCAGCCGGAAACGGTAAAGAAACGTCTGGATGTTTACCATGAACAGACACAGCCATTGATTGATTATTACAAAAAACAGAATATTTTAAAGACCGTAGACGGAACCCAGCCAATGGAAGATGTATTTGGTGCCATTGTGGGAATTTTAGGAGCGTAAAAAATGTCAGTATCAATTAAATCTGCCAGAGAAATTGAGTTAATGCGGGCAGCAGGAAAAATCCTGGAAAAGGTGCATGAAAATCTGGAAAAGGAATTGAAGGAAGGCATGTCTACTCTGGACATCGACCGTCTGGGAGAAGAAATTATCCGGAGTTACGGGTGCATTCCATCCTTTAAAAATTACAATGGATATCCGGCTTCGGTGTGCGTATCGGTAAATGATGAGGTAGTCCACGGGATTCCCACCAGGAAACGAAAGCTCAGAGAAGGCGACATTGTAAGCCTGGATATCGGAGTCATTTATAAAGGATATCACTCCGACGCAGCCCGAACTCACGGAATCGGGGAGATTTCAAAAGAAGCCTCCCTGCTGATTGAAAGAACCAGGCAGAGTTTTTTTGAAGGCATAAAATACGCAAAAGAAGGCAATCATCTACATGAGATTTCTAATGCAATTGCTACTTACGCGGAGAGCTTTGGATATGGAGTAGTCCGGGATCTGGTAGGGCACGGGATAGGAACCCGGCTCCATGAAGACCCCCAGATTCCCAATTTTACCCAGAAAAGCAGAGGCGTAAGACTGAAAGCAGGCATGACACTGGCAATTGAACCCATGATCAATGCAGGGCGTTTTGATGTGGCATGGCAGGATGACAACTGGACGGTTGTAACACAGGACGGTTCGTTGTCCGCCCATTACGAAAATACAATTTTGGTGACATCCGGGGAGCCGGAAATCCTGAGTCTTTCAGGCATGGAAGGCAACCTGGCATAATCAGGCTGAAAGCAGATGTGAGTAAACGTCTGTCCGCAGGAAGATGGAGAAAACCATGGATATAAAATTAGCAGTTTCCAGATCCGGTCACGACAAAGACAGCATTTATGTAATTGTAAAAGAAGAAGCCGATATGGTGTATCTGGCGGATGGTAAATTAAAACCACTGGAAAAGCCGAAAAAAAAGAACAGAAAACATATTCAGATAATAAAACAGCTTCCGAAAGAAATTACAGAAGTCTTTACGCAGGAGAATTTTCGGAATGAAGAAATAAAAAGAGCCATTCAGCTTTATCAGAAAAGCATGGAATATCAGGAGGAAACAATATGTCAAAAGCAGACGTAATCGAAGTAGAAGGAACGGTAGTGGAAAAGCTGCCGAATGCCATGTTTCAGGTGGAACTGGAAAATGGACACCAGATTCTGGCCCATATCAGCGGAAAACTGAGAATGAATTTTATCCGTATTCTTCCGGGAGATAAAGTCACCATTGAAATGTCCCCCTATGACCTGACAAAAGGAAGAATCATATGGAGAGATAAATAGAACAAAACGGGCTTCCCTGTCCGTCAATTCCTTCAGGATTGATGGACAGGGAATAAAAACAGCCAGAATCCTCAATTCTGAGGAGTCTGGCTGTTTTATGCAGTCTCAGGGAAAGGCGTGGTACACGCTTCCATTGGACATGGCGCCCCGGCAGTCAGAAAGCTCACTGACAGTTACAAGCTGATAACCGCGGTTACGCAGTTCCGGAATAATAACTCCGGACGCGGCGGCCGTCTGGCTGTAGAGATCATGCATCAGGATAATATCACCGTTTTGTACATGGTTCAGAACGGATGCTTGGGTCAGCAGAGGATTTCTGGTTTTCCAGTCCAGAGTATCAATGGACCATAAAATGATGGGCATTCCCACTGCGGCGGAAACCGTACCATTGTATCCCCCTCCCGGCGGACGCATGACAGCCGGCGAAACACCGGTAATGCTCTGTACCGCTGCGTTTGTTCCATTTATCTGGCTTTGAATAGTGGCAACGTCCGTTTTGGTCAGAATTTTGTGGTCGTAGGTGTGATTGCCGATTTCACATCCCATATCAAAAGCGCGCTTTAACACGCCGGGCCAGGAAGGTACCCGATTCCCCACCACAAAAAAGGTTGCTGTACCCCCGTATTGCGCCAGGATATCCAGAATTTCTGAGGTATACTGGGAGGGACCGTCATCGTATGTCAGCGCCACCATGGGCTGATTCAAATCAATCTGCCTTGTTAAGGTTCCGGAACTGTTATAATAGCACATAAAATGACCGTCACGGATTCGGCAGGAGGTAATTTTCCCACCTGCTTCGGTATATTCCAGAATTTCTCCGGACAGCTCCCGGCTTACGGTTCCATTGGATTCCGCATAAATAATTCGGCCGGAAGCGGTAAGATACAGACCCGGCGAACTGTTTCTTATACCGTTGGAAGCGAAATAATACCGGGTACCCTGAATGTCGCGCACATCATTTCTGACAACAACCATGTTTCCGCTTTTGTAATCGTAGCATTTTCCGGTTTTTTTGTTGTAAAGCAGGGTACACTTGCCGGAACCATTAAAATAGAAGACTTTTTTGTCGGCGGTTTTCCAGACCTTCTTCTGTTTCTTCCATTTGCTGTCTTTGTAGTCATACCGGTAGCATTTCCAGGTATTTCCGGATTTCGTTATTTTACCGGTTACATAGCCCTTTTTCCCGATTTCCATATACTGTTTGCCGGAAGGTTTCTGCCACCCTTTTTTCGTTACCCGGACGCCTTTGCCGTTAAAATAATAATATTTCCCATTTTTCAGGCGGACAATATCTTTTCTGATTTTAATTAGTTTGCCGTTTTCGTATTTCTGGCATTTTTCTGTGGCAGGATTATAAATTCTTACGCATTTTCCTCTGGCATTAAAATAATACTCTTTTCCTTCTATGGTTTTCCAGACGTCTTTCTGTTTTTCCCATTGAGATGTGCTGTAATTGTAGACGTAATATTTCCGGAGGTTTTTGTTACTTGTCAGTTTGTCCGATACATATCCATCTCCATTTACATAATACCATTCTGCAGATGAAATTTTTTTCCATTCGGAAAGGGTGTTGCAGATGCCTGCGGCGTCAAAATAATATATGCGCCCGTCTTTCAGCGGATATATGTAATTGTTTGCCGGAATCATCCGGTCATTGGCAAAAACAGTTAGCTGTGCGGAAACCGTGTCAAAAATCTTCGTACAGATTCCGGTGGTGTCAAAATAATAATCTTTACCGTTTACGGTTTCCCAGATATTGCCCCGGAGTTCCCAGGAAAGGGTATCGGAACTGTACTGAAAGAACAGCCAGGAACTGCCGGCCGCTTCCATGCGGGCAGCCACATGGCTGTCGGCGTCAATGAGAAATTTTCCCGTGGGAAGTTCCTGCCATCCGGCAGCAGTTACCTGCTGGCCTCCCACATAGAGAACATAATAATTTCCCTGCTGTACCAGCCCGTCAGCGGGAATATTTTCCCCTTCTGCCTGAGGGGAACTATTTTCTCCGGCGGTTTCCGTGACTGTTTCCGGTTCTCTGGATAATTCTTCCGGTAATTCCGGCAGTTCCAGGTGTTCTGTGGAAAGTTCCTCCCCGGAGCTGTTTTCGTAATCCCTTTTGCCGGAAGATGTTTCCTGTAAGGCTTTTTCCTGTTCTGCCGGCAAAGTTTCTGCCTGTTCTGCCGGCAAAGTCTCTTCCTGTTCCGCCGGAGAGGCTGCCTTCGCCTGCAGAGGTGTTATGCTGCAGGACAGGGCCAGCAGCATTGCCAGCAGAACACAGGTGCTTCTTTTGTGTTTGAATTCTGATCTCATGATTTAGTACTCCTTTGTGTGATGTTTCTTTTATTATACACCACTGGCATACAGGGTTCAAGGTGTGTGGATAGAGGAAGTCTGCCGGTACAGGATGAAACCGGTTTTGCATAAACAGAAACAATATGGTTAGAATAAAATAAAAAATGTAACCTTTTATTGACAAAGGTTACATTTTTAGTCTGTATCTTATATATCGGTGCAGATTACAAATACTTTATAGCTATTTAAAAATTTTTATTCCTTAAAGATTAAGATGGCAGAACACATCGTCCATATCTTCCTGTTCAATACACAGATAACGCTTTGTAATCTGATAGGAAGAATGATTGAAGATAGCCATCAGAAGTGCCGGAGGAGTTCCGTTTTTCCAGGCATGGTAACCAAAAGTTTTCCGCAGAGAGTGACAGCTGATATGCTCCGGCAGGCTGGCATAATCTGCGGCTTTTTTTATGATTCGGTAGGCCTGCTGGCGGCTGATATGGGATGTTCTGTCTTTTTGACCTGCAAACAGACAGGCGCCTGGCTGTATGGGGCACTGATTCTGGCGCAGCAGTTCCAGTGCGGTAACCGCCATGCGGTTCAGGGCAATCATGGTTTCCTTTTTGTTTTCTGTTCTGTCAGATGTAAATGAGAACGAAACTGTCCGGTATTGAAATCATATACCATGTCCCAGGTAATTTTCAGAATATCACCAATACGCAGCGCAGTATTCAGGCCCAGAATAATCAGGGCGTAATTGCGCGGATTGGGACACTCGGTAAGATAGTATTTTTTTACTTCTGCCAGTTGGCTGGTCTGTCGGATAGGCTGGGTTTTACTCATAATTTTCCTCCTTGTAAAGGCTGTGAACCGGTTTTTTCGTAACTATTCAGCCTTCGGCTTCATAGTTACTGAATCCGGCCTGTTCCAGTTTGCCTTCGGCAAAGAGGCCGGATTCCTCTCAACCATCACACATTCTCACGGACTTTGCAGCAGGCGCAAAGTCCTGGGCTGAACTGTTACGTTTTTTCTGCAAGTTCTCAAATCCCCTGAATAAGCGGATGGGACAGAGCGTATGTCTGTTCAAATCATTGGGGCAAAATGTAACCTTTGTCAATAAAACGTTACATTAATCCATGAAAAACAAGGAGGAAACAAAATGAAGAAAAAGTTTTTGTCAAAGAAGCACATGGCAGTTCTGCTTTCAGCGGTACTGGCAGCAGGAAGCCTTTCTTTTGTACCTGCAGAATACGCAGGCCTGTCTATGGTATATGCAGAAGAAAGCACAGAAGAGACTGCAACACCTGCATTCGCAGAGGATAATCCTGAAATAATGGCCAGTGGGGACAAAGGAACGCTGAAAATCACAGGGCTGAAAGCAGGAAGCACAGTTACCTGGACAAGCGACAATAAAGCCGTTATTGATTTTGAAACAGAAGGTGCCGAAGAAGAACAGGCAGAAACAGAAGAAGCGACTGCCGATACAACAGTGACAGACGGAGCAACAGAGACCACTGTAAAAGTAAAAGCAGGTGTTGCAGGTGAAGCAAATATCAGCGCTACCGTTAAGGAAGCATCCGAAGAACAGAAAACAGGAGCGGGTGGCTCACCTCTTACCTGCAAAATTACTGTTAATTTTAAGTTAGACGGTGTGACAGACGGAAACGTAAATCTGGATTTGAAAGAGAATAAAACTGCTGAAATCACGGTAAGCGGCGTGGCAGACGGAACGGAACTGGAATGGACGTCAGCGCTTCCTGCCAAGGAAGAAGAACCGGAAAATCCGGATGAAAACGAAGAAGGCAGTGAAAATCAGCCGGAAGCACCAAAGCCCGAAGATGTTGCAACGGTAACTTCTGCAGAAAATGATACAACAAAAGCAACCATTACTGCAGTTGCGGTGGGTGAAATCAATGTAACCGTTGCTGTAAAAGAAGAAGCAGAAGGCCAGGCAGATGAGGCCCGGACCGAAAGCTGGAAACAGCAGACCTTTACCGTAAAAGTAACAGAAGGTCAGACGGAAGAACCCACACCGGAACAGCCCACACCGGAACAGCCCACACCGGAACAGCCCACACCGGAACAGCCCACACCAGAGCAGCCCACACCGGAACAGCCGGGCGGAGGCACCAGTACAAATACGCCGGTAGCAGTCAGCGGTATTTCCTTAAGCCAGACAACGATTACGCTGGACAAAGGCAAAACAGCAGCTCTGACAGCAACCGTAGCGCCGGAAAATGCAACGGATAAAACAGTTATCTGGTCCAGTTCCAATGAGAAAGTGGCGACCGTATCCAATGGAACGGTAACGGCAGTTGCAAAAGGAACAGCAACCATTACAGCAAAAGCAGGGGATAAAACAGCAACCTGTACCGTAACAGTAAAAGTTCCGGCTTCAAAAGTAACCTTAAATACCAAACAGATTTATATGGTAAAAGGCAAGAGCGTTAATGTAAAAGCAACGGTAACTCCTTCCGATACCACAGACAAAACATCCTGGTCCACTTCCAACAAAAAAGTTGCAACGGTAAAGAATGGAAAAATCAGTGCCAGGAAAACCGGTAAAGCAACCTGTAAGATTACAGTAAAATAATCTGACCTGATGCAGGGGTAATGAAAAAGGTACGGGCGTCCGAAAGGGATGCCCGTACCTTTTTACTGCAAAAACTTGACAAACCCCTTGATTTTTCCGGACTTGGATGGTATAATATCAAGCGGACGCTTTTGGAGCGAGTTATTTTTCTTAGCAGAAAAATTCACGAATTGCCTGTACAGGCAGAGGAAAGGAGGAATTGCTGTGAAAGTAAGATCATCCGTAAAACCTATTTGCGAGAAGTGCAAAGTCATCAGGAGAAAAGGAAGTATCCGGATTATCTGTGAGAATCCGAAACACAAACAGAGACAGGGATGACAGTAAACCATCTTATTTATGTGCGGCTGTAGTGAGACACCAGGATAAGTTGTTCTCACTGTTCATAATAAGCAGCGTGTACGGCTGTTGCCGGATTTTTTGATACCGAGGGAATCCGGTGAATGTGCAGAAGTGAATATTTATCAGAGAACAAAGATATACACTCATTTCAGGGCGAGCAACCGTAGCTGTATATGTTTGTTTTTCGTGTATAAGGCATATTTTGTTGCGGATATGTCTGCAATTGTTACAGGCAGCCGGTCTTTAATACCGAAGACAGCGGCAGCCGGCCGGCAGTCTGCCGGAAAGTGAGCTGGCAGCGCCAGTGAAGAAAAGAAAATTATGGAGGTGTACGACATACATGGCTCGTATCGCAGGTGTAGATTTACCAAGAGAAAAACGTGTTGAAATCGGATTGACTTATATTTACGGAATCGGAAGAGTAAGTTCCAACCGTATCCTTGCAGAAGCAAAAGTAAATCCGGATACCCGCGTCAGAGATTTGACGGACGAGGAAGTAAAGAGAATCAGTGAAGTGATTGACCGGACTCAGATGGTAGAAGGTGATTTGAGAAGAGAAATCGCCCTGAATATCAAGAGATTACAGGAAATTGGATGCTATCGCGGTATCCGTCACAGGAAAGGGCTTCCGGTTCGCGGCCAGAAAACAAAAACCAACGCAAGAACCAGAAAAGGTCCGAAGCGTACTGTTGCAAATAAGAAAAAGTAGGCATTGAGCACTTTATGAAGGCAGGCTGACAGTCACAGCCTGAATTTAGTGAAACTTTTTATAACATGATAATAAAACAAAGAAAGTAGGTTAGTTTAGATATGGCGAAAAACACTGCAAAAAAAGTGACAAAAAAGCGCGTAAAGAAAAACGTTGAACGTGGACAGGCGCACATTCAGTCATCTTTTAACAATACAATTGTAACGATTACGGATGCTGAAGGAAATGCTTTATCATGGGCAAGTGCAGGCGGTCTTGGTTTTAGAGGTTCAAGGAAATCTACTCCGTATGCCGCACAGATGGCAGCAGAAACAGCAACAAAAGCAGCTCTTATACATGGTTTGAAAACAGTAGACGTTATGGTAAAAGGACCTGGTTCCGGAAGAGAAGCAGCAATCCGCGCACTTCAGGCATGTGGTCTTGAAGTAACAAGCATCAAAGATGTTACTCCTGTACCTCATAATGGATGTCGTCCGCCCAAACGTAGAAGAGTCTGATTAGGAGGTATAAGTTAAGATGGCAGTAAACAGAGTTCCGGTTCTGAAAAGATGCAGATCCCTTGGATTGGATCCAATTTATTTAGGAATAGACAAGAAGTCCAACAGACAGCTGAAAAGAGCAAATAAGAAAGTATCTGAGTACGGACTTCAGTTAAGAGAAAAACAGAAAGCAAAATTTATTTACGGCGTATTGGAAAAACCGTTCCACAATTACTATCTGAAAGCAGATAAGATGAAAGGCATGACAGGTGAAAACCTGATGATCATGCTGGAAAGCAGACTGGACAACGTAGTATTCCGTCTGGGTCTGGCAAGAACCAGAAAAGAAGCAAGACAGATCGTGGATCACAAACACATTCTGGTAAATGGAAAACAGGTAAACATTCCTTCTTATCTGATAAAAGCAGGTGACACAATCGAAATCAAAGAAAAATGCAAAGGTTCTCAGAGGTACAAGGACATTCTGGAGGTAACATCCGGAAGACTGGTACCGGAGTGGCTGGAGGCCGACCAGGAAAACCTGAAGGGTACCGTGAAAGAATTACCGAGCAGAGAGGCAATTGATGTTCCGGTAAACGAAATGCTTATCGTCGAGTTGTATTCTAAATAATCATTAACAAGCAACGATACCCGAAAAGGAGGGACTTTGTAGTGTTCGATTTTGAAAAACCGAAAATTGAAATTGCTCAAATTTCAGAAGACAAGAAGTACGGCCGATTTGTCGTAGAACCACTGGAAAGAGGCTATGGTACTACACTTGGCAATTCTCTGAGAAGAATTATGCTTTCTTCTCTGCCAGGCGCAGCAGTCAGCCAGGTAAAAATCGAAAGTGTTTTGCATGAATTCAGTTCCATTCCCGGCGTAAAGGAAGACGTAACTGAGATTATTATGAACATCAAGAATCTGGCATTAAAAAACACCAGCCCAACAAACGAGTCTAAAGTTGCTTACATTGAATTTGAAGGCGAAGGCATAGTTACAGCAGCAGATATCCAGGTGGACCCGGATATCCAGGTGCTGAATCCTGATCTGGTAATTGCCCATCTCAACGGAGGTGCAGATTCCAGACTGTATATGGAACTGACCATTACAAAAGGCAGAGGCTATGTGAGCGCCGATAAGAACAAGAGTGAAGATGTACCTATCGGTGTAATTGCGATTGATTCCATTTATACACCGGTAGAACGTGTGAACCTTACCATCGAAAATACACGTGTGGGACAAATTACAGACTATGATAAACTTACACTTGACGTATATACCAACGGTACGTTAGAGCCGGACGAAGCAGTCAGTCTGGCGGCAAAAGTTTTAAGCGAGCATTTGAACCTGTTCATTGACCTGTCCGAGAATGCGAGAACTGCAGAAGTCATGATTGAAAAAGAAGACAATGCAAAAGAAAAAGTTCTTGAAATGAATATCGACGAACTGGAACTGTCCGTACGTTCTTACAACTGCCTGAAACGGGCAGGAATCAATACAGTGGAAGAACTGACCAACCGGACGCCGGAGGACATGATGAAAGTTCGGAACCTGGGACGCAAGTCACTGGAAGAAGTGCTGGCAAAATTAAAAGAACTTGGTTTACAGTTAAACCCTGGAGAAGAATGAAATTCTTCGGAGGGGTGCTACCAAACGAACAGTTCATGTTCGTTTGGGTACCGCTAACTTCGGAGAAGAATGAAATTCTTCGGAGGGGTGCTACTGAACGAACAGCTAACGTTCGTTCAGGTACCGCAGAATAAAGGTGAGGAGTAAGCCGAGCCAGGGTGCTGCCAAACGAACTGCTCATGTTCGTTCAGGTTCCGCTATAGAACAGGGTTTATAAGACCAAAGGGCGAAACCCTGCGTATCACATGTTCGGTAAATAAGACCAAAAGGCATTGCCGGATATTTAAAATGGAGGATTATTGAAATGGCTAAATACAGAAAATTAGGCAGAACTTCTGACCAGAGAAAAGCCCTGATCAGAAACCAGGTAACCGCATTGTTATACAACGGTAAAATTGTGACAACCGAAGCAAAGGCAAAGGAAGTCCGCAAAGTGGCTGAAGGACTGATTGCCATGGCAGTGAAGGAAAAAGACAATTTTGAAGAGGTTACGGTAACCGCCAAAGTTCCCCGCAAGGACAAAGACGGCAAGAGAGTAAAAGAAGTGGTAGACGGCAAGAAAGTAACCGTATACGACGAAGTAGAGAAGAAAATCAAAAAGGACCTTCCTTCCCGTTTACATGCGAGACGTAAGATGAACAAAGTATTATACTCTGTGACATCTGTACCCGCTGAAAATGCAGGAAAGAAGAAGAACACCAGAAAAGTTGACGTTGCAGCTAAATTATTTGACGAAATTGCTCCAAAATATGCAGATCGTAACGGTGGATACACCAGAATCGTGAAAATTGGCCAGCGTAAAGGTGACGGTGCTTTAGAGGTTCTTCTGGAATTAGTATAGAATCGGAAAAGACGTTTTATAAGAAACCGCCGGAAAGATTATTTGAAATGTATTCTTTCCGGCGGTTATTTTTTGTAAAAATCTGACGATGTTATTAAAAAGGGAATGGATTTCCGGAAAAGTTTCAGGGAGGGAACAGCATGAGAGTAGCATCGTCATATAATGCCGGCGGAATGTCTGCCGGGAGTATGCAGGGAAGCATATCTACGAATAATACCAGAAAACGTACCGGCCCGGTCCGGAAAAGCAATCAGAATAAAGTGATAAAGAAAAGGGTAAATTATAACCCCAGAGAAATACGCTCCGCATTACTGCGGGCTTCCAGAGCCCAGAGCGCGGGAAAAGTGCTGACGCAGGCCAAAGGAAAGCTGGCAAATCTTCTGCGGGCCAAGGGAACCGGCCAGTTCAATGAATCAGAGCTTGCTGCCGCCATTATCCATGCCAGAAGAATGGTGCGGTGCGCCCAGATGAAAACTCAGAATCTGAAGCAGGAAGAACAAATGCAGAAGAAAAACGCCAACGAAGCAAAGGCAGAGGAGCAGCAGCGGAAAAATGATTTGAAACTGCGGATGAAGCGGAAAGAGCAGAATCTGAAGCAGAAAGCCAGAAATGAAAAGGCACAGAACGTGCAGAAGCAGAAACGCCAGCACCAGCAACTGCTGCAGCGCCGCCGGATTCACCGCAATATGGAACATGAGAAGATGGAAGAAGCAGACCTGGAGTATAAAAAGAATATGGGCAATGCGTCCCGTGATAATTCCTGCGAGATGGAATTCGAGCCTGCATTTTTCCCATTAGAAGGAGTGGAACTGGAATTAAGCGATGACGGTATGGAACTGACAGAAGCCCAGATTGAACAGCAAATCGAACAGGAAGTAGCCATGGCCATGGCGGCAGAACTGTCAGCAGCCAGCGTATCCGTGCCAGTGGCATCTGCAGGCCCGGAAGGGGCACCGGCCGGCGGCGCCCCTTCCGGAGCAGGCGGAGAAGTTCCTGCGGCGGATATGGCTGCCGGAGGGATGTAGGAAAGGCGTAGGAAACCAGATAAGGAAACAAACTGTTCATAACAGGGAATCGGCAGAGTTTAGCAGCTTTGTCGATTTTTTATCTTATAGGAAAGACCTTGTCACGCTAAAGCGTGAAAGTGTCTTTCCTATAAGATAAAAACAAAGATGCACACGCAAATGCAAAGGAAATATGTCGCCAGAGCGACGCATTTGCGGTGCGGAATTTCGTAAAACGAAATTCTTTTTTAATGAGTTTGTATCATAAAATGACAGCAAAGCGGTACATATCATGGAATTTGGAGGCTCTTTCTGGTCAAAACAAAGTGTTCGTTATGTATTTGTTAGGATTTGTGCAGTATAATCAATTATAAATGCTGACGGGCAAAGGGACAGCCTGTTGTCGGCAATTTATACACATGACAGGGAACACCAAACCAGAAGGGCAACCATATCGGGGAAAAGGAGCAGAAATGGCTTATAAGATATTGATTATTGATGATGATACCGAACTTCTTAAAATGCTGAAAAAATTTTTGGAAATTAAAAAGTATGAAATCATAACAGCAGAGAATAGAATTGCCGAACGGACACAGATACTACGAGCTCCATTGTCCGTTTTGAAAGGATATCAGGAAATGCTGACGGAATATCTGCCAGGTGAAGATATAGATATGGGGCAGGCAATGGAAATGCTGTCAGAAAGCGGACGTCAGATTGAACATATGGATGCCTTTGTAGAAGCAATGCGGAAATTGAAAAGTTTGGAAAACCGGCAACTGACTCCGGGGAATATTTTTGCCAGACAATTAGAGAAAGATATTCAGGGTGAACTTGCCATTTTGAAAAAAGAGTGTGGGAAACAATGTGTATTACAGGCGTCAGAATCAAAGGAAGAATTTTACGGGGATAAGGAAGTTATTTTGGAAGTGACGGAAAATTTTCTGTCAAATGCTCTGCGTCATGGGAAACGACAGATTACAATTGAAATAGGGATTGCATTAGAAGCTCCGATGGCAATCCTTGCTTTCACATTCTGTGCAGATACCTATACGCAGGAAATTGCCGGCAGGCGGTCAGAAATCTGGCGGCTATGCCCCATGAAAAAGAAAATAAATTCTATTTACAGATGGATTGTGATACAGGAAATGTTTTTAATGGCTGTCGCAGCCATTGGATATGGATTGTTTTTTCTGTTCCAAAATCCAGACATAAATGGACTGGGGCAAAGCGGTCCTGTTTCGGAATATGTGGGTGGGAATCGGAGGCTGCATGGCGCTGTGGCTGATTACAAATTCGAGCATCGGTGACAGAACCTTTAAAGCATGGAACCTGTTCTCCTATGCCTTCAGGAAGTTAGAGTACAGCAGTGATTTGAGCTGGATATGCGGGAAAGTTGTCTGTATTTGTATTGGAATCATGGCAGTGGCAGCATTGCCTGAAATCATCAGGAAGAGAGGTTAAGACTATGGGAATTAAGATAGAGGATTTAACAGTAACATTCAGGAATCATGTAACCGCAATCAATCATGCAGATTTGGAAATTCCAAAGGGAATCTTTGGGTTGCTGGGGGAAAACGGGGCAGGAAAAACAACGCTCATGCGGGTGCTTACCACTGTGTTATCACCAACCAGCGGTACGGTAACCTTAGATGGAATACTTTACAGCGAGGGGAATTTTGAAAAATAAGTAAGAAAATAGGATATCTTCCCCAGGAAACAGACCTGTATCCCAATCTGTCGGTACAGGAATGTCTGGAATATATGGGGGACTTATCTGGTATACCCGGACAGACATTTTCATTACAGAAAGCTTTTAAATTAAACGTTGATTCAGCGCCAGTTTCGGGATATAATAATTTTGAGGTCATATACCTTTCAGGAATGGCTTTTCAGTTTGCCGGATGTATGGTAAGGAGGTCATGCCTGTGAATACAGAAATAAAAAATGCGGTAAATGCGGCGGATACGGATGCACAGTATGATGAGAAGGCGAAGCGGCTGTTAGGAAATAAAATGATTCTGGCGCATATTTTGGTAAAGACGGTGGATGAATTTTTGGGCATGGATCCGGAAGAGGCCGTATCTTATATTGAGGGAGATCCGTTCATTAGCGCAGTTCCGTTAGAGCCGGGATTGACAAACGTGGCAAAAGAGAAAGACGGGCAGCGGATTGTCGGGTTAAATACGGAAAATACGGAAATAAACGAGGGAATGCTCCGTTTTGATATTATTTTTTATGTGCGGATGAAAGATGGAATCTCGCAGATGATTGTGAACATTGAGGCGCAAAAGGGGGAACCATCAGGCTACCGTATTTTAAACAGGGCGGTTTTTTATGTCAGCCGTCTTATTTCGTCGCAGAAGGAACGGGATTTTGTCAAGATGAATTATGACGACATACGCCATGTATATTCCATCTGGGTATGTATGGGCATGGACGAGGGCAGCATGGCCCATGTGCATCTGGCGAAAGACGACATATTGGGCTCCCATCAGTGGGAAGGCGGGCTTGATTTGTTAAATATTGTTATGATAGGAATATCAGATGAGTTGCCAGAACATGATGATAAATATGAGTTACACCGCCTGTTAAGCGCAACATTGTCAATGGAGCTTTCTGTTGATGAGAAATTAGGGATTTTGGAAACAGAGTACGGCATTCTGTTAGATGATAAAATAAGAGAGGAAGTGGTCATGATGTGCAATTTATCGCAGGGAATCAGAGAAAAGGGAAGAGAAGAGGGGGAAGTCAGATTTATCTTAAATATGTATCATAAGGGTTACTCATTAGAACAGATAGCAGATGTGGCAGAGAAAAGCATGGAGGAAGTAGACGCCATCATAAAAGGCGGGGAGCCGGTACTGGCATAATTATGGATGCAGAGAAGCGGACATTGTTTTCCTATCAGAAAACAGTCCGCTGTTTTTCTGTCATGGCGGCCAGTCAAAAAGGTTTCAAACATTTAGTAGGATTTTGAAAAGGGGAATTGAATTGAAAAATAAAAAATGCAATCTGTATATTACAGGTGGTATTGCAATTATAGGAATCATTGGCCTTGTTATCCTGCAGCTCCGATGCTACAAACTGATGGGCATATACGGAGGGACAAGGTTTTTGTCTGATCTCAGGCAGCTTGGAATAGCTATCATGGGCGGCTTGTTTACAAGCGCATTTGTTACGTTTTTAATTTCAATGGGCGAATATAAAAATGAGCGGAGAGAAGCGTTGGAAAATGTATATTTTGCGGCGGAAGACCTGGAACGCGAATTTATAAAAATAAAATATTTCCTTCCAGATGAGCCGAAAGAGCTTGTCAGCAGCCTTTTAGGGGAGTTGGATAATAATGAGCAAAATAAAAAATTTAATAAAATGCTGTCAGAAGCAGTCGCGCAATTTGAAAACCGGCAGGAGGCAGATGAAATTTATGAACGAAACTGTCAGAGGCTGGAATACGATGTGCAGGATGCATTCAGGGATTATATATGGGAACATACAGATGAACGGACAAAAGAAGCGTGCAGGGAACCATTACAGATAAAAGAATATCTGGATAAGGTATGCGCGGAGAAAATCAAAACATACCGTGAGCAGTTGGAAAATTCCATGAAATCATTTTTGCGGTTTCAAGAAGTCCGTACAAATAACATGACTGACGCGTATAAAAGACTGGACTTTCTTTTTGCCAATAAATCTATACGAAACCATATACATGAAAAACTTTACTGCAGGATTTTGGAGGAAATAAAACAGATAAAAGAAGAAAGCTATCATTTTGATTTGTATTTTTCAGGAAAGGGCGGAAATAGCGCAGTGCAATATTCGATTGTCTGGAAACTGCAAAAAACGTTGCTTTGTGAGGATCAAGACTGGCATTACCGTAAGTTTGATTTTGATATAGTCACAGAAATGGTTCAGATATTGGTCTATGCAAATGGAGCAAAAAATAAGAATGAGTTTCCTCAAATAAACGAATATAAACTGCAGGCCAAGCCGGGATATTGCCAACGACTGTATGAAAAATGGGAGAAAGAATCGAAAGGCTAAGAAAAATCGGGAGATGTGAAAAAGGATATTTCTTATTTGCCAGTTTTGAAATTGAATGGACGTGAGAAAAGGATATTATATTTATCTTGCGAACAAAGAATCATAACTGTAATAAACCAAAGCAGCGTCAACGAAGAACTTGTTCAGGGAATGGCTATCATAAAGTTGTAACGGAGGCGGCTAATGAGATATATCTACTATCTTGTAAGAAAATATACTCATAGCACTGATATGGCATATAAGGCAGTCGGAAAACTTTTAGAGATTGCCAAAGTATGCCGTGTTACGAACGATGATGTTCTTATTGCATTTCAGAAAAAGGCAAAGGATTTCGGGGATTGCCTTGTTGCTGCCTGTGCCAAATCCATACATTGTGATTATATTGCCACCTGAAACAAAAGAGATTTTGAAGGTTTTGGTATTCCTGCAGTTACCCCAACTGAAATCCTTTTGCAAATCATGTAAAACATATTTCATGAAAGATTTTTTGTCGCCCGGTTGCAGGCTGGGATTATGGCTGATATAATCCGATGCTCGCTATCTTTACTATCTTTATGGACAATATCGCAAATAATTTCCATGCGGACATGCCGAACCAGAAATGGTGCACGGATTTCACATACCTGTTCCTGAAGAATGAGGATGTCCGGTACAACTGCGCCGTTGTAGACCTTTATGACCGGAGCGTGGTAGCTGGCATAACGGACCAGTACGGATTACCAACAACCGTGTACGTCCGCATAGCTATAAATGTTACAAAAAAGATTGACCACTGTAGCGTCGATCGGGTGAGAAAATTATAGCACATTAATGGGGGAGTCTCTTATGGGCTCCCTGAGTTTTACAGTGGGTATGCCACCATGACAGCCTTTTTTATTTAAAAATCCATCAGCCGCTCGCAATACGGTAGACACTCTGACAATCATCCGCAAGCTAAAGGAACGGAGTCTGGAGGTATATTTTGAGAAGGAAAATAATTTCTTAACCAAATGCGTCAAGAAAAACTGTGGCGAGATACCGCAATACGATATTAAGGACTTCAACCCGGCAATCATTGACCTGGCAACTTTTGACCTGGTGCAAAAAGAAACTGAACGGCGGCCGGAACGCCATAAGCTGCACCGCAGCAGCCTATTTGCAGCAAAGGTTATCTATGGGGACTGCAGCGGCTTACGGTCGGAAAGTCTGGCACAGCAACAGCAGGCATCGTAAGTACATCTGGCGCTGCAACCAGAAATCCAGTCCTTTTTTCGTTATCGTCTTCGCTAAAAATTTCGATGTCAGCATCCTTAGTAAAATCCGTGTTTAGTGAACTGTGGAAAATGAAAGCTGGGAACCGGGAAGTTGTGTTTGCAATCAATGCCAGGATATGGTATATTCGGTACAGGAGTAATCGTGTTACAGGGTGGACAGCCTCCCGCCTTTCTGAAATGGCATTCGCCATTGTGTCATTCGGCACGAATCCCTTCATGGGAAATACGGAAAGAGGGAGGTGGTGGATATGAGTACATATGAAGTATTAAGCCTGCTTATTTTAGGCGGTACTTTTCTCGTATCACTGCTTGCCTACATAGATAGGAATAACAAGCGCAAATAAAAATAAGCCTACCTTGTTTCTTGGCCGAATCAGGTAGGCTTATTGCTTTACCCGGAGGCTAACCACTTTGTGGGCGGTTGCTCCTTTTGATGTCTCTACTATAGCACACAGGGCGGGTTATTGCAAGGATTTTGTTCCGGTATGTTATGATTGTGCCGGAGGTGGTTACAGTTATGGACATTAGAGAACAGATTATACAGAAAGTCATGGAGACACTGGAAGGCCAGGTGGAGCCGGAGACAGCGGATCTTGTACAGGATGTGCTGGTTCTGGAACTGAACCGGTATGAGGTACAGGAGCGGTGTACAGATGTGTCGGTGTCTGATAGCAGCGCGGAACGTATGCTGAAAAAGTTCTTTACAACAAGGCGGATAGAAACGAGAACAGATACGGAAGAAGCACTATTTTTGGAAAAACCGGGATACGGTGGTATTATTTTCATTCACGATAGAGAATGTCAGGAAAAATTAAAATAGCGAATTTCTGTATGTAAGATAAATGGGATAAGGTAGATGATAATATGGAAGTTTGCAGTTAAATGTGAGCTTCTTATTTTTGTGAAAAAACAGGCGTTTACAAAGATAAAAACACAACGTAAAGAAATCAGGGTGGGTAATGTCTGGTTTATAAGGTTTTAGAAGCGTTTTCTGCTTATGTGATTAAAAATGCTCTCTATTACGTAACGGGAATAATTAACAGCTATCTGTATCAAATTTTAAGGGAAGTTTTATTGAATTTCCGGGTGATAGCAGGCAGGGTGTATGTCTGAAAGATTGAGAAAAAAGTAAAAAAGGTTATGGGTATGCTGAAGCATGGTGTGAAATTTACTTCAACGCAGCCCAATGTGACAGGCATATTAGAAAATGTGTTCCTGTTCACTGTTTTTCTCTTTCTGTGAAAGAATCCATGCTGCCAGGGTACGCCATATGGGTATTTCAGAAAGATGGGAGGTTGCCTGTACTGTAAAGAAATAACAGATAAAATGTGATATGTATGAAAAATTCTGTTATCTGAAAAATTCTATAGGCAATTCATGCATTTTTTCAACAAAGTGAAATGGATATGGTATAATATGCACTGGGAGGGGAACTTCCTGTCACATGAAATTTACAAAAGAGTAAGGAGTATGAAATGAATAAGTACAAATTAGGGGAGTTTATCCGGTACTATCGAAAGAAGCAGAAAGTATCGCAGGCGGATTTGTGCAGAAATTTATGTTCTGTGGCAACCATGTCCAGAATTGAAAACGGGGAGACAGATACACCTGTGATGATGGCGCAGACGTTGCTGGAACGATTGGGACTGAATGTGAACAAATTTGAATTGTTGCTGGACAGAGATGATTCCAGGTATTTCCGGCGTCGTGATGAAGTGGACGAAGCGCTCTGGAAAAGGGATATTCCACTGGCTGAAAAAGAACTGGCCGCTTACGAAGCAATGGTGGAGGAAGACAAATTACATCAACAGTACATAAAGTTGCAAAAGGCTAAAATCCTGCTGTTAAAAGCAGAAAATGCAGAGCCTTCTCCGGAACCGGTGGAGAAAGAAAACCTTTACAATCGGGCGGAACAGCTTTTGGCGGAAGCGGCAGAATATACGATTCCAAAGAGCAGCAGTGAGGGAGAAGAACTCCTGCTCAGTAAAATTGAAATCGAAATTTTGCTTACAAAAGTCCGAAAATATCAGAAGGAAAATCTGCTTCGTGTACACAATTATATGAAAAAGCATTATTCCATGGAGCTGATGGAAGAAATTTATCCCATGGTGCAACTGGAACTTGCCAAAATTCTGATAGAAGAGAAAAAGTATCAGGAAGCTCTGCGGGAAATAGAAGATGGCCTGGAAGTGACAGGTAACGGCAGAAGTTACTGCTATTGTGCAGATTTGCATTTCCTGTATGCACAGGTATTACCCAAACTGAATGCGGAAATGGAAGAACAGATACAGGAAGAATGCGTGAGTCAATGTTTGCAGGCATATTATCTGTATGATTTTGATGAAGATAAACGAGCAGGGGAAGTAGTAAAATATTTGCGGGAGGTATTACAATGGGAGTGTATCGAGCAGGAGATGTAATTCGGCGAAACAGACAGGCTTTGCATATGACACAGGAAGAACTGTGCGAGGGTATCTGCAATGCTCAGACTCTTTCACGAATTGAAAATGGAAAACAGAATCCGGGAAAAGAAGTCTACAAACGCTTAATGGAACGCATGGGGAAAGAGAAAAACCGGGCTTTTGCCATGGTCTCCGGAGATGACGTCCGGGTGCTGGAATATGCCAGAGAGTATGAAAATGCGTTGCATAAATTTGAATATGAGAAGGCGGATGAGGTGTTACACCTGTTGGAAGGTATGGTTGATGATAGTCCGGTTAGCAGGCAGTATCTCTTGCGAGGAAGGGCAGTAATCGACTGGAATTTGAAACGCATTACACCAGGAGAAGGAAGAAAGAAATTAAAGGAAGCACTTGCAATAACTGTTGAGAATGCAGAAGAACAAAATTTCAGTACATATCCTTTAATGGAAAATGAAATATCTATTTTATACAGTATTGCTGATACATATTTTTATGAGTCGAAGATTGAGAAAGCAATTTTTTTATTAGAGAGTGTTTATGAAGGCATTAATAGCGGTTATCGGATACCTGAGAAACGAAAATTAACAGAAGTTCTTATACTGACAAATCTTTCAAATATGTATGGAGAATTAGGAAAATATAAAAAAGCAATTGAATTGGCAGAGCGGGGAATTGCAATTTGTAAAGAGGAAAAAGTCTCCAGTGCTTTACCGCAACTTTTGGCAGAAATGGAGTGGAATATGGAACAGTTGTTGGATTTGGATGAAAGTGTAAAATTTGCCAGAGAGGACTGTGAAAAAATTTTAAGGCAGGCCTGTTATCTGGCATCTGCCTTAAAACAAAATCATAATTTTGAACTTATAAAAAGTCATTATAAGGAATATTTTGGGATGATTTTATAAAATTATTTTTCTTTCATTGTATCTAAATAAGAATAAGTGGAAACAGAACCGGAATCAGATGGGAAAAATTCGAAAAACGGTGAAATTACAGTTGCCATCAGGCAGGTAGTAGCCATAAGTA
This sequence comes from Lachnospiraceae bacterium JLR.KK002, assembly GCA_036941025.1. Taxonomy (NCBI): domain Bacteria; kingdom Bacillati; phylum Bacillota; class Clostridia; order Lachnospirales; family Lachnospiraceae; species Lachnospiraceae bacterium JLR.KK002. The sequence continues at coordinate 3,819,274 of JAYMNP010000001.1, forward strand.
AAGCGATTGTTTTCTTAAAATGTTTCATTGTGGGAAAATCCTCCTTCATATTTTTTAGTCAGAATAGCATAACGGGGAAAAGAATACCATGTCGTATTTTGAAAAGTTTTATGTGACAAAATTTTTCAGAATACGACATGGTTTTTTTGGAAAATTCTGCTATATTATAGTAACATATACCCATCCAATCACTATTCTGCAAAAATCAGGGAAAAGTCTTTAGACTTAAAATTTTTGAAAAGTATAATGAGTGGAGTAGTTAAGATATAGATACTCCGGGAGTTTTGGAGTGTCAGAGGGATTAGGAACGGTGGTTGGGTGGGTTATGGATAATTTGGAGCATCCGTCAGTTTGGTGAAATAAGAAGGGTATGGATAATTGATAGTTATCCGTTGGTTTAGATGGATTTGTATTGAAGGGATAATGAATAGTTATTGGCTGCTGACAAATAGACAAAAATTACTCACTGTCGCAGATACAGGATATAGCTAGATTAACCTATATAATAATATCATATAGCGTTGAAATAAGAATGGTGGTAGGTGATTTAAATGTTTCAGGAACAATATGAAGTGCTGCTTGTTTTTTCCCAGATATCGGAGTTTAACACAGATTTAATTAATATTATAGACTCTGAGAAGTCTTCTTGCCTTAAATTTACATACATGGTGGATCCTACCCGAAAAGAGTTAGAATTACTGTTACAGCAAAATAACTATCTATGCATTATTCCTTGCTCTCAATACACCTTAAAGAAAAAATGCGGTCACAAATATAAACTTAATGATTACATAATTTCCCAACTATTGCAAAATCTTGAGTTGGAATTTTGGGGGTGTACCTATATTTCTTCGTTAATATTACATGAAAAAGCCATCTGCTCACAGATGTCGCTTGGTATGCCGAAACCGCAGTTTATTTCGAGATTCCATAATAAATCTGTATGTGACATATTAAAAAATAAAAAAATGAAAGTTCCTATCGTATTGGAACCTGTTTATGCAAACAACTGTCTTTCAAAAGAGAAATATACGGCAGTTTCTATAAGCGAAGCAGATTCCATGATATCTCAACTTTTTGATAATGATTCCGATATCGAAGAAATTTGTTTATATGGAAGTATCGGCTCTGCGGAAAAAATCGTAATAACCATACTAGGTAATCCGCCTTTAGCTTTATCTTTTGTATGTGAAGCTGATACAGATTTTACCGAGGTAAAAGCAGTCCAGAATCAGGATAAATATACGAGACTTCTTTCAAATTCTTATCAACTGTTTCGTGAGTATAACTTTAGAGACTTTGGACAATTTATATATTCTTATGATAAGGAAAATGAAACATATTATTTGGTTGCGGTTAACTATGAAAATTGCCTGAATCATACAGTATTTACAGCATTTCAACAACTTTATGCAGTAAATAGTATAACTAACATATTAAACATTATATTGATTGTATATTTATCGAGGTTAGAACCGACAGATACGGTTGTTGAATTTATAAAAAAACTTTCTGCGCATTTGCCGGAAAAAATAACAGAAAGTATTATTCCATTTATGGTTCAACAGAAAATTGATTCAGCTTATAGTTATAAAAAAATCTGTAATGAATTAAAAGGCAGGTTTTTATCTGCTGATGAAGGAAATCGTAATGAATTTATAAAGTATATCAATGGTTGCATGAAAAAATTGCCTGATATCCATAATCCCAACGAAGTGTATCTTGGTAATGCGGATAGAGAATATTCATTTCTTCAAAACTATGAAGCACTCCCTGACTGCCCGCAAAATGCTCAGAAAGTGCTTGATATTTCCATGCAGATACTGAATGGGCAAATGCGTTGGCATGCCCCATCCATGCTTTATAATGTGAATCCTCCGGTCATGTTTAATACAGTAGCTGCTACTACAGTAGCTAAATTATACAATCCGAATGCAATAACTTCGAGAACTTGTTCTGGTTTTGGTGAGATGGAAAAACAAATTGTCAGACAGTTGTCCGGATTGCTAGGATGGGATGCAAAAGAATCAGCCGGTGTTTTTACGCCGGGAGGAAAATATTGCCTTACTTATGCGGTAAGGTGCGGACTTAATAGAGTAGATTTTCCAACACAGGAACGCCCTGTCGTCATAACATCAGAAGTCAATCATTATTCCATAGAATCGGTATGTGAACACTTTGGATTGGGAGGAAGATGTATCAGAGTACCCGTTACACACGAAGGGATTATTGATTTTGAAGTCTTTAGACAAATATTAGTCAAATGCTTTACAAAAAGAATACCCATTGCATGCATAATATTTTCAGGTGGCAATACTACCCATTGCAATGTAGAAAAAATAAAAGAGGGACACGATATATTATATGCATTACTGGAAAAGTTTAATGTAAATTACATTCCGTACATATACTTTGATATGGTAATATGCTGGCCTTGGTTATTTTTTAAGTATTATGATTTTGATAAAAACAAGCTGGATATTCCGGTTGCTGTATTATCTAAGACGGCAGTTATACTAGAAAGAATTTTATTTGCCCACCTCGCAGATGGAGCAGGCATAGATTTTCATAAAGGAGGTTTTTCTCCTTATACATGCAGTATTTTCTTATCCAGGAAGGCAGATGAATTATATGCAATCTCTGATAAGACGGTCAAAAACAACCAACATACTCCTATAGAGCCAAATCGCTATACACTTGGCAATTCAAGAGGCACTTCTGATATTTTGTCTGCATGGAATATTTTGCAGAGTGTCGGAATTGAGGGATTTCAAGCTTATGTGGCTAATATGCTTATTGTGGCAAATGTTTTGGCGGATGCTTTGCCTACTTACGGTTTTACGATTTTGGAGAAAAATAATACATATGGTTTTGCAACAATCATATGGGCCGCCCGTCCCCAGGAAAAGTTAACTTTTCAAAAATTCAAAGAATCAAGTGAGGAAACCGTTGCAGCTAACAATGAATATTTATATGCATTGTCCGAATACTGGATTACAAATAAAGAATGCAGTTATTATACACGCTTTCTTCCCAATTATACAACGATACCAGACAATAGAAAAGCAGCGGTCATTTCACTTCTTCCAATGACATTAAATATTGATGAAGACAAAGCCAGAAAGATCGCTGCTAAACTGGGAGCATTAAAAAAGAGCTTTGACCAGAAATATTTATCCGGAATGCGGTTTACAACCAAAGAAATGCCGGAAAGCGTCGAGAAATAATTGCAATCCCAAAATGCTGGTAAAGGCAGCACATAAACGGCCTTTACCAGTCAAGAATTTATTTTTGAAAATGCGTATTTGGGAATTTTTGCTTCAGAAAATAACAGTCTTCCAGAAAAATATTGTTGTCGGTCAGAGCATTTTTTTCATAATAATCAATTGCCATATCCAACTGCTTAATGCCCAGTTTACACCACTTTTCTGTATCCTTTACATGATTCTTTATTCTTCTATAGGCAAACTGACTGTAAAAACATCTGCACTTTGCTTCCTTATTTTTTATCTGCAGTTTCATAGCATTGTCCAAAGCCTCTTTTATGTAATTTTCCGCTACATCCATTCGGTTCATATACTCATAATAATAGGCTTTGGAGAGATTGGAATCTGTTTCAAAGGGTGTGCTGATATTACTGAATATCGAATCAAGTTCGTTCATCATTTGTTCGCATTCATCGATTCCTTTCGGCTCTATAGAAAAAGAATAACTGATATAAGTGTTTATTTTTTCCGGTAAAACACCGCTATATGTAAAAATGGCATTTGCTTTCAGCAGCAATTCGATAGATTTATTGTATAGTGATAGAGCTTCCTCAAATAATTCCTTAATATCGTCTAATGTATCATCAGATAACGCTTCTTTTTCAACAAAACCATATTGAAGCTTATGGTACATCAGCTTATTCAAAACATTCGCTTTTTGCTCATAAATCCTGGCTAAAACATACGGGTCACTTATTTCACTTTCATGTGACAGAAGAATATCATACAGCTCAAGCGTACGAGCTGTCTGTCCGCTATGATTGAAAGCCCTTCCCAGTTCAATCCCTAAATCTAATTTTGTCTTTAAATCGTTGCTGTTTTGATATATTTCAAAATCCTTTTCAAGACAATGAATACATTGTTTACTATATCCCTGTTCCATTAATATCACAGCATGATGGATATCAATTTTCATTAATAGTGTGCGATTGCTTTTTCCCAACAACCTACGGGCTTCTTCGGCATAATCCAGTGCGCTTTTATAATGATTAGAGAAATATTCTAATTTTGATTGAAAGAAATAAATATATGCCTGCGCTTCCTTTGACATGATGATATTATTTGGTGCTTTTTGCAATTCTTCAACTATTCTCTTGATATCATATGTAACAGCAGAGTAATCCTGCAGGCTCTGCTCGATTCCCCAAATGATAGCAGATACTGTTTTTTTACTTCCTTCAATATCGTCAGGACTGAGAAGGTAAGATAAAGAATGTTTTAAATTTTCTGAATAGGATAACACCTCTGTCAGAATTTTAGGAATCAGATTAATATGCTCCATAAATAAGCCGTTTACTAAATCCTTTAATTCTTTTAATCTGCCTCTCTTTTCCATTCCCAAAAGATATTGCAAAATACCACTCTGGTAAATAACATTTCTGCTGCTTAAATCAAAAATTTCATCAAAGAAAGGCAATCCTGTATGCTCATTTTCTTCAATATACCGTTTAAAAAAGAATTCTTCAATTTTATCATGCTGAAACTTTATTCTATCCGGATTTGAATCATCTTTTATCAGAATATTAACGTCAATCAGATTGTCGATAATCTGATAAAAACGGTTGTGATATTCCATATCCAGTACATTCAAAATCTTAAATCGGGTAATTTGAATACTGGAATTTCTATAATGAATCAGTAAATCAAAATAAGCATAAATTATTTTCTGGGCTAAAAAGGCATCTGCCAGATCAAGACGTTCCATCATCGCACTTGAAAATAAATCGTATATTGTGCCACTGTTTTTGATGATTTCCATACCTTTATATGTGTTTAAAGCCTCAGCCGCAATGGCAATAAAAAACGGGGTAACATTCTCATTGATAAGATTGTTCCTATTCCAGAAGGCAGATCTGCTGGACATATGCAATTGTTTTAGAACATCAGCAGATATGTATTCATCTAACAGACTTTGCCTATCTTCGCTGGAAAGCTTTGATACGATATAGCTGGCATCCTCATGTTTAAGAATGGCATCATTCGTGTAAAAACATAATGGATTTATCGCTAATGTTGTGGCGGATTTATATTTATAATATGCTTGTTCCCTACAGGTGATTATCAGTTTAATGCCTGTGTAATGATTATGATAAATTTTGTCTGCCAATTCCAACATCTTACAATAGTGACTCTGTTGGATTTTAACAGTATCGCTAACTTCATTCAAACCGTCAAATATAAGCAAAAGCAGTCTTTCTCGCATCACCATGAAATGATTGATGTGCTTTAAAACCATATCTTCATTTTCGTTTGTAATATCCAGATTAAGAAATAAGGAAAGCCCCTGCCTGTTGACAGTATTATTTTTAGGCGAAATAATGATAGGAATAATGTTAACCGCTTTATTGCGGATATAACTTTGGAGAGAGTTTGTCTTTCCACATCCGCTGGAGCCTGCTACAAACATACCGACTTTGTCAGAATTTAAAAAGGTCGGAATATCTTTATCAAGCTGCAAATTAACGTGATTATCCTGTCCGTATATGGTTTTCAGTCTAAGAAAATTTGTTTGACTAATTTCACTTTGTTTTTCCAATATTTTGAAGAAATAAATATCATTATTCTGTTCATCCTCTCCTTCTTCATCAATTTCCAGATTGATATGAATCCATTTTGATTTAAAGGATACGTATTTTTTCCCGTTTGTTGCATTAATATCTTTTAATATATGAACATCTGGCAATGCTTTTAGATAGAATTGATATAATGCATCAACCTCTTCACTTTTTATTACCCCAAGATCAATATTAATGGCATTTTGAATAAGGCTCATCCGGTCATATTTTCCACTTAAAAATTGTCTGGCTTTGTATTGACTGTCAATCCGTCTGTCATCAACTGTATTTACAGGCAATAGTAAAGCAAGGAATGAAACAACCCGCAATAATTCATTGAATTCTTTAAGTGGTATGTCATATGTTTTTAGAACTAATTTGTTTGGCATGTTAAAATCAACAACATTTTCAATATCAAATTCGGAACACACTATTTTTTCAACAGCCAGCCAGAAAGCATCATTAATGATATTCTGATTGTTTTTCTTGTTAAACTCTGTTTTTATATCCACAATAAAATCTTGAGGTAATATACCATTTCCTGTTGTTCTAACTAGGATTTCTGTGGAAATGCCTAGGATAAGAGCATCTAATTCATTATTTGGTATATGAAGCAGATTCGAGGGAAGGTTTTTGCTGTTAAAGAAATAAAGGTATGAATAAAGGTGCTCATCATAATTCTTTGTGTAAGCCGGATTTTCCAGATTCCACGACAGCCGCTTTTGGATGTCAGCAGATATCTCCAGTATGTCCAGAAAGGTTTCATAAACTCTTGAGTAAATACGCAGCATTTCAACAATCGAGGTATCTTTCCAGATATCATTCAAATGAAATTCTTTTGATTTAATGATTGCACTATATGACGGATACATCAGAAAATCATTGAGTTTTTTAGTGAGTTCATTAAAATCTCCAAATTCCTTTCCATGTAAATAGTTTCCTGTTGAAGACCTCCTTTCCATAAAATTCTGGATACTTTGAGTCGTAAACATATCAAGGTAATCAAGTTGTGTAATGTCAATCCAGTAAACGGCATATTCATTCTTTGTGCTCAAAGCGTTCATCAAACCAATATCTTGACCGCGATATCCAATAAAAATCAGAGGACCTGCTGTTTTTTCTGCAATATCTTTTTGGAGCGGCATTGGCAGCTGAACTAATTCATGTGGTGCAAATCGAAATTTCCCTTCCTCTAAATCCCCATGCACTTTGAGCAGATTAAAAAGAGGAGCATCACCAATTATATGATACTCTCCATCGCCCACACGTTTTTGATAGGAAAGTCCTTTAAATGTTTCTTCTAAAAGCATATCAAAATTAGTTGTTATGACATTATGAATATAACCATGTTCAATTAAGGAACGTAAACATAAATGTCCTTCCGTTGGCGTTAGCTCTCCTAATTTCTTTTTTAAAAGACATTTCTGCTCTTTTGGAGCCTTTCCCTGCCAAACTATATTAATAAATTTTTGATATAAATCTTCCCAGCCGATATTGTCGATATTATTAACTCCATGTTCTAAAAGGCATTGTTTCATGATTCCACATGTTGAAATATCCCGTTTTGTTGCGCTAAGTGAACATCCCGCACCTAAAATAATTGTACTGTTTCCAACGTGTTTTGCTTCTCTCAAAGCATATCCCAAGCGCAAAAAAACACTTTCTAAATTATTCTGCATCTTAAGCCCCTCCTGACCAAAATCATTGCAGATTATTTTGATGTCAGTAATATAGGTTAATCTAGCTATATCCTGTATCTGCGACAGTGAGTAATTTTTGTCTATTTGTCAGCAGCCAATAACTATTCATTATCCCTTCAATACAAATCCATCTAAACCAACGGATAACTATCAATTATCCATCATTCATTTCTCTTTCTCCCCTGCCCAAACCACGCCGCCCCATCCTTAGATGAAGCGGCGCAAGTACAAAAACACCTGTTATATTTTCTGATTAAGACACACAAAAATCCTTTCGTGGATGTTTCCTGGTCAGAATATCCCGTTGCTTGGACATTGCCACGTGGGTATAGATTTCCGTAATGTTGATGGAGCTGTGCCCCAGCATTTCCTGAATGTAGCGGATATCCACATCGGATTCCAGCAGGCAGGTGGCAAAGGTATGGCGGAACATATGGGGCGTAATATGTTGCTCAATGGAGGCCAGGGCGGCATATTTGTTGATAATTCGCCGGACAGACTGGTCTGACAGGGGCTGATGGCAGTGGTTGATGAAAAAGCAGCCGCAGGCGGTAATTTCCTGCTGGTATTCCTGCTGATATTCCTGCAGAATGCGGAGCACATCTTCATTGCCAATCTGGATTCTGCGTTCCTTTGAGCCTTTTCCGTAGATAAGGATGGTTTTATCATCCAAATCCACGTCCGATACTTTCAGGGCGCAAAGCTCGGAAATCCGCATACCGGTGGCAAAAAGGAGTTCTATGACTGCAATATCCCGCAGAACATTGTGTTGCTGGTAAGGCGTTCTGGCAGCAGCGCGCTGCCGGTACATGGTGGACAGAAGGAGTTCCATGGTATGGAGGGGGATAGTTTTGGGCAGGATAACAGGCTCACGGAATTTTACCTGAATTTTATTGAAAGGGTTGAGGGAGATAAGGTCTTTATATTCCAGATAGTGGAAGAAAGCCTTTAAAGAAGCAATTTTCCGTTTGACGGTTTTGGACTTATAGATGGTATGGAGCGGAGCGATATAGGATTCCAGCAGTTCCGGGCTGATATCCGTAAGCCGGGCAGGGGAGATAGCAGAGGAAAACTGATTCAAATCAATGCGGTATGCTTTGAGGGTTTTGGAATCCAGACGCTTCTGGGACTGGCAGAATTCCAGATAAGTTTTGATTGTTGTCTGTAAATGGCTCATGACAATTTCTCCTTTGTATGTGTGATATGAAAAGTGTTTTGAATATTGGAACTCAGAGAATTATAAAATTCTGATAATGATTAAATTTTCCAATTATCTGAATATGTTACCTGAAAGAACGGAATCTGGCAAGAAGGGGAAGCAGGGCAGGGACAGGAAGTCGGAAAAATGAGTGAGAAAGGCAGGACAGAAAGCAGGAAAAATGGGCGAGAAAGGCGGGACAGAAAAAGACAGGGCTGTCGCAAAACAGACGCTATATACAGGATATGGGATTCAGACCAGATAGTCTTATCATATATTGTATATAGGCTGCATATTGCAACAGCCCCGTCAGGGGATGTGCAGGAATCAGGCAGCTACTCTACCAGACGTCTCAGGGCGTCATATTTCATGAAATCCTCCATGGTAATGCCGCAGTCGCCGATTTCCCGCGGATTCTTTACGCCCTTTTTCCCGTCGGCATGGTAATCGGATCCGCCGGAAATGATAAGGCCCTGACCGGTATAGAGCTGTTCTACTTCGGCTTTGATTTCTGCTGCGGTCATGGTGCCGCTGTAGCTGGTCTTATCGTAGGTGTAGGAGGCTTCGATTCCGTCCAGTCCTGCGTCTGTGAGAATCCGGATAAATTCTTTTCGGGTAAGCTCCTTTCCCTGATAAGTGACTGGCTCGGAAATCAGATAGGGGTGGGCCAGAATAACGATACCACCCATGCTGTGGACTGCCTGGATAACAGAAACGGAATCCGGCTTCTCACGTTTGATAACGATTTCCCTGGAGTTTTTTACAAAAAGTTTTGCGTCCTGCCAGTTTTCAAAATACCCTTTTCGCACCATCAGCTCGAAAATCATTTTTTTCTGCACCAGATGATCCGGAATGGAATGTCCGTTGTTGTTCAGGACTTCCTGCCAGCTCATGGGCATTCCCTTTTCACTGAGGGCCCGAATCAGTTTCCGGTAGCTGTCCACCTTGCTTTTTACAGTGAAAGTGTCCAAATCGGAAAAATAAGGATTCTCCCAGTCGCAGTTAAAGCAGACCAGATGAACGTCGTCGATGTAAGTTTCACAGGAGATTTCGATACCTTTGATAAGCTGAATGCCCTGTTCCCTGGCGTAGGAAAGGATATCCTTTTCGCCCTGTTCCGTATCCACCACAGCCGGGGGAATCACATCATGGTCTGTGATGGCAACAATCTTAACGCCTCGTTCGGCAGCATGGCGGATGAATTCTGCCGGGCTGTCATTTCCGTCGGAACGGTTGGTATGTCCATGTAAATCACACTCAAAGTTTGCTTTCATAATTATTCCCTCATCTAAAATTCTTTGCTGAGACCTGAGAACACCTTCAGGTGTTTCTGCACTTCCAGAACTACCGCCTGTTTTACTTCCGTGTCGAAAGGAATGGGAGCGTATTTTTCTTCTGAGAGAACCAGTTCCCGGATTTTGTCCAGATACGCATTTTTGACTACGGTGGAAATGTTGACTTTCCGGCCGCCTGCGGCAATCAGCCGGATAAAGGTATCTGCGGACAGTCCGGAGCCTCCGTGGATGACCACCGGAGTGGTTTCCCGGCCCAGACGTTCCACCAGGTCAAAATTGATTTTGGGCACTCCATGGTAAATGCCGTGGGCGGTTCCGATGGCGGGAGCGATGGCGTCAATGTGGGAACGCTGAATAAATTCCATGGTTTCTTCATAATCTGCGCCCACAGCCGTATCACTGACGATATCTTCTTCCACACCGGAAATGATACCGATTTCTCCTTCGATGGCCACGTTGCGTTTATGGGCGTATTCGGCCAGTTCTCTGGTGTTACTGATATTTTCTTCAAAAGGCAGATGGGAAAAATCCATCATAATGGCGTCCCATCCGGTGTCTGCGCAGAGCTTTCCCAGTTCTTTGTTCCGGCAGTGGTCCAGATGAAGCGCAACCTCTATGCCGAGACCCTGCCGCAGGGAATCCACCATATCGTATAACCGTTTCGCGCCGAAATGTTCCACGGTTCCGGCAGAAGTCTGGATAATCAGGTTGACGTTAAGCTGGCTGGCAGCTTCTGCGGCGGCGTCTGCGGTCAGGTAATTGAAGATATTCACTGCTCCCACAGCGATATTTTTCTTTCTGGCATCCTCTAATACGCGGATAAATCTGTTGTCTGACATATGTTATTCCTCCTTTTACAATATCATGCATGTATATACAGGAAAAGGTACAATAAAACTCTTCCTGGAAAATCTGATTGAAAGGGAACTGCCAGGAGCAGTTCGGCTGAACAGTGTATGAAAATCTGCGCATATGCAGTTATTCATACTGAAGACGGATTTTGATTTTATCTCCCCGGAAAACTACTTTTGTATATTCGTAAGGCTCGTCTGTCTCGGAATAAAGAATATCCTTCAGCAGCAGAAGAGGATAGCCTTTTTCCACGTCAAGAAGGGCTGCTTCCCCTTCGGAAGCCTGTACGGATTCCAGTGTCTCCAGAGCTTTTTTCCGTTTGATACCGTAGTTCTGATTGAGGAGAATGCATAACTGCTCCTTTTCCAGAGCTTCCGGCGTCAGTGTTTCACTGTAGGAAGAGTTTACATAGGAAATATGTATACTGATAGGGCCTCCCTTAATACAGCGTACCCGCTTGATTTTAAATACGGGGGTGTCTTTGGGAAGTCTTAAATGTTTTGCGACTGTGGCGCTGCATGGCTCTATGCCGCATTCAATGATTTTTGTGGCCACTTCATAGCCCATTTTCTCCAGCTGTTCCCGGATGCCGATGTAGGATGGGCTGAATGTTTCTATTTTTTCAGCTACAAAAGTGCCGATACCCTGTACCCGGTAAAGACGGCCTTCTTTTACCAGGTCTGTCAGAACAGAACGGACAGTCATGCGGCTCAGGCCATAGGTGGCGCTGAGTTCATTTTCTGACGGAATTTTCTTATTCGCTTCCCATTTGCCGGAATCAATGGCATCGATCAGGATATCCATAAGTTGTTGATATAACGGTTTGGGGTTGTTTCTGTCTAACATTTATGTCCTCCTCCTCATCTATTGAAAACAGATGATTTGGCTGTCCGCTGTACGGAAGAATCACACTTCATCCTCTTTCAATACATGTATAAATGACCATTTTCTCAGCTTTTTTCGGGCCGGATTGGATGGTCATCCACCATATGGATGTTAAAAATTTCCACATTAATATTATAGGATATTAGAGATTTACTGTCAAGGTTGCGAAATCTGCGAAAAGGCTCCGGAGCCTTTTCCATTCAGGTACCCGGAGCCTTTGCTGTCTTCGCTTCATATATTCCTGTTTACTCATTTTCAAAGTCTGTAATTCTCTGAACCTTGGGCCCGGATCTTCCGTTTGGGTCAAAGGTCTGGGCGAGATATTCTTTTACCATGACTTTGGCCAGTTCGATGCCCACAACCTGGGCACCCATGGTAATGATGTTCGCATGATTGGACAGCTCGGCTCTCTGGGCCTGGTATACGTCGTGGATACATGCTGCGTAAGCGCCTTTTACTTTATTTGCGGCGATGGATACGCCGATTCCGGTTCCGCACAGGAGAATGCCCCGGTCAAACTCTTTAGCAGCAACTGCCTGGGCTACGCGGAATGCGGTGTTTGCGTAAATGGGATCGTCGCTGCCGAAATCTGCTGTTTCGTATCCCAGGCTTTCCGTATATGCCATAAGCTGTTCTTTGAACTCCTGTGCGTTTGGATCACATCCAAATACAATTTTCATGTTGCTTCCTCCATGACTGATGTTTTTACACAGGGTAAAAACGGGTGTATGTTCTCTTACAGGAAATGTCCTGTTACGTTAAAGCGTGAAGTATTTAACTCTGTCCCTTTGCCGCATTCATAAACCGTCTCTGGTAGCTGATAACCTGATTGGTGGACGTGAACCTTGCAAGATACTGGGGCTCGGCGGTGATGACTACTTTATGATTCATATCCTGGAATTCCGGTTCAGCCAGAAGTTTGTCAATATCCGGATAGTTGTAAGGGCCTTCCATGGAGCATACGATAAGCCGTGTGTCTTTCATATTGCAGTTTTTCAGTACCCGCAGATTATGCCGCATACCGTCCAGTCCGTCGCTGCCCTGAGCGTCCTCAAAATGGCGGTATGTAATCAGGTCCCGGCCGAAGCGGAGCACTTCTTCCAGGGAAATGCCTTTGTCGGCTTCTGTGTAATAGTCACAGGAAATAAAGTAATCCCGAAGCTGTTCCAGAACAGCGGAATCGCCGGAAGCATCATACATATGAAGATAATTCTGAATGGTCTGGGACTGTACCAGACGGTGGCGCAAAAAGGTGTTGATGAAATAGGGTCTTGCCTGCAGTGCCATAAGGGTCTGGAAGGGCTCAAACATCAGGGTAAAATTCACCCGGTATCCGTGCTCATGCAGTTTCAGTGCCAGGTTGTGGCCTCTCAGTGCGTGTTCTGTCTCAATCTGGTCGAAGCGTTTATCCAGTTTTTTATTACCGTTCAGAAGCTGTCCCACGTTCTGGGGTGTGACTGCGCCGGTGTGGGGCACTTTGATTACCACCCGGTATTTGGAGAACATTTCTTTAAATTTTTCCGCTTCTTCCAGAATCTTGTTGAAGTCTTCCTCAAAGGGGTTGTTCAGCTCCACGCTGATGTCGCACCCCGGCCCCAGGATTTTTCCGATTTCTTCCATAACCTCATCACGGTTTTTGTAGATATTTCCCACGTTGGCTTTGGGATTGTTGATAAACAGATCGTAGATAATACCGGGGTTGCAGGTAAGATTGGAAATCAGGGGGCTGATGGGGGCTACCTCGTAGGGATTGGCGCTGTCTGCGGAAAAAAGTACTCTGGTGGGACGTAAGATTCCGTTTTTATCATAAGAAATATCTCTGACCAGATCCGCCCGGATTACACCGTCACTGTCCAGCACCAGTTCCCGTTTAAATCCGGCAGGAGTTTCTCCTTCCGGTACGTGGAATGTTTCGATAACGTCTCTGAACTGGTCGGTAACGCCGATGCAGCGGCCAATATGTTTCAAATCCTGATATTCTTCCAGGTCAATGGGCATGTCCAGAACCCGTTCCACCAGGGATTCTTCTCCCTGGATGGTTTCCAGTCCCAGTGATTTTAAATTGATGTTCATTTTCTCGTAACCTCCTGTCAGTAAATGCTTTCTGTCAGTAAATGCTTTCTGTCCGGAAGATGGTTTGTCCGAAAAACGTGTCTGCCGGAAGAAGGTGATATACATGTATATACAATATAAGATATAATTTAAAAAGAAAGAGTAAAGAAATGTAACAGTGAGGGCTCTCCTGTTACGGAAACTTCCGTACATCCGGGCAGGAGAGAGGCAGGCAGGTAAAAACGCTCCTGTCCGGAAACGGAATTCCTTTCATTCCGGTCTGCAGGCTGGTAAGCCAGAGGGAGGGCTTACCGGCCTGCAAATCTGATATGATTAGAAAATCTTTTTGTCCAGTGCGTCGTAAATGTCGCAGAATCTCTGGTAAGCTGCGTCATAAGCTGCAAAGTTGTCCGGATTCGGTGTGTATTCTTTGGTAGTGCGGACTACCTTTGCTGCTTCGTGGCAGTCTTTGTATGCGCCTACGCCAACGCCTGCGTAGAGAGCTGCGCCCAGACATCCGGCTTCTCCGTTTTCCAGAATCTGGATGGGATGTTTGAAAATGTCGGCCATCATCTGGCACCACAACGGAGATTTTGCTGCTCCTCCGGCCAGACGGATTTTGCCGATTTTAATGCCGGATTCTTCTTCTGCACGGATAATGTCATACATTTCATAGCAGATACCTTCCATGACTGCACGGGCCATGTCTGCCTTGGTTGTTCCGAGGGTCATGCCAATCCAGGAGCCTCTTGCTTTTCCGTTGATTCTGGCTCCGCCGGCGCCCTGCAGGAAGGAGAGGAAGGTTACCCCGTTTGCTCCGATGGGAGAGGTTGCAATCTGGTCATTAATCAGGTCATAAGGGTCTTTTCCGGCTGCTTTTGCAGCTTCTTTTTCATAATCGCAGAAAGTGTCGCGGTACCATCTGTATGCAGATGCTGCGGTGTTGGCAAAAGCCTCAATGGTGAAATTGCCGCATCCATGGTTGCCTTTTACCACCAGACGTTCCTTGGGGTCGCGGATGGATTTGTCAGAAACCACGAAGCAGGAACCGAAGGTGCCAAGTACCAGGGCAGCGTCTCCGTCGTTTACAGCGCCTGCGCCGAAGGTACAGCAGTTCTGGTCATGAGCGCCGATGCAGATGGGAGTTCCCACCGGAAGGCCTGTCTTTGCAGATACTTCTTCTCCGATATGTCCTACCACTTTACCGGGTTCTTTTACGATGGTGGCACGTTTGGACAAATCAATGCCCAGAATGTCGTGGAGTTCTTTGGACCAGCATTCATTGTCAATGTCCATCATACCTTCCCGGCTGGCGGAGGAGTAGTCGGTGTAATATCCGTCCGCGCCGAATTTTTTCAGGAAATAATCCTGCATGGTGGCGAACATGGCTGTTTTCTCAAAGTTTTCCGGTTCATGGAGTTTCAGCCATGCCAGTTTTCCGTTGGAGAAGGTGGTTCCCACCGGGTCTCCGGTCTGCTTATAAATTTCGCTTCTGGGGATTCTGTCTAACAGGTACTGAATGCCTTCGCCTTCACTTCGTAAATCCTGCCATCCGACCCATGGACGAATCAGTTCGCCTTCTTCATCCAGAAGTCCGATTACGGAACCCTGGCTGGAGAAGCCAAAGCCGATAATGTCGTTGGGGTTGATGCCTGTTTTCTCAATGGTGGTCTTAATGCTGTCGAAAAATGCGGGAAGCAGGTCTTCCGTAAGCTGCTCTACATATCCGGGCTTCGGATAATAGCAGGGATATTCCCGGTAATCGCTTCCAATCAGTTTTCCGTCCAGATCAAAAATACAGGTTTTGCAGCCAGTGGTGCCGCCGTCAAGTCCAACTAAATATTGTGCCATAATAAAAATCCTCCTCGTTTTCTTTCAAAATTTTTAAAACCCCGAAATATTTGTCAGCAGATACAAAACATACTGTCCGTGCAGGTTTCGGTTTATCAGGTCAGTAAGGAATACAATGGCAATTTGTATTTGGGGATGAAGCCCGCCCGTCCCGTAAATTCCATATCTGTTCTGTCTGTGTGTCTGTTCCGGCATGTGCCGGAATCTGTCTGTACCGCATCCGGTGTAAAATGTCTTTTCCGGACTATTCTTTATCTCCAACGTAAGCCGGAATCAGGCCGATTTTTCTGAGATCGTCTACTGCGTCCAGAATTTCCATAGCAGCTCTTGTTCCGATGATTTCTGCCCCTGCCTGGATAAAGCAGAAGGTGTTCTGAGGTCTTGGGTCCTTCACACCGGCAACTTTTACCTTTGTTTTGGTGCCTTCTACAGCATCCACCATCAGCATAACGTCCTGAACGGAGGGGCCTGCATACTGTCCCGTGGAAGTTTTTACCCAGTCAATGCCTGCTTCGCATACCAGTTTGGTGGCGGTTACGATTTCCTCTTTTGTCAGGAAGCAGGTCTCGATAATCATTTTGGTCATAACGCCCTGTGCAGCTTTTACATATTCCTTAAATTCTGCCAGAATCTTGTCGTATTTTTTGTCCTTCAAATCGCCTACGTTCATGCAGTTGTCCAGAACGGTAGCACCCAAACGTACGGCTTCTTCTGTTTCAAATGCTTTGACTGCGCTGGACTGCTGGCCAAAGGGGAATCCGATGGCTGCCCCTACCATGATGTCCGTTCCTTTCAGTTCTTCTGCTACGATGGGCGTCCATTCCGAAGAGGAGAAGCAGAAAGCCTTACAATTGTACTCTTTTGCAAGCTGGCAGCCTTTGCGGATTTCAGCTTCTGTGGTCTGCTTGGGCAGTACGGAAAAGTCAAATAATTTTCCCATATCCCATTTTGTCATTTTTGATAAATCAATCATTGAAAAACCCTCCAGTCATATTCTGTCTGTGCTTATTTATCCCCGGTATAAGCGGGAATCAGTCCCATTTTCCTCAAATCATCTACGGAATCCAGAATTTCCACTGCCGCTCTTGTTCCAATCAGTTCTGCACCGGCTCTCAGGAAGCAGAAAGCGTTCTGCGGTCTTGGGTCTTTCACACCGGATACTTTGATTTTGGTTTTGGAGCCTTTGACTGCGTCCACCATCAGCATAACGTCCTGAACGGAAGGTCCTGCGTACTGTCCTGTGGAAGTTTTTACCCAGTCAATGCCTGCTTCGCATACCAGTTCCGTAGCGGTTACGATTTCCTCTTTTGTCAGGAAACAGGTCTCGATAATCATTTTGGTCATGACGCCCTGTGCAGCGTCTACATATTCTTTGAATTCCGCGCGGATTTTGTCGTATTTTTTGTCCTTCAAATCGCCTACGTTCATGCAGTTGTCCAGAACGGTTGCGCCCAGACGAACTGCTTCTTCTGTCTCAAATGCTTTGACTTTGCTGGACTGCTGGCCGAAGGGGAATCCGATGGCTGCGCCTACCAGAAGGTCGCTGCCCTTCAGTTCTTCTACCACTACCGGAGTCCATTCTGAGGAAGAATAGCAGAAAGCCTTGCAGTTGTATTTGATGGCTTCCTGGCATCCTCTGCGGATTTCAGCTTCCGTTGTCTGCTTGGGCAGCAGTGCGTAGTCAAATAATTTCCCCATTTCCCATTTTGTCATTTTTGATAAATCCACCATAGTTAAATCCTCCTTTGTATATGTAAAGTTACCACCCTGCTGTGAATGCATGGGATATTTCTCCCGGACATCTCTGTCAGCTTTCACAGACTTTTTTTACTGTCTCCATAATTCCCCGGGGTTCCAGCCCGTAATATGCCAGCAGTTCTTCATAAGGCCCGTTTCCGGCATACAGATGGGGGATTCCGTGCATGTGCAGCGGAACTTTGATACCGGCTGCATTCAGTGTTTCCAGAACTATAGTTCCCAGACCGCCTTTGACATAATGCTCTTCCACGGTCACCACACGTCCTGTTTTTTCAGCAGATGCCAGAATCATTTCCTCATCCAGAGGCCATACGGAGGGCATTCCAATCAAATCTGCATGTATCCCTTCCTGTTCCAGCAGTTCTGCCGCCTTTATGGCAAATGCGGTAGTGGAACCTGTAGAAATAAGAGTCACGTCGCTGCCTTCTCTGATTTTCCGGCCTTTACCGATGACAAAGGGCTCCCGCTCGAATAATACTTCAATTTTGGGATTGCCGATTCTCATGTAAACGGGGCCTTTGTGGTCAATCATTGCCTGAACAGCGCCGATAATTTCATCAGGGTCCTGAGGCGCCAGTATGGTTACTCCCGGAATCATCCGCATCAATGCAAAATCCTCCAGAGAATGGTGGGTTGCACCAAGGTCAGAATAGGTGATGCCGCAGTTTCTGCCCACAATCTTGGCATTCTGCTCCATATAGCCCAAATCGTTCCGGAACATTTCAAAAGGCCGGACGGTGACAAAGGGTGCAATGGCGCAGAATACAGGAATTTTCCCGGTGGCTGCAAGCCCTGAGGCAATGCCGACGGCAGTCTGTTCCATAATGCCGCATTCAAAATACCGTTCCGGATATTGTTCCATAAATTCTGTAAAGCCGGAGCTTTTTCCGCTGTCTGCAGAGAGCACAACGATGTCCTTATTTTCCTGAGCAAGCTCTGTCACTGCTTTCCCGAAGGTTTTTCTGGGGTCCATCCATTCACCCATAATTTCACTCCTCCTTTTCATCCAGCATGGAAATCAGATCCCGGTCCAGTGCGTCGCAGTCTTCGAGGCTGGCGTTCCAGTAGTGGAAGGCTGCCTTTCCTTCTCCCTGCTTCAGCCCTTTGGATTTGACGGTATGGGCCACAATCATGGAAGGTTTGCCCGGTTCAAAGGGAAGGGCGTCCAGTGTTTCCACAATCTGTTTCATGTCGTTTCCGTCGATTTCACGGACAGCCCAGCCAAAAGCCCGGAATTTCTCATCAATGGGAGTGAAGTTCATCACCTCGGTTACGTTGCCGCTGATTTGCAGACCGTTGAAATCCACAAAAGCGGTGAGATTGTCCACCTTATGATGGGCGGCCGCTGCGGCTGCTTCCCAGTTGGAGCCTTCTGCCAGCTCCCCGTCTCCCAGAATCGTGTAGACCTGAGAAGATTTACCGTCCAGACGTAATCCCATGGCCATGCCTGCGGCAATGGCCAGACCGTGTCCCAGCGCGCCGGTGTTGGCTTCTACCCCCGGCAGTTTGTGCATGTTGGGATGGCCCGGAAGTCTGGAATGGAGAGAACCGTAAGTGTCAAGGAGTTCTTTCGGGAAGAATCCCATTTCTGCCAGTACAGCGTACTGAACCATACTCTTGTGTCCTGCGGACAGCAGGAAACGGTCTCTGTCCGGCCAGTCCGGTTCTTCAGGGCGTACTTTCATTTTGTAAAAGTACAGTGCGGTTACAATGTCCATGGATGAAAATGCGCCGCCGATATGGCCGTGGCCGCTGGCCCGCATCATCCGGCTGACATTTAACCGGCAAAGGGTTGCTTTCTGCTCCAGGGAGTGAAGAAAGTCCTGATTCACGGTATCACCACCTTACCTGTTTATTCTTATCTTACCTTGTATATACAAGTATATAATATAACAATCTCTTTGTCAATGTAAATTTTCATAAAGTTACATGTGGCGTAACAGTTCAGATGAAGAAAGAGGGGGCTGTGGGAAAACTCTGTTTTCCCACAGCCCCCTGTAGCCGGTTCCGGTACGGTCGTTTAATCACGGTTATCCTGATTCAGAGGCAGGGTAAAAATAAACTCCGTGCCAACTCCTTCCGTACTGATTACGTTGATATTTTCGTTGTGGACGGAAATGATTTCCCGGACAATGGCCAGACCCAGGCCTGTGCCCCGTTTATCTTTTCCGCGGGATAAATCTGTCTTGTAAAAGCGTTCCCAGATTTTTTTGATGCTGTCTTTGGGAATGCCGATGCCCGTGTCTTTTACCGAAATAAACACTTTTTCATTTTTTTCCGTAGTTTCAATGGTAATGGTGGAATCCGGATGGCTGAACTTGATGGCATTGTCAATCAGGTTGTAGAGCACCTGCTGGATTTTGCTCATATCTGCATAGACGAAGGAGGTATGCCCTGTCAGTATCAGCTCAAAGGAAATTTTCTTTTCCTGGCAGATGCCTTCAAAGGACTGGACCACCAGTTTGATGGTGTTGTTGATGTCGAAGCTGCTGATATCCAGCATGGTGCCTCTGGCTCCGTATTTGTTCAGCTCCAGCATACTCTGAGTCAGCTTGTTCAGGCGTTCCGTTTCCAGCAGGATAATGTTCAGGTATTTGTCCTGCATTTCGTGGGGGATGGTGCCGTCCATAATGGCTTCCACATATCCCTTGATGGATGTGAGGGGAGAGCGGAAATCATGAGAGACATTGGCGATGAATTTCCGCTGGTCATCTTCCAGGGTGGAAAGTTCCGTGGCCATATAATTCAGGGAGGCGGCCAGATACCCGATTTCGTCATTGGTCTGGATATTAATCTGAGTGTCAAAATTCCCCTCGGAATAGTCTCTGGCTGCCCGTGTAATTTTCCGGATGGGGATGTAAACGGTGCAGGTAAACAGTCCCAGCAGTACAAAAGCGCAGAGGAAAATAACTGCCAGCGTCATATAGGCAATATTAATAAATCCGTCTTTCAGAGCAATCAGGTCACGGACGGGCTTGTGAATCAGCACATAACCCCGCACCTTGTAATTGATGGTAATGGGAGAAAATACGGAGAGGGTTTCTTCCTGAAAAGTATTGAAAAAAGTACCTGTCTGGTAGTAGCTGGTGCCGAAGGCGGTAATGTCAAAATTCTGGATGGCGTCGGAAGAAGTATCGGAACTGGAACTGATCAGCACCTTTCCGTCCGGACTGACCACCTGAATTTCCGTATCCAGGTAAGTGGCCACTGCCACAAAATGGGAAGTTACGTCTTCCAGCGTCATTGTGCCCCGGTAATAGTTGGCGGCATAATTGGCTGCCAGAAGATTGGATTCCCGGTACAAATCGGAAGCTGTGTCCCGCTCTATGTAATTCAGGGTCATCCGGGAGGTAAAGATGGCAATGGTAAGAAAGCCGAGAATACCAAAGGCCACATACCCCAGTAAAAGTTTTGGATAAAGGGTTCGTTTCACTGTTTTACCTCGAATTTATATCCGATACCCCAGACTGTGGCAAGGCTCCAGGAGGGGTGATCTTTTATTTTTTCCCGAAGGCGCTTTACATGAACATCTACGGTACGGGTGTCGCCGATATATTCATATCCCCAGATATGGTCCAGAAGCTGTTCTCTGGTAAATACCTGGTTGGGGGAGGAGGCGAGAAAATAGAGGAGTTCCAGCTCCTTGGGGGGCATATCCACAGGTTTTCCGTAGTAGAGAACGGAATAGTTGGTCTGATTGATGGTAAGGTCAGGATATTCCACACATTTGATATCGGAAATGGAAGCGTCCGGCCGGGAAGGCTGGTAGCGCCGGAGTACAGCCTTGACTCTGGCCACCAGCTCTTTGGAATCAAAGGGTTTCATAATGTAATCGTCCGCGCCCAGTTCCAGTCCCAGGACTTTATCAAAAATTTCTCCTTTGGCGGAAAGCATGATAATGGGAAGGTTGGATTTTGCCCGGATTTCCCGGCATACCTGATATCCGTCGATACCGGGGAGCATTAAATCCAGTAACATCAGGTTGGGCCGGTACTGTTCATAGACAGCCAGCGCTTCTTCTCCGTCGTGCACCATGCGGGTGTCATAGCATTCTTTGGTGAGATAGAGAGAAATCAGTTCGGCAATATTTACATCATCGTCCACGATTAAAATTTTCTGTTTTGCTGCCATAAATACCTCCTGTTCCTTTATGAAAATTCTGCTATGGTGACGCCGGAATCTCCTTCTCCGAATTCACCCAGGCGGAAAGATTTTACATATTTCAGACGTTTCAGATGTCCGTGAACTGCCTTGCGCAGCGCCCCGGTACCTTTGCCATGTACAATCCGCACAGAAGGCATATGGGCCAGGTAAGCATCGTCCAGATATTTGTCCAGCAGAGCAATGGCTTCGTCGGTAGTTTTTCCAATCAGATTGATTTCCGTGGAAATGGAGGCGGATTTTGACATCTTTATTTTTCCGGCTCCTGTGGATTTCTTCTTATTGCCGAAGGGGGCCGGTTCTTCCAGCAGCACAAGGTCTCTGATATTGACCAGGGAGCGGAGAATACCCATCTGGACGTACAAATCTCCTTTGTCGTTGGGCAGAGTGTGGACGGTGCCTTTCAGGTTCATGCTCAGGACTTTTACGGAGTCTCCGATACGCAGCTTTTTGGGAACCTTGTGGTTGGCGGTTTCCTTCTGCTTCATGGCCATGTCTTTTTCCAGCGTGTTCATTTTATTCCGAAGTTTGCTGCGCTCCTGCTCCATATCTTTTGCAGTAGCGTTTCCCTGTCCGTATTTATGGAAATTTTTAATGGTCTGGTCAGCCACTTCCTTTGCTTCCCGGAGGATGGCATGAGCTTCCTCATTGGCCTGCCGGATAATCTTTTCCCGCTGGCTGTCCAGCCGCTCCTGTTTTTCTTCCATGCGGCGTTTCAGGGCCTCCGTTTCCTGACGGTACTGTTCTGCTTCCAGACGTTCTTTTTCCATGGTAATCCGGCTGGTTTCCAGATCGGAAATCAGATCTTCCAGATTTTCATCCTGTTCGGTCATGCGGCTTCTGGCGTCTTCAATGATTTCCGGTGGGAGGCCCAGCTTGCCGGAGATGGCGAAAGCGTTGCTTTTGCCGGGAATACCAATCAGCAGCCGGTAGGTGGGGCTTAAAGTTTCCACGGAAAATTCACAGCAGGCGTTTTCCACGCCGGGGGTGGAGAGGGCGAATACTTTCAGTTCGCTGTAGTGGGTGGTGGCCATGGTGCGTACGCCGTAACTGTGAAGCCTGGAAAGGATGGAAATAGCCAGAGCGGCTCCTTCGGTGGGGTCTGTTCCGGCGCAGAGTTCGTCAAAAAGCACCAGCGAGTTTTCATTTACATGCATCAGGATGTTAATAATGTTGGTCATGTGAGAAGAAAAGGTGCTCAGGTTCTGCTCAATACTCTGTTCGTCTCCAATGTCTGCAAATACATCCTCAAATACCGACAGTTCCGAACGGTCGTTGGCAGGAATATGGAGTCCTGCCTGGCCCATCAGGGTGAACAGGCCCACTGTTTTCAGGGAAACGGTTTTTCCTCCTGTGTTTGGGCCGGTGACAATCAGCAGATGGAATTCATCTCCCAGATGAATGTCAATGGGTACCACCTTATGGCTGTCCAGCAGGGGATGGCGTCCTTTGCGGATACGGATACGGTGCTCCTGGTTAAAGACGGGAGCGGAACCGTTATATTGTCTGGCCAGAGCGCCTTTTGCAAATATAAAATCAAGCTGTGTGAGTATTTCGTAGTTGCTCTTTAAATAAGGAACAGATTCTGCCGCAAGATTGCTCAGAGAGGCCAGAATCACTTCAATTTCTTCCTGTTCCTTCATATGAAGTTCACGCAGGTCATTGTTGAGCTTTACCACAGCCATGGGCTCGATGAAAATGGTGGAGCCGGTGGAGGACTGGTCATGAATCATGCCGGGAACCTGGCTTTTTGCTTCTGCTTTCACCGGGAGGCAGTAGCGTCCGTTACGCATGGTAATCACTGCGTCCTGCAGATGGTTCCGGCTGCTGTTTAACATGTCGTTCATCTGGCTTCGGATTTTCTCATTGGTGTTTTTGATGGAACGCCGGATATTTTTCAGAGCGGCGGAAGCATCGTCTGCGATTTCATCTTCCGACAGGATACACCGCCGGATTTCGCCCAGAAGGGAGGGAAGCGGTTCGATGGCGGAAAAGAATTCATCCAGGGAATCCAGCCGAACATCCTCTCTTTCGCTGCGGGCATAGATTCTGGCACGTTTCGCCACTTCCAGCAGGGAAGCGATTCGGAGCAGTTCTTCTATGCTCAGAGTGCCGCCGATTTCCAGACGTTTGAAAGAGGCCCCCAGGTTGTGGGTGCCTGCAAAGGAAAGGGAACCTTTCTGAAATATTCTGGTCAGCGCATCAGAAGTCTGCTGCTGAGCAAGCTGAATTTCTGACAGATCTGCGGAAGGTTTCAGGTTCCGGCAGAGTTCCCTGCCGGAGGCAGAAGTGGCGTGGCTGCACAGCATATCTATGATTTTGTAATATTCCAATGTGTTCAGTGCTTTTTCATTCATAATTTTATTCCTTAATCTGTAACTATTCGGAACCCTCTGGAAATAGCAATTCAGAACGTTCAAATTAATTTGGTTACCTTAATTTTTTTATATTGAAAGGTATCATTTTTGTAATCTCCTGATACCAAAAGGTTTCCATAACAGGGTCCAAAGCCGGACTGCTACAGGCAAATTATACATTAAAAATAAAAATCTTGCAACAAGCGGGGGAAAAACGTATAATATCTATGTGACAGTTCATTTATATAAAACGGGAGGCAGGATATGTATGGCATACAGGGGAAACCGTAATATGCTTATCAGGAGGACGTGCCATGAAGCAACCGGAGCAGAATGAGCAGGAATTTGCTTTTATTAAGGAAAAAATAAAAGACAAACCAGTCAACAAAAAGCGACTGTTAATCCGTATGGGATATAACCTTCTCTGCGCTGTGATTTTTGGGGCAGTTGCCTGTTTTGTATTCGTAGTTCTGAGACCGTATCTGGAAGAATGGTTCTGTCCGCCGGAAGAATCCACCATCAGTATTCCAAGGGATGATGTTCCCCTGGAGGAAGATAATACGGAGACGCCGGAGGAGGAAGAAAAGGAGCCTGAGCCGGAACCGGAAAGTCAGACCGTGGTGGTGCGGGAAGAACTGGAAATCGAAGATTATCAGGCATTGCAGAATAAACTTTACGCTATCGGAAAGCAGGCCAATAAATCCGTGGTAACCGTTACCGGAGTAACAAGCGGTATGGACTGGTTTAATACCCCTTATGAAAATGAAAACCGGGCCGCCGGAATTATCATCGGCAACAACGGACAGGAGCTTCTGATACTGACAGAAAAAAAAGTTATTGCTGCCGCGCAGGCTATCAGTATTACATTTATGGATGATACAATGGTTTCCGCTTCTCTGAAAAAATATGATGGAAATACGGGAATTGCAGTAATCGGAGTTCTGCTGACGGAAATTCCGGAAGCAACCATGGAACAGGTGATGATTGCATCTCTGGGCAATTCCTATATGATTGAGCAGGGAACCACAGTGCTGGCCATCGGAAGTCCGCTGGGGGCAAATTATTCGATTCTGTGCGGGACGATCACATCTTCCAGAAATGAGGTTTCCACCATAGACAGAAATTATACGATTTTTACCACAGATATTGTGGGAAGTGAAAACGGAAGCGGTGTGATCATCAATCTGAAAGGCGAGATCGTAGGCCTTGTGCTGCAGGATTACAGCAGTCAGAGCGACCGCAATACCATTACCGCACTGTCTGTTTCGGAGCTGAAGCAGTTGATTGAAGATTTGTCCAATAACCGGGATATTCCCTATGTGGGCCTGCGCCTGAGCACTGTTACAGATGATATTGCGGAAGAATATAAAATTCCCAAAGGCGTATATGTGAAATCCGTGGTTCTGGATTCTCCTGCCATGACTGCAGGTATTCAGGAAGCGGACGTAATTGTAAAAATAAACGGTGAAGATATTGTAAATGTGGAGCAGTATAATCAGCGCATTTATGCACTGAATCCGGAGGACATCATAACCATTACCGTGAAACGCCAGAGCGGTGAGGAATATGTGGATCTGGACTGTGTGGTAACGGCCGGTATATTAAAATAAATTTTCAGGTGAGGAGTAAAGTTATGAAATATATAGAAACCCTGAGAGAGGGAGAACGGGTGGGAGAAATTTACCTGTGCAAAACGAAACAGACAGCGCTGACCAAAGCGGGAAAGCCTTATGAATCTCTGATTCTGCAGGATAAGACAGGAATCCTGGATGCAAAAATCTGGGACCCCAATTCTCAGGGCATTGATGAATTTGAAGCATTGGATTACATTGACGTGGTAGGCGACGTGACCAGTTTTCAGGGAGCCCTCCAGTTAAATGTCAAGCGTGTCCGCAGGGTTCAGGAGGGAGAATACGACCCCATAGAATACCTGCCGGTCAGTGAAAAGAATATTGACGAAATGTACCGGGAGCTTACCGGATTTATACAGGAAATGAAAAATCCATGGCTGAAAAAGCTGTGTTCCGGTTTCTTTCTGGAAGATAAGGAATTTGAAAAGCGGTTCAAGTTCCACAGTGCGGCCAAAAATGTCCATCACGGTTATGTGGGCGGACTGCTGGAACACACATTAAGCGTGACGAAACTGTGCCACTATTACACCCAGGCGTATCCCATGCTCCATAAGGATCTGCTTCTGACTTCAGCCATGTTTCATGATATCGGCAAGCTGGAGGAACTGTCTGTTTTTCCGGAAAATGA
The DNA here is from genome assembly GCA_036941025.1 of Lachnospiraceae bacterium JLR.KK002. Classification (NCBI taxonomy): domain Bacteria; kingdom Bacillati; phylum Bacillota; class Clostridia; order Lachnospirales; family Lachnospiraceae; species Lachnospiraceae bacterium JLR.KK002. The sequence continues at coordinate 3,845,463 of JAYMNP010000001.1, forward strand.
CTATACGGACGAAGGGCAGCTTCTGGGCCATATTATCATTGGCGTGGAACTTCTGGGAAAACGTATCAGCGCCATGCCGGGATTTCCGGTGAAGCTGGCCAATGAATTAAAGCACTGTATTCTGTCCCATCACGGAGAACTGGAGTATGGTTCTCCTAAAAAACCTGCAATTGCAGAGGCAGTGGCTTTAAGTTTTGCAGATAACACGGACGCAAAAATGCAGACCATGAAAGAAGCCCTTGCTGCCGGGGACGGAACCAGCGGATGGCTGGGCTATAACCGTCTGTTTGAATCCAATATACGAAGAACCAGCGAGGAGTAAAGGCTGTGACAGGGAGTCGGATATGAGTGCGAGGAAAGGGTATTGGCAGGGAATCGGACATGAGATACAGAAAGCAGAAAAATAACAGAGTCAGAAATCAGAATAATTCAGACCAGAAGAATGAAAGCCGGAATGCAGCGGGAGAATGGCCTGTATTTCAGAAAGATATGGAGCTGGAGCTGCTGATTGAGGACATGGGTGCTGAAGGGGAAGGCGTCGGAAAGGCCAATGGTATTGTTTTTTTTGTGAAAGACGCAGTTCCGGGGGATCAGGTACTGGCAAAAATCATGAAAATGAAAAAGCATTTCGGTTATGCACGTCTGCTGAAGGTGCTGAAGCCATCTCCTTATCGGACAGAGCCCCGGTGTCAGTATTACCGTCAGTGCGGCGGCTGTCAGATACAGGCGCTGGACTATCCAAAGCAGCTGGAATTTAAAGAGAATAAGGTACGTAACAATCTGAAACGTATTGGCGGATTTTTGCTGCCGGAGGAATTTAATGATGAAAATGCCGGTGCAGATGGGCTTTTGCCTCAGGAGCATTTTCCGGAAGAGCCTGTTGCCATACAGAAAAATTATATTCCGCTGATACATCCCATTATAGGAATGGAAAAACCCTGGCTTTACCGGAATAAAGCCCAGTTTCCGATAGGAACAGACAAAAACGGAAAAATTGTTACTGGATTTTACGCTGCCCGTACCCATAACATTATTCCAAATCGAAAATGTTTTCTGGGAACGGACGTCAATGAAAAAATACTGGAATGTGTCATTTCATTTATGGAGGAATATAAGATTCCGGCTTATCAGGAAGAGACAGGTACAGGTCTGGTTCGCCATGTGCTGGTACGTTCCGGGTTTGCCACCGGGGAGCTTATGGTATGCCTTGTGATAAATGGGAAACAGCTTCCTTTTGCAGAACGGTTGGTGGAAAAACTTCGGACTGTGGAGGGAATGACCAGTATTACTCTGAATATAAACGAAAAGAATACAAATGTAATTCTGGGCGAAGAAATTATCACGCTTTGGGGGCGGAATTATATTACGGACTGTTTGGGAGAAATAAAGTATCAGATTTCTCCCTTATCTTTTTATCAGGTGAATCCGGTGCAGACCCGGAAACTGTATGAAACTGCGCTGAAGTATGCAGGACTGACCGGCCGGGAGATCGTCTGGGATCTTTACTGCGGAATCGGAACGATTTCCCTGTTTCTGGCCCGGAAGGTGAAACAGGTCTATGGCGTGGAGATTGTGGAGCAGGCTATCTCGGATGCCAGGCGAAATGCCCGGATTAACCATATTGATAATGCGGAATTTTTTGTGGGCCGGGCAGAAGAAGTGCTGCCGGAGTTCTGCAATACCCTTTTGCGGCAGGGCCGGGAAGGGTATCCGGATGTAATCGTAGTGGATCCGCCGCGAAAAGGCTGCGATGAAAAGTGCCTGGAAACCATTGTGAAGATTCAGCCGGAACGGGTGGTGTATGTGAGCTGTGATTCGGCCACACTGGCCAGGGATTTGAAGTATCTGTGCGGGGGCGGGTACGAGGTGAGGGAGGTGCAGCCGGTGGACATGTTTCCCCAGACGGTGCATGTGGAGACTGTGGTGTTGATACAAAGGAAAGATACCTAGAAATCCTTGAATTTACGCACTTTGTGACATTTTTCAGTTTCAACAAAATCGGTGAAAATCATAAGGAAAAGATACTTGTGAAGAAAGTAACCGTAGTTGTGGCATTAGACCTCGGTACGGGGAACACAAAAAATCCTGACAATGAAAGTGAATAGAGAACTATCAGATATAGCGGTAGATTATAGGGATACTTGAATGAGAGTGTCCCTATTTTTTATATAGGGCATTCCATAGTGGGATGCTCTTTTCAATTCAATTTTAAAAGGAGGAACAGAAAAATGTCAAACACAGCGTTAAGAGCAGGGAAAGAGAAAGCGATTATTTTTATCAGCGATGCACATGAAAAATTCTACTACGAGAAATTGAAAGAGGTCAGGTATCAGGACGTATACCACAAAGCGCTTGTATATTGTCTTGGTATCAGCGATGACACAAGAAGGAATATCAAAAGTATTTATGATTTTAGGACAGGCTGCGTGAAAACGGAGTGCCTGCATGAAGGCTGGCAGACCAGCGGGAGCGTGAGAGTGGTCAGGATGGCGTTTAACCTTTACTGCAACGGTACGCCGAGCGTCCTTGACTATGATGATGCGGAGGAACAGGTGGACGAGTGCAGACGGTACACAGTGGAAGAATTGTTCTGCTGTGCCTATGCGCCCTATTTTTGGCAGGCAATACAGATTCGGTATCCGGAATACGCAACATATAACCACGATCTGTACGCCATGTTCGGAGGACGGGACTGATGTTAAAGGTTAGGCTTATGGGAACGAAGAACGATATTAAGTGGTTCGGGAAGATTTTACAGAGGAACCCGAAAATTGAAGTGACGGAGTTTTCCGATATGTTCCCAAACAAAGGGACAAAGAAATATTACCGGACTTATGTGGAAGTCAGGAAAAGCAACGTAAAAGATAACCAGTAGAAGAAAAGGAGAACCAATCATGTGTAAAATAATCGCAATCGCAAACCAGAAGGGCGGTGTGGGCAAGACCACCACCACAAGCAATTTAGGCATAGGACTTGCAAAACAGGGAAAAAAAGTGCTTTTGATTGATGCGGACGCACAGGGCAGTCTGACAGCGAGCTTAGGCTTTACGGAGCCGGACAGTCTGGAAGTCACGCTTGCAACCATTATGGGAGGTTTAATCAATGACGAGGAAGTAGAGCCGGGAGAAGGTATCCTGCACCATGAGGAAGGGATAGACTTAATGCCGGGGAACATTGAGCTTTCCGGTCTGGAGGTTTCCCTTGTGAATGTGATGAGCCGGGAAACGGTACTCCGGTCGTACATAGAGATTGTCAGGGAAAGTTACGATTATATCTTGATTGACTGTATGCCTTCTCTCGGCATGATTACCATAAATGCCTTTGCCTGCACCGACAGTATCCTGATACCTGTACAGGCGGCATACCTGCCCGTTAAAGGCTTGCAACAGCTTATTAAGACGGTGGGCAAGGTAAAGCGGCAGATTAACCCGAAACTGGAGATTGAGGGGATTCTGCTTACAATGGTGGACAGCCGGACGAACTACGCAAAGGACATCAGCTCCATGCTGAAGGAAGCCTATGGAAGCCGAGTAAGGATATTTGCCAATATTATTCCCATTTCTGTCAGGGCGGCGGAGATTTCAGCGGAGGGTGTCAGCATCTACAAGCATGATCCAAAGGGAAAAGTGGCGTCAGCCTATGATTCTCTGACAAAGGAGGTGCTTGCAGATGGGCAGTAACGCAAAATCGGGGAGCGCAGCAAAGATTACGCTGGAAAAATTTGATGATTTATTCGGCGGGAGTGCCGCACAGGGAAGTGGGGCGGAGCAGATTATCAATGCGCCGCTGGCGGAGCTTTATACATTCAAAGACCACCCGTTCCGGGTGGAGGACGATGAGAAGATGGAGGAAACAACCGAGAGTATCCGACAGTACGGGGTGCTTGTGCCGGGGATTGCCAGACCGAGGGCGGGCGGCGGCTATGAAATCATAGCCGGACACCGCCGCAAACGTGGCTCGGAGCTTGCCGGAAAGACGGAAATGCCTGTGATTGTACGCAACTATACCGATGATGAAGCAACAATTATTATGGTGGATTCCAATATCCAGAGGGAAGATATTTTACCAAGTGAGAAGGCGAGAGCCTACAAGATGAAATATGAAGCCATGAAGCATCAGGGGAAGAAGTCAGGCAGAAACACACTGGATGAGGTCGGGGAAGCCGCCGGGGAGAACGCTAAAAAGGTTCAGCGGTATATCTGGCTCTCCCGCCTGTCTGATGAACTCCTTGCTATGGTGGACGGTAAGAAGCTCGGCTTTTCACAGGGCGTTGACATTTCCTTTCTTGCGGAAGAAGCGCAAGGCTGGGTACAGGCAGCCATAGAGGAAAAAGGCTGTAACGTCAGCATGGCGCAGTCAGCAAAAATCAAGGAATATGGCAAGACAGGGGAGCTTACCCTTGCAATGGTGCGCCTGATACTGACGGAGGAAAAGCCGAAGGAACGGAAAGTGACGCTGAAAGCGGACAAGATCAGCGAATATTTTGCGGAGGATTGCAGCAGTGAGGAAATAGAGGGCATCATCATTCAGCTTCTGGATGAATGGAGTGCCAGAAATGGCACGAAAAGACAATAGAGGGGAGGTGCATCGGCGTGGATGGCGCAATAAAATTCGACTATTATTATGGCATCGAAGCGGAACAGTTCTCTTTTTACAGAGTGCCGAGGCTGCTGATAAAAGACGCAAGGTTTAAAGAGTTGTCCAGCGATGCGAAGCTCCTTTATGGTCTGATGCTTGACAGGCTGGCATTGTCAATCAAGAATGGCTGGCTTGACGAAGAAAACAGGGTGTATATCCATTACACCCTTGATAACATAATGGAGGATTTGGGATGCGCAAGGGAGAAATGCGCAAAAGTGATAGCGGAGCTTGACAGCAAAAAGGGCATCGGTCTGATTGAGAAGAAAAGACAGGGACTGGGCAAGCCGGACATTATCTATGTGAAGAATTTTGCGACACTGGATACCGGGAAAGAACCGGACGGAGAGCCGGAAAAGCCGGATAATGCTGACAGTTCCGCAGAAGTTCGGAAACCGAACTTCAAGAGGTTCGATAATCAAACTTCAAGAAGTTCGGAAATCGAACTTCAAGAGATTCGGAAACCGAACTTGCAGGAGTTCGGAAACCAAACTTCAAGAAATTCGGAAACCGAACTTGTGGAAGTTCGGGAATCGAACCCTAATTATAACAATACTAATTATACCGATCTGAGTTATACCAATCCTATCAATCAATCTGATATGGAAACAGAAAAACAGGAACCGGGCAAGCCGGATAATGGTATGATTGATGTGATGGATGATGCCAACGCCTACATGGAAATCATTAAGGAGAATATCGAGTATGAGCATCACATGAAATATGGCGATTGGAGCGAAAAAGGTCTGTATGAGGAACTGTATGAGGTGATCTGCGAGATTGTGTGCGTGAAGCGCAAGACGGTAAAGGTCAACGGGGAAGACTACCCGTATGAGCTTGTGAAATCAAAGTTTTTAAAGCTGAACAGCTCCCATTTGGAGTATGTCATCGGGTGCATGAAGGAAACCACAACAAGGATAACCAACATCAGGGCATACATGGTGACTGCCCTCTACAATGCCCCGAACACCATGAACCATTATTACCAGCAGTTGGTGCAGCATGATATGTATGGCGGCGGCTGGGAAGAAAAAGGGATGTTTGAGCGCAAAGCGGAAGGAGATGGATAAATGGAGTCCATGCGGGATATTGATCGGGCAATGGAACGGGAAATTGCAAAGGGGAGCTGCCCATTGAGGTTTGTAAAAATAGAGTTTGGTGATTCCCCCTATCAGGAGATTGCGTCAAAGGAAAAGCTGCTGGAGGTATTGTCCTATCTGCTGCGGACAGGCGATTATGGCAGGTTTGCCGGGAAGGGGACAGGGAATAATGTTTACATGGACATTAAGGGCAGGAAGCCAGCTTTTCAGCGTACCCGTTCTTTTCTTGACCGGAACAGCATATTTTCCGCAATCCGCAGGTATGGGAAGAAAATAAAGCCGGATTTTGACGGGCATACTTATCTGGAAACGGTGCGGTGCTGCTTTGGACTGCCGGAAGGGGAACTGGAAAAGTACCGGGTGACCTATGACGGGCAGGAAACCTTCGCTTTTCCCATGTCGGATAAACATATCCTCGGACTTTATACGCACTGCATCTTAGCAAGGCGGGCGGTATCGGGGGATATGGATATTCCCGGAGCAGGCTTTTCGGAGAAGGAACAGGGCATCGCCAGTCTGGAAGATGTGCGTGACGTATTGTTCCAATGCCTTTTGTTTGACACAATAAAATGCGGGGAAGGCGTGTTATGCGCTGACCTCTGCACAATCTACTGTTTAAAAGAGGATAGATAGCTTTTGGACTTTTTGTCCAGAAGTAAGTTAGGAGGTGCGCTATGGCGGAAAAATATATTACGGAAGAACAGCGGGCAAAATGCCGGAAAGTGGCGGATGCGTTTGCGGAGCTGTATGAGCTGACCGATGTAATGGTGGCGGATGCCGGGAGGTTCGGCTTTGTCCGTCTGCAATGGTTCAGTGAGGGAGAGGGCTTTGATTCGGCAATGGCATTTTCGGACAGTCTGGAACTGTTTGAGGAACTCTGGCGGATATGGTATGAACATGAAGTCTTAACGCCAGTGCTTGGTACGCCGCTTGCGGAGCTTGACTATGACGAGATATTCCAGACGCTTTCCAAAGACAGGCAGGAGGAAATACTGGAGAAAAAGAGATATTTCATTGCCCTGTGCAAAGACGCTTTCGGTTAAGGCGGCAGATATTTTTCACAATTCTGGGGTGTTTTCTGTTAAAATAGACCGTATCAGGATAAAGGGGTGGTGCGTTTGGGAAACAGGAAGCGGAGGGCTGACAGGACATATAAGGACTTAAAGCAGAAACAGAAAGCAGGAATAGCAGACGGTATGTTCCAAAAGACCTGTGATTATTACAGGGAGCATGGCAGGATGCCGGAAGGAGAGGACTGTGAAAAAATTGCGGGGCAGATTTACCAGAGGGTAAAGGGGATAGCGGAAAAGGCTACCTTTGATGAAATATACAGCCTGTATCTTTACCGGCTGTCACGTTATGAAACAAGGATAGCGGAGAATGGGCTTCCCGAAAAGAAGGAAAAGAAGCAGGATGCCGACAAGCCAAAAGTAAAGCAGAAGGGCAGAAGCAAAAAAGTATGCCCGAACTGCGGAAGGAAGATGAAACAGCAGTTTATCGGCTTGCAGCACTGTAAATGCGGCATGAGCTGGAAGAAGGATATAGGATATTTTGAGCGTACTGGGGATATGGTTTTCGCTCTGGAACGGAGGAAGGTAGGGAAAAAGACAAAGCAGTGTCCGGTGATCCGGTACAGGTAATTAAATATCAGAAACAGCGTGAGGGCAGTTATAGACCGTAAACAGCGGTTTGTAGCTGCCCTTTTTGCGTTTGGAAAACTTTTGGACAAAAAGTCCAGAAGCGGAAAGGAGAAATCAGGGAGATGAAACACAAAAAAGCGACAGCAGTTTCTCTTGCGGCGGTGGTGGGAGCAGCGGTATTGGGCGGAATCCGTTATGCGGCAGGGAAAAAGAAACCCAAAGCAGAGAGGGAAAATGACGTGCAGGAGGAAGGACTGACAGAGGATAAGCTGCGGGGATGCCTTCTCCGCCTGTTCCGGCTGTATGAGGACAGTGAGTTTGATGATTCTGCGAAGTTTTTGAGCTATGGGAGCGATCCGAGGGAATATGAAGCGGAGAACTATTCCAGTCAGTTATTCCCTTATATCAAAAGGAACATGAAAGACGTGATGATGCTGGAGGGGGATGACGGTACGGGGAAAGAACCTTTCGCCATGACGGACGTGCTTTTCTGTTATCCTGCCTGCAAGATAGGTTGTGAGATAGAGGAACTGTTTTCAGACAACTTTGTCCTGTGCCTTGAAAGCGAGATGTGGATGCTGGAAAACGGTGAGTTTGCGTCTGTCTACTGTGTCAGTATCGGAAAGGACGGAGGGCGGCTCAGTTACCGCTTTGTGGATACCTACATCAAAAATCCGGGGGATATTCCTATCTGTTTTGAGGATTTGGAAAGCGGTTTTTCAGAGATAATCGAAGCGGAGAAAGAAGGGAGAGAACCCTATCTGCCATAACCCATAGGTAATTGCGAAACAAGTTCAAAATCTTGATTCCAATAGGGCAAAGGCCCGGTTGAGCCGGACTTACAGGAGGTGGATGTGGATAACAAGGATTTTAAGACATGAAAACAAAGCAGATAAGGATATCTGCCCGTGAAATGGTATGCGGTATGTAAGGTTATGCAATCAGAGGTTTTAAACTGCGGATATATTCATGCCTGTGCAGTTTATCAGCCACCATTACAGTAATAAGCTGGGTAATCCCGGCGAGAAGCAGGTCAGCATGAAGCGTTTTTTCATTCTGCGTTTTACGCCCGGCAACACAGAAGCTGTCCTTGAAATGGTTGATTGATTTCTCAACAGTTACCCTGATCTTATAGGTGGAATCCCATCCGGCCGTACCGCGGAGTGTACCGGGATAGGCGCGCAGGTTTTTCTCGGGATAAATATAAAACATCCTGCCGCAGGGGGATTCCGTACAGGGATTTTCACAGTGGCAGACGCGTTTTGATTTCTTTGTAAGTTTGTTCCACTCCCATTTCATTTTCGGGCATACAAACTTCATGGTTGGCAGTCCGCAGCGGAGATGGGATTTGCTTCCTTCCCGTTTCATTGGAAGGGATGGGTCTTTGGGGCAGCAGGGGATGCCGTCCTTATTCAGCGGGCAGTCGGATTTTGGAAGGGAGATTCTGCCGTTGAGGGGAATGTAAGCCTGCTCAAAGGAAGCTTCCTGTAACAGGTATTTGTAGATTTCAATGGAATCAAATGCGGCGTCTCCCAGAAAAGTTTTCGGATTGATAAGCGGATGCTTGCGAAAGAAATCCTTTAAAGTGGGAATCAATGCCCTGGAATCGGCAAGACTCTTATCTTCATCCGGGGAATCAGATTTTTTTCCAACAATGATGTCAGGATGAGCCGCAAGAAAGTCCTTGTTATAAAAGGAAATATCCCGGACAATGCCGAGTCCGTTGGTAATAATGCCGAATTTATAAGCATAACAGAAATGCCCGTTAATGTACATCTGCTGAATGGCTGGACTGGCGGCAGCATGGGAAGGCATGGAGCCGTAGGCGGCTTTATAAGGGTCAAAGGAATCGTCCATCCCTTTTGCTTTTTTGAAGGCTTTCAGCTGTTTGATGATACGGTTGGCATATTTGGGATTGTTTTCTGTAACCCATGCCTCAATGCCGGAGGTGTCAAAGAGAAGCATGGAAGCTTTCTGTGTATCAATACAATGGCAGATTGGTTCGGTCAAGTCAACAAGATGATCGAACATGGATTGTAAGTCCGATAAAAAATCCTGTTTGAACCGGGTGAATTTAGAGGCGTCCGGGACAACGTCAAACCCGCAGAAGTCCCGCAGTTCCTGAGAGTATTTCAGGAATACGATCAGCAGGGATGTTGTTGGGATTGAGAAGATAAGCTGTAGTAACAGAGCCTTCAGCATTGGGTAAAGCAGATGCCTGCGGGGTCTGCCGGTGGCAGCATGAAAATGAGAAACAAAAGACACCGGAACAATTTCATCAAGGTTGATGGTTTCATCGAGTATGGAAAGAAACGCATATTTATCGTTATCAAATTTATTTTGGCAATCGGTAAAAATATCTGCCAAAGAGAGCTGTTTATGTGTTATCATATAGATACGACTCCTTTACTGGTGGATATGGATAATTGTTACTGGACATTTCAATTATACCACAGACCAGTGAGGAGTTGTTTTATTTTGTAACAAAGAGAATCCCGTATTTATGTGGGTTCTGGCGTTTCGCAAACGCCTACCATAACCCATAGGTAATTGCGAAACAAGTTCAAAATCTTGATTCCAATAGGGCAAAGGCCCGGTTGAGCCGGACTTACAGGAGGTGGATGTGGATAACAAGGATTTTAAGACATGAAAACAAAGCAGATAAGGATATCTGCCCGTGAAATGGTATGCGGTATGTAAGGTTATGCAATCAGAGGTTTTAAACTGCGGATATATTCATGCCTGTGCAGTTTATCAGCCACCATTACAGTAATAAGCTGGGTAATCCCGGCGAGAAGCAGGTCAGCATGAAGCGTTTTTTCATTCTGCGTTTTACGCCCGGCAACACAGAAGCTGTCCTTGAAATGGTTGATTGATTTCTCAACAGTTACCCTGATCTTATAGGTGGAATCCCATCCGGCCGTACCGCGGAGTGTACCGGGATAGGCGCGCAGGTTTTTCTCGGGATAAATATAAAACATCCTGCCGCAGGGGGATTCCGTACAGGGATTTTCACAGTGGCAGACGCGTTTTGATTTCTTTGTAAGTTTGTTCCACTCCCATTTCATTTTCGGGCATACAAACTTCATGGTTGGCAGTCCGCAGCGGAGATGGGATTTGCTTCCTTCCCGTTTCATTGGAAGGGATGGGTCTTTGGGGCAGCAGGGGATGCCGTCCTTATTCAGCGGGCAGTCGGATTTTGGAAGGGAGATTCTGCCGTTGAGGGGAATGTAAGCCTGCTCAAAGGAAGCTTCCTGTAACAGGTATTTGTAGATTTCAATGGAATCAAATGCGGCGTCTCCCAGAAAAGTTTTCGGATTGATAAGCGGATGCTTGCGAAAGAAATCCTTTAAAGTGGGAATCAATGCCCTGGAATCGGCAAGACTCTTATCTTCATCCGGGGAATCAGATTTTTTTCCAACAATGATGTCAGGATGAGCCGCAAGAAAGTCCTTGTTATAAAAGGAAATATCCCGGACAATGCCGAGTCCGTTGGTAATAATGCCGAATTTATAAGCATAACAGAAATGCCCGTTAATGTACATCTGCTGAATGGCTGGACTGGCGGCAGCATGGGAAGGCATGGAGCCGTAGGCGGCTTTATAAGGGTCAAAGGAATCGTCCATCCCTTTTGCTTTTTTGAAGGCTTTCAGCTGTTTGATGATACGGTTGGCATATTTGGGATTGTTTTCTGTAACCCATGCCTCAATGCCGGAGGTGTCAAAGAGAAGCATGGAAGCTTTCTGTGTATCAATACAATGGCAGATTGGTTCGGTCAAGTCAACAAGATGATCGAACATGGATTGTAAGTCCGATAAAAAATCCTGTTTGAACCGGGTGAATTTAGAGGCGTCCGGGACAACGTCAAACCCGCAGAAGTCCCGCAGTTCCTGAGAGTATTTCAGGAATACGATCAGCAGGGATGTTGTTGGGATTGAGAAGATAAGCTGTAGTAACAGAGCCTTCAGCATTGGGTAAAGCAGATGCCTGCGGGGTCTGCCGGTGGCAGCATGAAAATGAGAAACAAAAGACACCGGAACAATTTCATCAAGGTTGATGGTTTCATCGAGTATGGAAAGAAACGCATATTTATCGTTATCAAATTTATTTTGGCAATCGGTAAAAATATCTGCCAAAGAGAGCTGTTTATGTGTTATCATATAGATACGACTCCTTTACTGGTGGATATGGATAATTGTTACTGGACATTTCAATTATACCACAGACCAGTGAGGAGTTGTTTTATTTTGTAACAAAGAGAATCCCGTATTTATGTGGGTTCTGGCGTTTCGCAAACGCCTACCATAACCCAGTCAGAAAGGAGAGCTTATGAAATATTTAATCCACAGGCTGTACGTCCCACCCTGACGGGCGTACAGCAATAAAAAAAGAAGGAGGAAAACCATGCAGGAGGAAGTGACACAGAAAACCATTGCCCTTGTGTTTAAATCTTCCCGGCTGACTGCCGACGTGCTGAAAAAGGCTATGAAGATGTATCTGGAACACCGGAAACAGGGAAAGCAGATGCCGCATGGGAAAATATCAGTGAAAGAGCTGGTCGGTCAGGGTATGGGCGCTTCGAGCATTGAGGTGACGGATAATAACATCAAGTCCTTTGAGAGAGTGGCAAAGAAGTACAACGTGCAGTTTGCTGTGAAGAAGGATAAGACGGAAAAGCCGCCGAAGCACATCGTATTATTCAAGGGCAAGGATGCTGACGTGATAACGCAGGCATTTAAGGAGTTTGTAAAAGTTAATGAGAAAAAGCATAACCGCATCTCCGTAAAGGAGAAACTGGCAAAGTTCCGGGAGCAGTCAGGCAAGGACAAGAACCGGGAGAGGGCAAGGGAACACCAGAAGGACAGGGGGCAGTCATTATGAGTAAAATCGTAGAGGGCATCGCCAAAGACCTAAAGTCAGTCCCTGAAAAGCTGAAGGCAAAGACGGGGAATATTGACAAAAAGAAACTTTTCCTTATGAATCTTCCCTATGCGCTTGCCGGGTATTTCTGCGACAAAATTGCGTGGCTGTGGCGGGTATCGCCGGGGCAGGACGCTTCCGCAAAAGCGATGGCGGTCATGGCGGGGATGGAGGACTTATTTTCCAACCCGTTACCAAGTTTCCACCCAAAAGATTTGTTAATAGGGATAGGGTGCGGCATTGCGCTCCGCCTTGTGGTGTATTTCAAAGCCAAGAACGCCAAGAAATTCCGGCATGGCATGGAGTACGGCTCTGCAAGGTGGGGGACAGCAAAAGATATTGAGCCATATGTCGATCCGGTATTTGAGAACAACGTGTTACTCACAGAAACGGAAAGACTGATGATGTCCGGCAGACCGAAACAGCCGAAGTATGCGAGGAATAAAAATATCCTTGTTATCGGCGGTTCTGGTTCTGGCAAGACGAGGTTTTTTGTAAAACCAAACCTTATGCAGATGCACAGTTCCTATGTTGTCACTGATCCGAACAGATAAGTATAATAGGGTTATAGGGAAGCGCGCACCCTCAAAGAAAGGAGGTTACACACCATGAAGAAGCAGACAGAGAAAGACAAACTCACCGCCCTATACGAAAGGCTCTCCCATGACGACGAGCGAGCCGGGGAATCCGTAAGCATTGAGAACCAGAAGCGGATTTTGGAGGACTACGCAAGAAAGAACGGTTTTACCAACATCCGGCATTTTACTGATGACGGAATCCGGGGGACTACGTTCAAGCGTCCGGGGCTTGACGCTATGTTAGACGAAATCCGGGCGGGGAACGTGGCGACTGTTATCATCAAAGACCAGAGCCGAATCGGGCGTGACGTGGTTGAAGTGGGGCTTTTGAAGCGCACCTTTGATGAATACCATGTGCGTTTTATCGCCGCCAATGACAATCTTGACACCGCCAACGGCTTTGATATTATGTCGATTTTCCGTGATGTGATAAACGAGTGGTACGTTGCCGACACCAGCCGCAAAATCAAAGCTGTTTTCAAGTCCAGAATGGAAAAGGGCTTGCGATGTTCGGGAAGTGTCTGCTATGGCTACCGCGCTTCCAAAGAAGAAAAAGGCGAGTGGTTGATTGACGAGGAAGCCGCCGCCGTTGTGCGCCGTATCTTCCAGAGCGTCCTTGCCGGGGAAACCATAGCCAGCATAGCAAAGGAACTCCGCGCCGAGAAAATCCCTATCCCGTCCGAGCATTGGAAACGGACAGGCGAGCCAGTCCGAGCGGCGAAATACGCCGACCCCTACGCATGGTCAGCTACCACTATCGGCTACATACTGAAACGCCCGGAATATACGGGGCGCAAGGTATTGGGGAAAACCGTATGCGAGAACTACAAGACCAAGAGCAGCCGCAAGACCGCGCCGGAAGAACAGCACTTTTTTGAGGGCGCAATCCCCGCCATTGTGGACGTGGAAACGTGGCAGACCGTACAGAAGATACGGGAAACCGTGCGCCGCGCCCCCAAGCGGCAGAACGCCCCGAACCGTTTGACCGGGCTTTTATACTGCGCCGACTGCGGCTCAAAACTCACACACCGCTACAACCTTGTGCAAGGGAAATGGATAGAGGACGCTTTTATCTGCTCCGGCTACCGCCACTTAGTCCATGACTGCACCATGCACCATATCCCCACGGCGAAGATTGAAGCCACTATCCTTGCCGTTATCCAGCGCGTGAGCTGGTATGTGCGGCACAACGAAAAGGAGTTTACAGAGCGTGTCCGGGAAGCATCCGACCAGAACCAAGAAAAGACCGTCAAGGAATGTCAGCAGAAAATCAACAAGGCACAGAAGCGGCACAAGGAGCTTGACGGGCTTGTGAAAAAGCTGTACGAGGGCAACGCCACGGGCAAGATACCCGACAAACATTTTACCCGTCTGTTGAATGAGTATGACGAGGAACAGACCGGGCTGGAAACGTCCATAGCGGAATGGCAGAGGCAGATTGAGAACTGGAACGCCGACAAGCTGAAAACAGACCAGTTTATCCAGCTTGTGAAACGCTACACTGATTTCTCTGAATTGACAACACCCATGCTCAACGAGTTTATCGAGAAAGTGATTGTGCATGAGGGCGAGGGGCGGGGGAATGACCGCCGCCAGCGGATAGACATATACCTAAACTTTATCGGGGCTTTTGAAGTACCCGCCCATATCGTCACCCCGGCAGAGGTGGAGGAACAACGCCGCCAGCAGGAGGAACAGGCGGCAAAGGAAGCCCGGTCAAAGGAGCTTGCAAAGGCGCGGTATGAGAAGCGCAAGGCAGAGAAACGGGAATTTACCGCAAGGAAAAAAGCGGGGCTTCTCACGCCGGAGGAACTGGAAGCCGAGGAAAAGCGGCTTGCACACAACCGGGAGCGACAAAAGGAATGGCGGGAGAAACGCAAAGCCGCAGAGCCGCCCAAGCCGCCTAAGAAAAAATCCATAAAGAAGCTTATGGAACTGGAAAAGACCGGGGCGGAGCTTACGCCGGAGGAATCGGAACGGCTTGCAGAACACCGCCGGAAAAAAGCCGCACAGCATAAGGCGTGGCGCGAAAGGCAGAAAGCCGGACAGCCAAAGACAAAGACGCTCAAAGAGCTTGCTGCCGCCCAGAAAGAGGGGGAAGCCCTAACGCCGGAGGAATCGGAACGTCTGGAAGCCCACAAGAGCCGGAAGAAAATCGCAAGGGAAAAGCTGGTACAGCAAGCCGAAACCGACCCGGCAGCGGCGGCAGAACTGGCAAAGAAACGGGCGTATCAATCCGAAGCCACCAAGAAATCCCGGCAGAAAATGTATGAGGAAGCCGCCACTGGAAATCCGGAAGCGGTGGAACGCTATGAGAATTACCTTGCCACAAGGAGGGAAGCATACCACAGGAAAAAACAGGAAACGGAACGAAGCGCATAAGGACTGAAAAACAAAAGGCGCATTGTGGAAATGTGCATAACAGGCTATGGAATCATGGATAACTCTGTTCACAGCATATGGAAAAGCTAAAGTGCAGCTTTCCCACATCCTGCAAACAGAGTTACCCACAATTCCAAAAGACAGCCAGTTATACACATTCCCACGAATGCCGACTACTACGGAATCCCACTCATTATTTCTGTATAATTGAAAAATCTATATAAACACAGTATAATAATACCCATAGAATACCACTAAGTAAAAGGAAATGAGGAAAAACAATGAGCGGTAAAATATTGTTAGTGGACGATGAACAAGAAATTGCTGATTTGATTGAGGTATTCTTGCAAAATGAACAATTTCAGTGTTTTAAATATTACACATTTCAAGACGCATTTTCAGTGATAGACAGTGAATGTTTTGACTTGGCAATTATAGATATAATGCTGCCAGACGGAAATGGCTTTACTTTATGCAGAGAAATACGGAAGAAATATACCTATCCCATTATATTGCTTACATCTAAAACAGAGGGAACAGATAAAGTTACAGGTTTATCCTTGGGGGCAGACGACTATGTTACAAAACCATTTCTTCCGATTGAACTTGTGGCAAGAGTTAAGGCGCATCTACGGAGGGTACATGATTATGACGGTAAAAAAATTGGCTCAAATGAAATGGTTACAATAGCCGGGCTTCTGTTAAATAAAACTTCGCATGAATGTAGATTGAACGGGGAACAGATTAAACTAACCCCCACAGAATTTTCAATATTATGGCTTTTATGTAAAAACAGGGGAAAGGTATATAGTGCTGATGAACTATTTCAGATTGTATGGGGAGAAAAGTATTTTAAGAACAGCAGAAATACGGTAATGGTTCAAATCAGACATATCCGAGAAAAATTGAATGATATTGGTGAAAAGCCGAAATTCATTAAAACAATATGGGGGGTAGGATATATTGTTGAGTAACAAATTTTCAAAGAAATATAGAAAGCTATTATTGCTTAGGCATTTTATAGGTGCATTTATTGTGTTCTTTGTCCTTTTGGCTGTTTGTTTAGTAATTGAAAGTGTAGGCAACAACAATTTTTATGTTTTCGTAGAAAAAGTAGCAGGATACGATTTTGCGTGTTTTTTACATGATTATGAACCTTCAATTATTGTATTTGGTTTTCTCATATTAGAGTTATTTATGTGGATTGCCATAGAAAGTAGTTCATCAAAGAAAATATTAAAAGTATTGGATTCCTTGGAATATGTTGTTGACAATTCAGCAAATAACATAGTACTCCCTTTAGAATTTTCTGATTTGCAAAATTGGCTTAATCTTATAAAAATGCAGAACCGTGAGCAACAACATGTACTGGAAATTGAAGCACAGAAAAAATCAGATACGCTTACTTACCTTGCGCATGACATTAGAACCCCGCTTGCTTCCGTGGTAGGTTATTTAAGCCTATTGTGTGAAGCACCGGATATGCCAGCCATACAACGGGAAAAATATACAAAAGTTGCTTTCCGCAAGGCTATACAGTTTGAAAAACTGATAGATGATTTTTTTGATATAACAAGATATAGTTTATCAGACAAAACTTTGGTGAAACGGGAAATAGACATATGTTTTTTAATAGAACAGTTAGCAGATGAATTTTACCCGTTGCTTAAACCCAAAGAGCTGCATATTGATTTAAAGTTAGGGGAAGGACTGTTTATAACAGGGGATTCAGAAAAGATTGCAAGAGTATTCAATAATCTTCTGAAAAATGCTATAAATTACAGTTATCCGAAAAGTTCGATTGAGATTTATGCCAGCCAAACTTTATCTTATATAACGGTTTCCATTAAGAATTACGGCAAAACAATACCTGCTGATGAATTGGGGCATATTTTTGATAAATTTTACCGTTCCAAAGAATATGGGGAATCAGAAGAAAGCGGAACAGGGCTTGGCTTGGCAATCGCAAAGGAAATTGTAAGAATACACAATGGAAGCATATATGCTATGAGTGATGATGAAATAACAGTGTTTGAAGTCAAGCTGCCTGTTGCGGAAAAGCAGCGATAAGAAAAAAATAAGAAATCAAAAAGAAATAAAGAATCAAAAACTCATTTCAACAGGGTATAATAATCCCCCAGTAGAGTGAGTTTTATTTTTGGAGGAATTGCTATGGACAATCAAAATAAGAACCATGAAAAAATTTTGCGTGGCTGTCAGTGGGTATTTTTTATTATATATGTTATCTTTCTGCTTCGCATAACCTTTTTCAAACAGGTAACATTAAACAACTTATTTTCTGCTATAGGTGCAAGTGAAAGGACAATCAGTATCATTCCCTTTAAATCAATTTATGATATGGCTGTTTCAAACACCTCTATAGGACGAATCATTGAAAATGTAGTAGGAAATATCGTTTTATTTATTCCATTTGGAATACTTTTTCCAATTATCTCTAACAAAAAACGTAAAGGGGTTTTATGTGCCGCTATTATATTCAGCCTGTTAATTGAAATTACGCAACTCCTTTTTGCGCTTGGGAGTACAGATGTTGATGACTTGATATTTAATGTATTAGGTGCATATATTGGATATTTTGTATCAGATAAAATAAGAAAACTATTCAAGTCATATACGCATTTTCTTATTGCTATGACGCTTATAACGGCTATTTTAGGAGCAAGTGTATTTGGATATTTGCTTGTTTACCAAACAGATTTATTTATACTTTACAAATATGATATCAATATTGAGAACTCAGAACTTGTAGAAATATTTATTGACACGCCAGCTACCACCACAGGTAGATATGTCGAGTTAGATAATTGCATATTAGAAGTGGAAAAAAGTGTTAAAAGCGCAAATGATATAAGGGAAATAGAGGCGTTCAAGATTACAGAAGATTGCGAAATATTTATTTGCTACGATAGAATGGAATATTTTTTCAGTGCAATTATAGGTGAATATCAAAAATATGAAAAGATTGATTATAATGATTTTATTTCACAAACAAAGTACAAATTTGATAGAAATAATAATGTGAGAATTTGGAGTGATGATGAAAAAAATATTAAGTTTATAGTGATTACTGAATGGATTGAATAATTTAGATATATAGCAAATAAGCTTTGCAGTTATATCATGTACGGATAGTTAAAGGGCGATAGTTAAAATACTGCCGCCCTTCTAAACTATAAATGCAACTATAAACCAAGCAACACCCCCATGTGGGAGAAAGGGGGAAATTTCTATGGATTGCACAGAAGCATACAAGGAACACATCATGTATTCTTTCAACGGTTTCTGCAAAGTCGTCATACGCTATGCCGCTATCAACGCATGGCGTGACAGGAACAGGCGGCGGCAAAGAGAAATATCCTTTGAATACCTCACAGAAGAAAAGTTCTACCCTCTAAGCACATCAGACGAATATCTCAAATCACCTTACGAACAATACCCCGTTACAATCTGCGGTCAGACAATCATACTCACCAACGGCGAGCTTGCTGCAGCCCTGTTATCTTTGCCGGAGAAAAAGAGGGAAATCATTTACCTTTACTTTTTCGGGAATTACACACAGCAGGAAATAGGGGATTTATACGGGCATTGTAAAAGTACGGCATGGCATTACATACACAGTGCCTTGCAGATGTTGCAGGAGGAAATGGAGGTGCTTTTGCGTGGGGAATCCTAAACTCATACCGTATGAAACGATTGTCCGGGCGACCAGCGGCGACCCGGAAGCCGTGGACGAGGTTTTACGGCATTACAGCAGGCGAATCCGGCTTGCAGCCCTTGAAAACGGACACGTCAACACAGACACCGAGGACAGCATAAAACAGCGGCTTATTACTGCCCTGTTCCAGTTCCGCTTTGACTGAAAAGGAAAGTATAATGGGAGGTGGTATTTGTCGGGAAGATAGTCATGCTTACATTCAGCGACACCGAAGAAAAAGCGGTTGAGAAAGCCATAGCCGCCCTTGCGGATATGATACCGCTGGAAGCTATACAGCCGCCCCATTCCCCGGCACTTACTTTTCCGGGATTAGAAATCAGACTACACCAACGCCGGGTATTAAAAGACGGTACGGACATTTACCTCACCCGTTTAGAATACGGCGCACTCTGCTACCTTGCCGCCAGTCCGGGGAGGGTATTCACAAAGGCGCAAATCTTTGAAGCCGTGTGGAGCATGGGGAGCGAAAGCTGCCAGTCAAGCGTTACAAATGTGATATGCAATCTACGGAAAAAGATAGAGCCGGACAGCCGCCGCCCCACCTACATAAAGACCGTTTTAGGCATAGGCTACAAGTTTGTTTCCGGGGAATAACAACAGGATAACCGCCGCTATTGGCGAAGATACGAAACAGGAAATCGGGGAATAAGGTTTCCTGTTTTTTTACGCCCGTTTTGTCTATACCCGGCTTTACAGCGGGAGAAAATACCCCCGCAAAGTTGGCGCAATCCACGCCACGCAAGCCGGGGGAAAATGGCGAAAGCCAGCACAGCGGAATCCGTCACTTTCTAAGAGCAAGATTCTACCACAGTACCAAATTTCGCCTACCGGCTCATTTTGTCCTGCGGGAATCTTGTTGGGGTTGCCACCCCAAGCCCGCCTTTTTGCGGCTTGCGCCGCTTGAAAAAATCCACCCACGAAAGGAGGTTCACAGCCATGAAAAAATATAACACGCCCCACCGCCGCCGGGTAATCAAGACACGCTTGACCGAGGAAGAATACGCCGAGTTTTCCGAGCGTGTCACCCTCTGCAAAATGAGCCAGTCTGAATATATCCGGCAAGCCCTTACCAAGTCAAGCATACGCCCGGTTATCACCGTTTCCCCGGTCAATGATGAACTGCTGTCTGCCGTTGGGAAGCTAACCGCCGAGTACGGGAAAATCGGCGGCAACTTGAATCAGATTGCCCGCTGTCTGAATGAGTACGGCGCACCTTATAACGCCCTCTCCCAAGAGGTACGAGCCGCCATAGCGGAACTTGCCGCCTTGAAGTTTGAAGTCTTGCAGAAAGTAGGTGAAGCTATTGGCAACGTTCAAACATATCAGCTCTAAAAATGCCGATTATGGGGCGGCTGAACAGTACCTAACCTTTGAGCATGACGAGTTTACCATGAAGCCAACGCTTGATGAAAACGGGCAGATTATTCCGAGGACAGGTTATCTCATTTCCTCTCTGAATTGCGGTGAGGAAGATTTCGCCATAGTGATTTTGTCAAGATTAGTTGACACATTTTTCTCAAGGGTTTTGTATTCTATGCTGCTTCTTCCAGAGAATCATAGTATCGCTGTCGTTTGATGATGGGAGGAAGCCCTCCATTAGCAGAACAGATCCTCCGGTTATTCCAATAGCTGATGAAATATCTCCAGATCAGGGTTTTCAGTTCATCTGTGCTCATCTTCTCAGTATCATAGCGGTCATATAACAGTTCTGATTTCATTCTGGCCCACATGCTTTCACAGCGGGCATTATCATGGCATCTTCCACCCGCGCTGTTCATGCTTTGTCGGATGCCATATTGATTGATTGCGTCCCGATAAAGCCGGCTGGTGTACTGGCTTCCCCTGTCACTGTGGATAATTGCTCCGCGGATGCCTGGATACGCTTCCGCCGCGTTTTTCAATGTCCGCACACATAACGGAGCTTTCATGTTTGTATCCATTGCCAGGCCAACCACGCTGGAATCGAAGCAGTCGAAAACAGCGGAAACATACAGCTTTCCATCGCTGGCTTTGATCTCTGTTATGTCTGTTACGCACTTGGACAGCGGTTCCTCTGACTTGAAATCACGTTTTAACAGATCTTCTGATTTCCGGGCTTCCCGGTCTGCTTTCGTGATTCCGTTTGGTTTACGCCTGGGATGATGGCTGATTCCAATATCCTCCATGACACGGTAAACAGTACGTTCGCTGGGAATATCCACATTTTCAGGCTGTTTTAACATTAATGCCTGATACATGCGGATCCGGCCGTAGGTGTCATTACAATCGTCTTCCTCAAGGATCTCCATCATGGCATCTGCCAGAGCCTGGTACTTCCATGGGCGGTCTTTATTTGCAAGGTACCGGTAAAATCCCTGCCTGCTGACACGAAGGGCTCTGCAGTAAAAAGAAAGATTTCCTTTTAATTCGCCGTCTTTGGTTTTAAACGCAATAAACTTCATTCTTTCGTTTTTGCTGACCTCAGACGGCTCGCGGCGAAAAAAGCGCTGGCTTCCTCAAGAAAGTCATTTTCCTTTTTCAAACGGCGGATTTCTTTTTCCTGTTCCTTAACCTGCTGTCGGAGCTTTAAGAGTTCCTCATTAAGCGTCATGGCGCTTTGCGGGGTCTGTGAACCTGCCCCAAGGTCGAGGCTGCCAGGGCGGTTGGCCCGTACCCAGCCATACATAGTATTCTTTGGTACCCCCAGTTCTTTGGCGGCTTTTGCTTGTCCGATTTCCTTTGCGAGTTTCACTGCCTGTACTTTGTATTCATGGTCGTATTGCCTGTTTTCTGCCATTTTTGTTCACTCCTTATTCTCTTGATTATATCTCAAATCCTTGAGAATGGGCTGTCAACTTTTTTTATACCATATCATAGCGTGTATGCGCTCCAATCTGAAATACGGCAAGAACCAGAAGCGGGAGGACGTAAAGAGCCATCACTATATCATCAGCTTTGACCCCCGTGACACACAGGACAACGGCTTGACCGTAGACCGGGCGCAACAGTTAGGCGAGCAGTTTTGTAAAGAGCATTTCCCCGGACACCAAGCCCTTGTATGCACCCACCCGGACGGGCATAACCACAGCGGCAACATTCATGTGCATATCGTAATCAATTCTTTGCGGATTGCGGAAGTGCCGCTATTGCCCTACATGGAAAGACCAGCGGACACAAGGGAGGGCTGCAAGCACCGCTGCACGGACGCAGCTATGGAGTATTTCAAAGCGGAAGTCATGGAGATGTGCCACCGGGAAAACCTTTATCAGATTGATTTACTCAATGGCAGCAAGAACCGGGTTACCGAGCGTGAGTATTGGGCGAAGCGGAAAGGACAAGCCGCACTGGATAAAGAGAACGCTTCCCAAGCCGCCACAGGAGAACCGCCCAAACTCACGAAATTTGAAACCGATAAAGAGAAGCTACGGCGCACGATCCGCGCCGCCCTGTCCTCTGCTATCTCTTTTGAGGACTTCTCCGGGAAGCTGCTACAACAGGGCGTGACCGTCAAGGAGAGCCGGGGGAGGTTGTCGTATCTCACGCCGGACAGGACGAAGCCAATCACCGCCCGGAAGCTGGGTGATGATTTTGACCGTGCTGCCGTACTTGCATTGTTGGAGCAGAACGCACAGAACGCCGCCAGAATCGCCGAAAAGCCCCTACCCAAAGAGGAATACCCCCGGAGCATAAAAGACCGCTTACAGCGTAACAAAGCCGCCATAAACGCCCCGAAGAATGACGGAGTACAGCGCATGGTAGACCGGGAAGCGAAACGAGCCGAGGGCAAAGGCATAGGATATGACCGCTGGGCGGCTGTCCACAACCTAAAGCAAATGGCGGCGACCATGAGCATTTACGAGGAATCCGGCTTTTCTTCCCCGGAGGAACTGGAAGCCGCCCTTGCCGCCGCCAGTGCGGAATTGTCAAGCGTCCACGCCGAACTGAAAGCCGTGGAAAGCACTTTACGGGAGAAAAAGGACTTGCAGAAACATCTATTAGCCTACATCAAGACCAAGCCCGCCCGTGACGGGCTGAAAGCACAGAGAACAGAGAAAGCCCGCAAAAACTACCGGGAGCAGCACGAAAGCGATTTTATGATAGCCGAAGCTGCCACCCGGTATTTTAAATCAAAGGGAATCTCCAAGCTGCCAGCGTCCAAAGCATTACAAGCGGAGATTGAGCAGCTTATGAGGGAGAAGAACAGCCTTTACAACGAGTACCGGGAAAAGAGGGAAAAAACAAAGGAATTGCAGACCGTCAAGGGCAACATTGAGCAGATTTTAAGGCGCGAGCCGGGGCGCGGAAAGGGGCGGAAGAATGAACGGTAAACGCCCCTACATGGACTACCGCCAGCACAGGGCGGCTTGTCGGCTTGTGCATGAGTGCTGCAACTATGACAACGGCAACTGTATTGCGCTGGATTATGGCGAGCCTTGTGTATGTGTGCAGAGTATCAGCTATTCGCTCCTATGCCGCTGGTTTATCTCTGCCGTGCTTCCCCTTGACTGGAAACTGGAAGCCGCCCTTTTGCACCGGGCAGAACTGAAACGCTGTACCGAGTGCGGCGGTCAGTTTCTCCCCAAATCGAACCGGGGGAAATACTGCCCAGAGTGTGCCGGACGCATGAAAAGAATCCGAGCCGCACAGCGCAAGCGGAAACAGAGGGGGAAATGTCACGCTTTAGGAAATGCAAGACCCCCGTAAATCAAGGCTTTCCGGCTACCGCTCAAAGGGTATGCGGTACTTTTATCCTTTGCACCCGGAAAAGCTGTTTTAAATGCGTAACAGAAAGCCACAGGAGGTAAAAAACATGACCGAATATATCACAGCCAACACCCCGATACCCCCATTCCTGCCCTACCCCCGTTTCATGCTGAAAATGGACGTGTCACAGACCGCAAAGCTGCTCTATGCGCTGCTCCTTGACCGCTCCACCCTCTCACAGAAGAACGGCTGGCAGGACAGCGGGGGCAGGACATATATTGTCTACCCCATAGCGGAGATAGCGGAAATACTGGATAAAAGCACCATGACCATACAGAACGCCCTAAAAGAGCTGGACGCTGCCGGGCTTCTGGTGCGGGAACGCCGGGGATTTTCCGCGCCGAACCGCCTTTATGTGAAAGTACCGGAAGCAGTAAAGGTTTCTTTGGATATGACACAAAGAAATCTTTACGTCAGTCCTAAAGAAAACTGTACAACTGAACCAAAGGAAACTTTAGGTATGATACAAAGAAATCTTTACCCTAACCAACTAAATATAAACAAACTAAAAGAGAACCAAACAAAGGGAGCGAGTGGGGAGCTGCCGCCCGCGCCCTATGGCAAATACCAGAATGTTTTCCTCTCCGAATCCGAATATGCGGAGCTGAAAGAGGAATACCCGGACAGCCTTGAACGGCTTATCGAGGAAATGAGCCGGTATATCGCCGCTTTCGGGAATGATTATGCCAACCATGCCGCCGCGCTTTACAGGTGGGCAGACAAGGAGAAAAAGGAGAACCCGAAAAAGGGAATCCCCGATTATTCCTACAAGGAGGGCGAGAGCCTTTGACAGCGGGGATATAACGCCACGTAAACAGGGCGTGGAAAAGACCATGAACAAGGAGGACGATTTTATGAGCGATTACGACAACGCTATTTTCCGGCTTGCCACAGCACAGGGAGCAGAGCCGGAGGACTACACGGGCGAGGACGGGCTTTTATACTGCGGGAGCTGCCGCCAGCCCAAAGAAGCCTACGTCACCGGGGGAAAGGGGCTTTTCGGACGTGACCGACACTCCAAAGAATGTGACTGCCAGCGCAAACGCTGGGAAAAGCAGGAAGCCGCCGACCGGGAACAGAAGCACCGGGAGGAAGTGGCGCGGCTGAAGCGAAAGGGCTTTACCAACCCGGCTATGCTGGAATGGACTTTTGAAAACGACAACGGCAAATGCCCCCAAATGGATAAGGCTTTATTCTATGCGGCTAACTGGGAGGAAATGAAAGCGGAAAATATCGGCTATCTGCTATGGGGCAAGGTAGGCACAGGCAAGAGTTATTTCGCCGGGTGTATCGCCAACGCCCTTATGGAGCGTGAGATTTCCGTGTGCATGACGAATTTTGCCCTTATCCTCAATGACCTTGCCGCCAGCTACAAGGGCAGGAACGAATACATAGACCGCCTTTGCCGCTTCCCCCTACTTATCCTTGATGATTTTGGCATGGAGCGTGGCACGGAATACGGGCTTGAACAGGTTTACAATGTGGTTGACAGCCGATACCGAAGCCAGAAGCCACTGATAGTCACAACCAATTTGACGCTGGAGGAATTGCAGCACCCGGAGGACACCGCCCATGCCCGGATTTATGACCGTCTGCTTGAAATGTGCTGCCCGGTATTCTTCACCGGGGAGAATATCAGAAAAACCACGGCACAGGGGAAAATGGAACGGTTAAAAGGACTGATGAACGGAAAGGAGAGCCTATGAACAATGACACCAGCAAGACCAGCCGCACCGCCGCCCCTCTGGACGCGAAGCCCGACCTTGTGAAGCGGATAGGGAATACCACCTTTGACATACATATCCATTTCAGCGAAACGAGCCGGGAAACCTTTACGGACAAGGTAGTGCGGCTGATTGAGAATGACAAGGACAGTGTAACCGATTGAAAAAAGATACATTTTTTCTTTTTCCCTATTGACTAATGCCGAAGGGGACAGTGTTAGTAGAGTGCGGAAAAATGCTCTTAAAGAATCATTACCGGGTAAAGGTGCTGAATACCATTAACTTCAAAAAATCCATGCACTACAACCGTGCGACTTGTTCGTCGCTGAAAAGGCGGCGCACAGCGCTGTTTTTAATCAGTTCTGTGAACTGATAATTCGAGAGGTGGAATGATAGGGTAACGCCTTGAAACGCCTCCCCTGATACTCCGGCATGCGTCATCACTCTGTGATGAGGTGTGAAGCCCGGTAAAGTCGGCAGAAAGGTGCCGTAACAGATAACGCTGACGAAACCTGTCCAGAGGTGGACAGCGCACCCCATATGCCGGGGGTCTATAAAATACCTAAGGTGAGAATGGCAGCAATGCCTGACGAAACTCCCGAATGTAAAGGTCTAAAAGTGCCACATACAGAAATGTATGTGTGGGTTCATGCCCAGACAGTGCGGTCTAGTAGGAATGGTTGTTACGAACCACCGTGATGTGTTACAGGCACATGCAAGCTGTCAGGCTTAGAGGGAACACCTAAGGGTATATATGCACAGATAGAATTATCGGAACAAGGAAAGGCAGAGAGTCCTATGGATAATCCGGCGAAGAACAATAAGCGGATGAATCTCTGCTGAAAGGTCGTGGTCGAACTGTCGATGTTGCCTGCGAAAAAGAGGGCGACGGAGGAATGGCCACAAGTCAGGCAGAAAATCAGCAGTACACACTCTCTAATCATGCAGTCGAGTAAGAATAAGAAATTGTCACTCGAATCAATGAAATGGGGTGATGTACATGACACAAAAAGCTAAAAAAAGAAGCAAACTGCGCCATGCGGAATACTACGACATGCAGAACATCTTTGATGAACTGTATGCAAAAAGCAAAGATGGAGAAATATTCAATAATCTCGTGGAAATCATTGCGGCGCCAAATAACATCATGCTTGCTTTCAGAAATATTAAAAGCAATGATGGGAGCCATACCGCAGGCACAGATGGGAGAACGATAGAATCCCTGGCAGATATGTCAGAAGAAGATTTCGTCTCTCTTATTCAAAAACAGTTTACAAGGTATGTGCCAAAAACAGTAAGGAGGGTAGAGATTCCCAAACCAAACGGGAAATTTAGACCGTTGGGTATACCGTGTATCATAGACAGGATTGTACAGCAATGTATATTGCAGGTCATGGAGCCAATCTGCGAAGCAAAGTTTTATGAACATTCATACGGCTTCAGACCTTGCAGGAGTGCTGAAAACGCTGTCTCCTACGCTTACGGACTGGCTCAAAGGAATAAGCTCCACTATGTGGTAGACGTGGATATAAAGGGTTTCTTTGACAACGTAAATCATAGAAAGCTGTTACAACAGATATGGACGCTGGGTATACGGGATACCAAACTGATTCAGATAATCAAAGCAATGCTGAAAGCGCCAATTCAAATGCCAGATGGAGAAATCTTATATCCAGACAGGGGAACCCCTCAGGGCGGCATACTTTCCCCGCTGTTAGCCAACATTGTCCTGAACGAACTGGACTGGTGGATAGCGTCACAGTGGGAGGGTATGGCAGACCATATGAAGTCTCCTTGTAAGGTCACATATTATCCGAATGGGGCAGAGAAAAAGTGCAACAGCTACACGGCGCTCAAAAAGAGCAATCTCAAGGAAATGCGTATAGTCCGGTATGCAGATGATTTTAAAATCTTTTGCAGGAACCGTAAGGACGCTGACAGAGCATACCATGCGGTTAAGGACTGGCTGCTAAAGCGGCTCAAACTGGAAATTTCTGATGAAAAATCAAAGGTCACAAATCTCAGGAAAAGAGACAGTGAATTTCTGGGGTTCCGTATGAAGCTGATAAGGAAACGCAGGACATGGGTAATCAGTTCAAATGTCTGTGACAAGGCAATGTCGCATATGCAGAAAGAACTCTCAAAAGCAATTATAGAGATTCAAAACAGCAAGACAGCAAGTAATATAAAGAGCAACATTCACGAATACAACGCCAAAGTCATAGGTATGCAGAACTATTATTGCATTGCTACGAGGATAAATCTGAATTTCAGCCGAATGGCTCATGTGAATAACGGTCGTTTTCTCCATCGGATAGATGGATATAAAAAGCAGGGCGAGCTAAACAACAAATATTTAAAAAACCGGTATGGAAAATCGAAGCAAATGCGCTGGATTGGAGATACACCAGTAGTACCTCTGGCATATGTGCAGTTTAAAATACCAATGCGCAAGAGCAGGAAAATCAATCCATATACTCCGGACGGAAGAATGGAAATCCACAGCAATCTGAAACTGAATGTTGAAGATATGCTCTGGCTCATGCGCCACCCGGTAACAGGAGAAACGGTACAGTTCAATGATAACCGAATCTCTCTCTATGCCGGGCAGGAAGGTAAATGTGCAATCACTGGGGAACAACTGGAAGTGATTCACTGTATTTGTTACAGGAAATCAAATGAGTGTAAAAATGGCAGAGACAGTTACCGTAATCTGTTGCTTTTATCGCCTGCCGGATATGAATTTATCTCAACAACAGACAGTATAAAGTTCGCTACACTGACAAAGAAGTATGAATTGAATAAGGCACAAATTACTAAGGTAAACAAACTGCGTGTTACCGCAGGGTTGGCAGAAATGTCAATGTAAATCGTAACAAACTGATTTAGCTAATGTGAAAAAGTGAGTGTGTATCACTGCTGAAACTATGCTTGATGGGGTGCCGGATGCGGTGAAAGTCGCATGTCCGGTGCTAGCCGGGGGAAAAGCTGGAGATAACATCAAAGGCTTACCTATCGGAACCGTTATTTTATTTCGATGTGGGCGAAGGCACGCTTTACGGGGAAACGCCGGGAGGTCTGCCGGGGAACGCCATACCGCCGGATGCCTACGATGACGCATCGGTGCAGGCTCTTATGGAGGAAGCCGCAAAATACCTCGGCTACCCTTATGTGTGGGGCGGCTCAAACCCTTCCACAAGTTTTGACTGTTCCGGCTTTGTCTGCTGGGTATTTACCAACAGTGGGGTGCATAACCTTCCACGAACCACAGCACAGGGGATTTATGACCAGTGTACGCCTGTTTCCGCATCGGACGCAAAGGCGGGGGACATTATCTTTTTTACCGGGACTTACAATTCTGCCGGGGCGGTGAGCCATGTGGGGATTTACTGCGGCGGCGGGACTATGATACATTGCGGCGATCCGATCAGTTACGCAAGCATCAATTCTTCGTACTGGCAGAGTCATTTTTACAGTTTCGGAAGGTTAAATTAAGGAGGCATTTATGACAAAGGAGCGCATTGAAAAGGAGCTTTCCAAAGTGGGGGCGCAGCTTGAATCCTTACAGGCGAAAAAGAAGGATTTGGAAGAACAGAAGCGCATGGCGGAAAGAGCCGAAAAAATGGATATTATCGAAAAGCATAAAATCTCGTCCGAGAAGCTGCAATTACTTATCAAATTCAGCGAGGACGAGATTTTGAAGTTATTGGAAGAAAAAGAAAACGCAAAGGAGATGGCAGGAAATGAAGAAAAAGTTATCAGTTAGGGCGGCGGTGTCGCTGCTCTTGTCAGCATTATTGTTCTGTATGCCCGTAGGGGCGTTTATGGCGAACAGCGGGAATACGGTAGATGTCTATGCGGAGGGTGCGCTTACAGAGGAAAGCGGCGAAACGTCAGAGAAAGGCAGTACCGAAGCGGAAACAGAGGAAAGCACTGAAACAGAGGAAAATACGGAAACCGGAGAAAGTGAAACTGGGGAAACAGAATCCGAATCCGGCGAGAATGAAGGCGAAGCAGAATCCGGTGGCAGTGGGGAAGGTACGGAAGGCGGGACAGTATCCGGGAATGAAGTTCCGGAGCCGGAATGTACCTGCAAAGAAAAATGCACACAGTATTCCGCTGATAAAGATTGTGAGGTCTGCAAGGGGAATTACAGCTTATGCGAGTATGTGAACCCGAATGTAAAAATCACTATCTCCACTCCGTCCGGGTGGCACAATGACACCACAAAGGTACATATCTCCATAGAGGATGTGGCACATTCCG
Organism: Lachnospiraceae bacterium JLR.KK002; assembly: GCA_036941025.1. Lineage (NCBI taxonomy): Bacteria > Bacillati > Bacillota > Clostridia > Lachnospirales > Lachnospiraceae > Lachnospiraceae bacterium JLR.KK002. The sequence continues at coordinate 3,875,190 of JAYMNP010000001.1, forward strand.
GCAACTTCTCCATAAAGACGGTTCAGGCGAAAGTCGCACAGAATGGGAGCTGGACGGACATCACAGAGGATATGTATGTGGAGATTTCGGAGAATACCACCGTATATGTGCTTGTGACAGACCAGAAAGGTAAAACCTATGAGAAGAACCGTTATATTAAATGTTTTGATTTCACAAAGCCTACGCTGAATGCCGCAGTCAGTGACGGTCTGTTAAGCATACAGGCGCATGATACGGATTCCGGCGTCAAGGCGGTATATGTGAACGGGTATGAATTTACGGAGCTGACAAACGGTGTCTTAAATATCCGTCTGCAACAGTTTGACGCAGGATACCAGTATTTTACGATTTCCGCTATGGACAATGCCGGGAATATGTCAGAGGTTTACAAAACAGCCAACCCTTATTACACCGATCCGGAAAAAGAGGACAGCAGCGAGAAGAACCCGGCAGAGCAGCTCCCGGTAAACGCACAGGCAACCAAGCCTTCCTCTGCAACCGCACAGGTGACGGAGCATACCAAGACGGACAGTGACGGGAACACCGTATCGGAGAACAGCCTTGCGGAGCAGAAAAAACAGGCGATGGCGGAAGCGTCTGCATCGGAAAAAGCGGAAGAATCCGGGGAGAAGGAAAAAACCGAAACAGGGAAGGAATTTTACACAATCCAGACCGCATCGGAAAAAGTGTTCTACCTTATCATTGACCGGGACGGGGAGGAAGAAATGGTATATTTCCTGACGGAAGTTACGGAAAATGACCTGTTGAATGTGACAGCGGACAACAGCGAAACCTTGCCGAAAAATTCCGCTGCGCTGGAATCCGCAATCCCTGTGACGGAGGGCGCACTTCCCAATAACAATGGGGAACAGGAAACGGAAGAAGAACCTGCGGAAGAAGCGGCAGAGGGCGGGGAGGAAAATACCGAAGAACCCGAACCGGAGCCGGAGAAAACAGGGGAAAATCCGGCAGCAACCTATATCATTCTTGGGATTGTGGCAGTTGCGGCTATTGGCGGCGGCTATTATTTCAAGGTAGTAAAGAAAAAGAAAGAGGAATTTCTTGACGAGGACGATGAGGAGGAGGACGAAGAAGAATACGATGATGACGAGGAAAACGAGGATAATGAGGATGATTTTTTTGAAGATAAGGAAGGGGAGGACGAATAAATGCAGTTAGTCATAGCGGAAAAACCGAGCGTAGCAAGGAGCATTGCGGAGGTAATCGGCGCAACGGAAATCAGTGACGGATATATGGAAGGGAACGGTTATGTTGTGAGCTGGTGCGTAGGGCATCTGGTGGAGCTGGCACAGCCGGAAAGCTACGGGGAGCAGTGGAAAAAATGGACGTATGAGAGCCTGCCCGTCAAGCCGGAAACATGGCAGTATGAGGTGAAGCCGGACACAAAAGCGCAGTATGACGTGCTTTACCAGTTGATGCACAGGGAGGACGTTTCGGCTACAATCTGCGCCACTGACGCCGGACGGGAGGGAGAGCTTATCTTCCGCCTTATGTATGAAATGGCAGGCTGTGACAAGCCGATCAAACGCCTGTGGATTTCCTCAATGGAGGAAAGCGCCATTCGTGAGGGGTTTGAGAATTTACAGCCGGGGAACGATTACGACAACCTGTACCATTCCGCACTGTGCAGGCAGGAAGCGGACTGGCTTGTGGGCATAAACGGTACAAGGCTGTTTACTGTCCTGTATGGCGGAAAGGTTTTAAAGGTGGGGCGGGTACAGACACCCACTCTTGCGATGTTAGTAGACCGGGAAGCAAAGATTATGAATTTCCAGAAGGAAAAATATTACATGGCGCATATCCTGATGGACGGGATGGATGCCGCCACTGGGCGCATGGATGATAAGAATAAAGCGGATGAGATTGCGGGGGCTTGCCGGGACGGGCAGGCTCTCGCCACGTCCGTTGTGAAAGAGGAAAAAGCAGTCATGCCGCCGAAGCTCTATGACCTTACCACGCTCCAGAGGGATGCGAACCGCTTGTTTGGATTTACCGCAAAGCAGACCTTAGAGTACACGCAGAGTTTATATGAGAAAAAGTTAGCTACATATCCGAGGACGGACAGTCAGTTCTTATCCGATGACATGGGGAATACCGCAGAGGGCGTAATTGAAGCGGTATTCAGTTCCCTGATGTTTGAGGAAAACAGGGCTTCCAGACCGGACATAAAACGGATTCTGAACAGTAAAAAGGTGACAGACCACCACGCCATTATCCCCACAATGGAGATAGCGAAAGCTGACCTTGCGGCACTGCCGGAAACGGAGCGCAAAATCCTGTCTTTGGTTGCGAACCGCCTGTTATGCGCCACAGGGGAGAAACATCTGTATGAAACGGTAAAGGCTGAGTTTTCCTGTAATGGACATACTTTTTCGGTTTCCGGGAAGTCCGTTACGCATAACGGGTGGAAGTCCTTTGAGGATGCCTTTAAGCGTTCCTTTAAAATCTCCGGGAATCAGGAGGAAGAAAAAGAGGAAAAGAAGCTGCCGGAACTGTCGGAGGGACAGGCATTTGACGGTGTGCAGACGAAAGTCAGTGAGCATTTCACTTCCCCGCCGAAGCACTTTACGGAAGATTTATTATTATCCGCAATGGAACGTGCCGGGGCGGAAGATATGGGCGATGACGTGGAGAGGAAAGGCTTGGGTACGCCTGCGACAAGGGCGGACATCATTGAGAAGTTAGTCAGGGACGGGTTTGTGAAGCGTGAGAAGAAGCAGATCATACCAACAGAGGACGGAATGAAGCTGATTACGGTGCTGCCGGACGTGGTGAAGTCCCCGAAACTTACCGCCGATTGGGAAAATGCCCTGACACTGGTAGCGAAAGGGGAGCTTCCTATGGAGGACTTCATGGCGGACATTGAAAACATGGTGTCGGAGCTGATACACACTTACCATGAGGTCAGTGACGAGCAGAAAAAGATGTTCGCACAGGAGCAGGCGGCTCTTGGGGTATGCCCGAACTGCGGCGGTCAGGTGGTAAAAGGAAAATTCGGCGCATATTGCGTGAAAAAATGCGGTATGAACGTGAGCCGGGTAATGGGGGCTGCCCTTACCGATGCACAGGTGAAGGATATGCTTGCCGGAAAGAAAATCCTGTTAAAAGGGTTAAAGAGCAAGGCGGGCAAGCCCTATGATGCTTATATCATTCCGAGTGGGACGGAAGAATACCATTACACCAAAGACGGGGCAGAAAAAAGCGGGGTACAGTTTAAGTTTGTCATGGAGTTTCCGAAAAAGAAACCTTCTGGTGGGAAGAAAAAATAAGGGAGGGAGAAAGATGTTTACAACCGGAGATAAGTTATTAAACGTGATGAAAGAGGAAGAAATCAGTATTATGGAGCTTTCCAGAATGTCGGGAGTGCCGGAGAGGACAATCATGGATATTCTGGCGGGCATCAGGGAGCCGGAACTTGGCGTGGTATGCAGGATTGCGGACGGGCTTGGCATCTGCGTCCATGAGCTTCGTGCCGATGAGGAACAGTATGCCATATCCGTACAGAAGGATACCCTTGCAAAGCTGATTGTGGTCAGCGAGATAAACGGTGTGGAGCTGGAGGAACTGATACATACCATTTTAGAAAAAGGCATTGAGGAACATGGTTTCTATGAGTAATATAAAATGATTGAAGCTGTGGGGAATTTTTCCCTACAGCTTGCAAAAAATAACATGAGAAATCTTGACCATTTAATATGCGTTATGTATAATGATTATTAACAATGTTGTTAGGAGAAGAAATGTATGAATGCAAATCAATTACTGGAATATGCTACACAGGAAGTATTGGAACTTAATAGTGGTGAGCATTTTTTAGTTAGAGAGTTATTTAAAGGATATTTATGGAATAGAATTCCGAGAAAAGATAGGCTCTTATTGGGAACATTATTCTTAAATTGGATACAACAGAATTCTAATATTGCAAAACCAATAAATAAGACTTCATCGGGACAACAAAAATATCAGAGGATTTGATATATAATGTTTTCACAAAGCTATTCGTTAAAGATGAATATTTATTGAAAGGAAGTAGTTTGAGATGACAACAGGAGAATTATTAGTAGCTTTGTTTGAGGCATATAGAGATAATGATAATAGTGCCTTTTTAAGAGTTGGGATGACTTTAATTGAAGAAGAAAAGGCAAAGAATCATTATGTTTTAGCTAATAAGCTAAAAAAAATATTATCTTCTCCCCCTGAAATCAACGGTAATAGACCTTTTACAAATAAATTGAACAAAGTGATTGAATTGCCAAAAGATAAAGATAATGGTACAGAGCTAGTGAAAGTTATATATCCACATAAAAACTTTAATGACATTGTTTTATCGGATGAGGTTAAGAAGCAGTTAGATAGTGTTATTGTTGAGTATGAGAAAAAAGAGATTTTAAAAGCATATGGTTTAACTCCTAAAAAGAAACTTTTATTTTGTGGAGCACCAGGCTGTGGAAAAACGATATGTGCTGAAGCTGTTGCGAATGCACTGGATTTACCTATACTTTATACTTGTTTTGATGGTCTTATTTCATCCTATTTAGGAGAAACTTCATCGAATATTCGGAAGGTTTTTGACTTTGCTAGTAAAAATAATTGGGTTCTTTTTTTTGATGAATTTGATGCAATTGGTAAGAGCAGAGAGACGGTAGAAGAACATAGTGAGTTAAAGAGGGTGGTAAATTCATTTTTACAAATTCTGGACGGTTTTATTTGTGATTCATTAGTAATAGCAGCTACAAATCATGAGAAAGCAATTGATAAAGCATTGTGGAGGCGTTTTGATGAAATAGTAATGTTTAATAAACCGGACTGTGAACAGATTACAAAACTGATTCAAAAGAAATTAAGGGCATTTTCGGTGGAATGTTTAGATATAAATAGGTTTGCCAAAGAATTAGAAGGATGTTCGTATGCTGACATAGAAAGGGTATGCTTATCATCTATTAAAAGTTGTCTTATAAATGGCAATAAGCCAATAACAGATGAAGTGTTTTCAGAAAATGTTCGGATGGAATTGGAACGTGCTAATATAATTAAGACGATAGGGGAATAATTATGGAGCATTTATTTTTTACAAAAGTGGAAAAACCTTCGCAAGATAGAAGAAAGAGAGGCGGATTTCCACCTAGCGGCGACAGAAAAAATAATACACAGCATGGTGAAAAACTTCTGTCACAAGTTAAAAATCATGTAGCAGAAAATATAGATGATAGCCAAAGATTTCGATTTGAACCTCATTTGGTAATGAAAGTAGAGCTTGAAAAGGATGCAATTCTTAGTGAAGCTAATATAAGCAAACTAGTACAGCGTTTTTTTGATGCTCATATACTATCAAGGCTGTTTTTAACCAGCATATTTCCAGTTAAATGCTTTGGCTGTTAAATTGTATTGTTTAATAAAATTAAGGATGCTTTGAGCCATTTCCTCTACGGATTTATAGCTGCCTTTTTTCAAAAGCTTCCGATTGATGATACCAAACCAGATTTCTATCTGGTTCACCCAGGAACTGTGCTTCGGCGTATATACAAAACGAATCCTGTGGCTTTCATCCATAAGGAAAGTTTCCCTGCTTTTCATGCTCTCCAGTATGCCTTTCTTTCCCTTAATACCAGGATCAACCGTAATGGAACATTTCTGTGCAACCAACTTTACAAGTCCTTCGGATTTATGGGTATTAAGACCATCACAGATAATGATATAGTTTTTATCTGCATCCTCTGATATAAGCTGCCCCACAGCATTGCAGAAATCTTCCTCATTTCGTGTGCTGTTCAGATACGGTGACTGGATCCTGCCATCTGCAACACGCAGGAATGTGATCAGACTTATAGTGCCATGACGGATGTATTCAAACTCATGCAGCGCCGGGCTGCCCGGGCGTACCGGCTTGTCCGGATATTTGCGCTCCAATGCCTGGATCCCGGTCATTTCATCCGTGGAATATACTTCCGTACCGCATTCAGCAAGTTCCGAAGCCTGAAGATAGATGCCGCAGATTGTTTCAATTTTTTTTAAAGGATTCCGGGTTATCGTGCCTTTCCGGGGAGTTGAGCCAGTAACGGTTTTTCCATGGTGCGATACCCGCAAATTTAAGGAACCTCTGTACACTTGCGACAGAAATGGATCCCACGATACCCTGCCTGACAGCTTCTTTCGCAAGGGATGCAAGATTCCAGCAGCTCAGCTCACAGCCAAAGTCTTTTGGGTTTTTACACGCCAGTTCATTGATGAGCATGATCTGTTCCGGGGTGAATACAGGCTCTTTTCCGGGTCTTTGTTTATCTGAAAGCACAGACTTTATGACATCAGACAGCTTTTTATCACCATCCGGTCCGTCATACTCCTCCGTCTGGGCAATAAGGTCTATGTTGTTATAAAAACGATTCCGCCATATGCTGACAGTCGAATAGGTGGTTCCAAGCGCTTCTGCGATCTGGGTATTGTTTTTCTCCTCCGCGGCCATCAATATAATTTTGGATCGGGTCACAATACATGATGGCAGGGAATAGCTGGTGCTGAAATTTTTTAATATTGTTTCTGCCTTATCAGACAAAGTAAAAGAAGCAGCTTGAAAACCACGCATAATATTCCCTCCAATTTGAACCAATTCCTGTTAAGATATTATTGCATATTTTATAAAAAAATGGAAGAAAAAAGTATATGGTTATCAAAGAAACATTGTACTAGAGTCAATGGGGCTGAAGGTGATAGATACAGAGGAAAAGGAACTTATGGTTCTTTTTGCAGATGATTGTGAATTAAAAGAGTTTAATAAGGCTATTGATGATTATAAGCAGGGAGTAATTGCACGAACAAAAATAGAAAACGAAGATATCTTTTCTTCAATAAAAAGTGTTTCGAGATGGAATCAAGAAGATAGAAAAGGACAAGATATTGAACAGCTATCAGAAGTTGATTATATTGACTGTTATCTTTGGATTTTTGATTCGATTAATGAAACACGGGATAAAGCTGAAGAATTTATAAAAAATGCAGAACAAAATTGTATTAAATATTGCGATAAATATATTTCACAAACTGTTGCGATAGTGCGTTTAAAAATACAGAGAAAACAGTTGATATATTTTCTTAAACATCCATTGGTTTATAGAATTGATAAGATACCAAATTATCAGATAAAGAGAACGGAAAGAAATATTATTAGCAATATCAATTTAAACGATATTAAATATAACGGAGATTTATTAACTGAGAATGCTTCTAGTATTTGCGTGATTGATAGTGGAATTCTATCGGGGCATCCTTTACTTAAGGATGCGATAGGGGATGCTAAGACTTTCTATGTTTCTGATGGATATACTGCAAATGAGAATGATATAGATGGTCATGGCACAATGGTTGCTGGAATTTGTGAATATGGAATTATTCGCCCTGATGACCAATTTGTTCCCCGAATTTTTCTTTATAATGCTAAAATACATGATGGGTATTATTTAGGGGATTTTGAACTATGTAGGCAGGAATTATATGATGAAAAAATAAAATTAAATATGGAGCAGGAGGACTTGCTTTATAATTTTTATGTAGGAAATGTCACAGAAAAATATTTATTTGATAATATAGGGTTAAAAACTAGGGTTCAGGAAACAAAAAGTATAATAAAAAAATACACACATATGCAAGACAAGTTAATTGTAAATCAAATGAGGGAAATTGTTGAATATTTTTACAATAATTACGGATGTCGGATTTTTAATTTGTCGCAAGGCGATTTAAATTATCCATATGATGATAAAAAACCAAGGGCATGGACTTGTGTATTAGATGAATTGCAAAGAGAATATGATATTTTATTTATCGTATCCTCTGGAAACTATAATTACGCATATGAACATGACGTAAAAAACATTTTAAAAGATTATCCGAAATATTTTTACACAGATGCAAAAACCAGAGTTATTGATCCTGCTGCTTCAAGTATTTCACTTACAGTAGGAGGTATGGCATTATCTTCAATACCTTTTGCGGCAAGTGACGAAAGAATATCTGCATTGCCAATATCACAGAAAAATCAAATATCATCCAGTACACGTATTGGACCTGGAATACAGAAAGCTATAAAACCAGAATTCGTTGCATATGGAGGAGATGATGCTTTTAACACAACTTTATCAAAAATAAGTCCAAATGTAGGGAATTATGTAATTTCATTCTCCAATAAGTTAACTGACGGATTGTTTTGTCAAGATGTTGGGACGAGCTTTGCTGCGCCATACGTATCTCATATTGCTGCTTTAGTATTAGAACGTTATCCTAAAATTTCTAATAATTTATTAAGAGCAATTTTGGCGAGTGCATCCAATATTCCAAAAGAAATAGAAGTGCAGATAGAGAAATTGGATGACACAGAAGATTTTATTTGTAATCTGCAACCTAGTTTTAAACAAAATGTGAAGGGACAGATTAGGGCTAACAAAAAGAAAATGCTACATTATTTAGTGGGATATGGGTATCCAATTCAGGATATGGCAACAGATTCTTTTGAACAGAGAGTTATGTTGCTTGCTGATATGAGAGATGAAAATGCAATTCAAGTTGATAAAAATCATATATTTGAAATTCCAATTCCAAAAGAATTTGAAGCTGCAAAAGGAAAAAAGAAGATTACGGTGTCATTAGCGTATAATCCAGATGTAAGAAAAACGAGATTGGATTATTTAGGAAAAAGTATGTCATTTGATTTAATCAGAGGGAAAAGTTTGGAAGAGGTTTACCAAGTATTTGCATCTCAAGCTGGACTTGATGTAGAAGAGAAGAAGGAGAGATTTGAAAGTAAATATATTTGTGATATAGGAAATTGCGGTAAAACCTTGAGAGAGTATGGAACTTTGCAAAAAGGAACATTTGAGTTTTCACGATCTTCATATGGAGAAAATTATTATCTTGTTGTTGACTGTAAAAAGAACTGGTCGGTAGAAAAACAGGATTATGCATTAGTAGTTACATATCAGATAGAGGATGAATCGGTGAAAATATATGAATTGTTAAAAAATAGAATTCGTGTTCCACGAGGCAGAAGAAGAGTATGAAATAGTCGATATACTAAAAACACTTAGGAGAAATCTTAGGTGTTTTTAGTATATGAAAAATCCGGGGAAAGGAGTAAATAAAAACTGAATAAAGTTTACCGTCACTGGTGGCAATGGCTTATGAACGAACCATAGCCGCCTTTTTTATTGCCTAAAATTGCGAAAAACTAAGAAACGGAGGTTTACAATGAGAAAATATGACGTAATTTCCGCACTCTCCGAAGAAACATCAAAGAGGGTGGCGAGAAATGAAGAAAGCTGGAAAAAATATCTGAACACAGCTTCAAGGCTCTACAAATACCCGTTCAAAGACCAGCTCCTTATCTATGCCCAAAGACCGGACGCCACAGCTTGCGCTTCCATAGAGATATGGAATGAAAAAATGCACTGTTGGGTAAACAAGGGCGCAAAGGGGATTGCGCTTCTGGATGAAGAAGGGAGTCCCTACACCGGACTGCGGTACGTCTTTGACATATCGGACGTGCATAAGGCAAGGCGCATCGGGCGTTTCCCTCAGCTTTGGGAGATGCGGGAGGAACATCAGGAAGCGGTTCTGAACCGTTTGGAAGGGATTTACGGGGATACTAACAAGGAAGCGGGATTTGTGGACAGGATCAGGGAGATTGCTTCCCGGATTGCACAGGACTGCTATGGGGAGCTTGCTTCTGATATGGAATATCTGAAAGAGGGAAGTTTTCTGGAGGAACTGGACGGACTGAATATTGCTGTTCGTGTCCGGGAAACGCTGGCGGACAGCATCGCCTACACCGTCTTAAAGAGGTGCGGCATGGAAGATGCGGAGCTGGCAGAGGAAATCCAGTTCCCCTATATCCATGAGTTTAATACAATCGAAACCCTGTCACATATCGGTGACAGCATATCCGATTTATCCAAGCCTGTGCTTATGGAGATTGGTAAAGCAATCGGGGCGTATGACAGGGAAATCGCCGGAAAAGAAGCATCAAGAAATTTTGCCGAAAAAGGACTTGCAAATACCTCTGGTACACGCTATAATGCTTTAAAGCGTGAAAGCAAAACGGAGGACATACAACTTACCACACAGACCGGGAACGCCGGGGAAAGGGGAAATAATAATGAATCTGACCTACGAGAAGAACGGGGATTACATGATACCGATGTTGAAGATGGACGAGCAGCCGGAGGGGACGCTCACGAAATACGGACTGATGAGGAAGAATTACTTACAGGAACACAAGAAGGGGATTTACACCGGGCTTCTGCTGAAAGGGAAGCTGAAAGAGCATCTTCTGACCATTCAGGAGCAGGCGGAGCAGAGGATGGAACTGCTGACCGGGCAGATGATGAAGCAGGAGGGAGTGACGGAAAAACTCAAGGCAGAGAACCAGATGCTCTGGGTTCAGAAGATGAACAGCATCAGGCACTCGGCGGAGGAAATCGTGCTGAGGGAACTGGTATACAGCCTGTAAGTGAAGGAGCGACTGAAAAAACTGAAAATAAGGATTTACCAGAGCCGGACAGTGGAGAACCATTGCCCGGTCTTTCTTTGTCCGGAATAGGGAAAGGCATCTTGCAGTTTGATGAATTTATGGTGCATAAATGCCCGGACATTGCCGGGGTAATGCTTTTCGAGCCGGATAAGGATAAACAGACGGAATATATCAAAAACAGTTACCGCCATAAGGAATTTACCGAGTTTTATGTAGGGGAGGAAAGAGCCGGGTACAGGGCGGACGAAAACGGTCTGACGGTCTGGAAGGGGAGCTATTTAAACCGGACAGCGGAGGCAACTGTATCATGGGAAGCTGTGAGGGACAGCATCGCCTTTTACATGGAAAAGGGCGAATATCTGAAAGAGGGGCAGATACCGCAGTGGGAAGAACCGAAGGAAACGCAAAGTTACCAGCAGCTTAGTTTATTCCCCACCATAGAGGAACAGATCGGCACGATAGAAGCGGCGCAGGCAGGAGAGAAATATATCATGCCCGCCGCTTTTTCTCTGCCAGAGGAGCAGCTTGAAGCCATTTTACGCACAGGGGGCGGACGGGATAACAGCAGGAGCCGCATTTATGCCAAGTACCAGCAGGGCAAAACGCCGGAGGAAATGGCGGAATTTCTCAAAAATGAGTACCGGACTACGGGGAAAGGCTTTGATTTTGGCAGCAATCCCATATCCGTCTGGTTCAATGAATCCGGCATGAGCATCGGCTATGGGATGTCCGCAAAGGAAAACCCGGCTGCGGTGATGGGCTGGCAGGAAATAGAGGGCGTTGTCCGTTCTATGGTGGAGAATGGCTCTTACATGGGCGCAAATGAAGTGTTCCTTGTGGATGCGGTGGAACGCCAGAGGGTGTCAAATGACCTGTTCAATTTCTTTTGGGACGGTATCGGGGAAGCGCCGGAGAGCATACCGATTAAAAGCCACAACCACCCGGAGAGCATGACAATCCTGTGCGAGCTTTTATCCACACAGGAGGGGCGTGATGTCATCGCCGGGGAGCTTTCCCACGCAAAAGAGCAGATTGAAGCCGGGGAAAAGCAGATCAGGTGGCGGTATGTGAAAAAGCCGGAGCATCTGCTTTCAGAGATTGCGGATTTAAGCACAGAGAAAACGGAATACCCGGTACAGGACAGCGTGGAGGTGCTGCATGAGGATTTTATCACACAGGATGAGATAGATGAGCGTCTGACAGGCGGCAGCAACTATCATCATGGGCAGTTCCGTATCTATGAGTATTTTATGGAAGGGCATGACAGGAAGGAAAATATTGCATTCCTTAAAAATGAGTACGGGACGGGCGGCGGTTCGCCAGCCTTAATCGGTTCAGACCGGAGTGATGAATGGCACGATTCCAAAGGAATCAAATTGGGGAAAGGCAGAATAGGCGATTCATACACAAAAGTGCTTTTAACATGGAACGTGGTGGAGAAGCGCATCAGGGAACTTGTCAATGCGGATAAATACCTTACGCCGAAAGGGAAGGAAGCCTTCGCACAGTACAAAAAAGAGCAGGCGGAGGAAGCCATGCGCCGGGAGCAGGAAAAGCTGGAGCATGGTGTCCGGGTGGAGTGCAAAGATGCCATAGAAAAAGCGATTGCGGAGAAATTTGACGGTTACACACTTCCGGGGGATACCGCAGAGGGCGTTATCCGGCAGTACGGGAAGGAACGGGTAGAGATTGTCCTTGCCAACACAATCACGCACTTATCCCATGACGGGCGTTTTTCCCCAAACAATAAAGAATGGGCGAAAAGCCTTGTGCCTTCCGCTGACTGGCAGACAAGGGATTATATCGTCACTTCACACCCGGCTGTTTTGGACGGTTTTACCAATCAGGCAAGGCGGTATATAGAGCGTGACAGAGAACCGGAAAAAATGGCTGTACCGGAGCAGGAAGCGGAAATTTCCGGGGACAATATTCAGAGTCCCGAACCAGAAAATAAATCCAGTGAAAGTGAGAAAGCACTGGCTGAAAGGCTTGCGGAAATGTCCGTAGTGGTAAAAATCTGCGGTGCGCTGTCCATGAAAGATGTGGTCGGCTGGAACGAGGATACCGGGGCGGTTGCCATAGAGGACGCTGACAGGAGGTTGGAGGGCAGGGCAGTTTATGACACCCTGTTTCTGGAAGCCGCCGATTATGTACTGATGCAGTCAATAAGCGGCAATGCGGAAAAAGCGGTGGAGATGGATGCCCTGCTGAAGGAAGCACAGAAGTATGCGGCACGTTATGAGAACGAGCCGGGACAGCAGAGGGAGGGACACGCTGCGGAAGTATCTGAAGCAGAGTCGGCAGGAGAGCGCCGGGAGGAAAATCACCCGGATGCAGAGCCGGAAAAACGGACAGAAGAACCGGAACAGGAAGAAACAGTACGCTTTACGGTTACGGAAACTTCGGATGCCTTTACAGAGCCTTATGCGGTATGGGACAGCGAAACACAGGATTATTATGTGACAGGCGATGGCACAGTGCCGACATTTGACACACCGGAGGAAGCGGATGTTTTCTGCCAAAATCTCAACGGAGATTTACAGGGGAAAGAAGCAGAAAATATTATTACAGAGCCGGGAACTGTTTCAGAATTAAAAGATATTGTATCAGAGCCGGAAAATGTTACAGAGGAAACGGAAGATGTTTCTGGCACAAAAGATACTGCTGAAAAAGATGATTTCCCCGACATTGATACGCAGGCTGTCCGGGAAGGTCTGGAAAAAGCCGGGATTGTGGACGGGCAGTTAGTAGATGAAACCGCCTTAGAAAACAATTTGTTTATCCGGCAGGTCATGGGCGATGTGGAAACGCTGACCGGGGGCAACCCGCCAGAGCCGGGAAAAGCATCTCAAAAACAGCCGGAAATTGATAAAACGGGCGCAGTCAATTACCGTATCTCTTTCAATGAAGCGGAGAATACCGGAAAAGGATTTGCACCGAAAGAGAAATTCCGGCAGAACGTGGAAGCCATACGAACCCTTGAAAAGATTGAAGGTGAACGCCGCACTGCCACACCGGAGGAACAGGAAATTTTAGCAAAATATGTGGGTTGGGGCGGTCTTGCCGATGCCTTTGATTCTTCCAAAGCGAACTGGGCGAATGAGTATCAGGAATTAAAGAGCCTGTTATCCCCGGAGGAATACGCTTCCGCAAGGGAAAGCACGTTAAATGCCCACTACACAAGCCCGGTCATCATTCAGGCAATCTATGATGCAGTGGGGAAAATGGGATTTACAAAAGGTAATGTGTTAGATCCCGCCGCAGGCATCGGGAATTTCTATGGCTGTCTGCCGGAGAAAATGGCGGGAAGCAGGCTCTACGGGGCGGAACTTGACGGACTTACCGGGCGCATCGCAAAACAGCTTTACCCTCATGCGGATATTAAAATCACAGGCTTTGAGAATACCAGTTATCCCAATGACTTTTTTGACGTGGCGGTGGGAAATGTGCCTTTCGGACAGTATAAAGTGTCTGACAGGAAGTATGACAAGCATAATTTCCTCATACACGATTATTTTTTCGCAAAGACTTTGGATAAAGTACGTCCGGGCGGCATTGTTGCCTTTGTCACTTCAAAGGGGACTATGGATAAGAAAAACCCGGAAGTGCGGAAATACCTTGCACAGCGGGCGGAGCTTTTAGGGGCAGTCCGGCTTCCGAACACAGCATTTAAGGAAAATGCGGGTACGGAGGTCACTTCGGACATTTTATTTTTAAAGAAGCGTGACAGGGTATTAGACATTGAACCGGACTGGGTGCATCTGACGGAAAAAGACGGTATCGTGATGAACCAGTATTTTGCAGACCACCCGGAAATGGTACTCGGAAAAATGGAGATGGTTTCCGGGGCGCATGGCATGGAAAGCGCCTGTCTGCCGGATACTTCCCTCCCCCTGTCGGCACAGCTTAAACATGCGCTCTCTTATGTGGAGGGCAGCATCGAGCAGGCGGATTTTAACGAGATTGAAGATGAACTGGCAAGGGAGAACATACCCGCCGATCCGGACGTGAAGAATTACAGTTATACCGTAGTGGACGATAAAGTGTATTACCGGGAAAATTCCATAATGAAGCCTGTGGACGTTTCGGAGAAAGCGGAGCAGCGCATGAAGGGCATGGTGGCAATCCGGGACTGCACGCAGGAATTGATAAACTTCCAGTTGGAAGAATACCCGGATGATATGATTAAAAACAAACAGACGGAGTTGAATCAGTTATACGATGATTTCTCCAAGAAATTCGGTCTTATCAGCTCACAGACCAATAAAAGGGCGTTCAATCAGGATTCCAGCTACTGTCTGTTATGTTCCCTTGAAAATCTGGACGATGAGGGGAAGTTTATTGGCAAGGCGGATATGTTCTCGAAGCGTACCATTAAAAAGCAGGAAGTTGTGACGAGCGTGGACACAGCCAGCGAAGCGCTGGCGGTATCACTTAGCGAGAAGGCGGGCGTGGATTTAGCCTATATGTCGGAGCTTGCGGACAAGAGCGTGGAGGAAATCACGAAGGAGCTTGCCGGAGTAATCTTCCAGAACCCGGTCACAGAGGAATGGGAAACCGCAGACGAGTATTTAAGCGGGAACGTGCGGGAGAAGCTGTCAGTAGCGAGAACCTTTGCGGAAAACCACCCGGAATATGCCATTAACGTATCCTCACTGGAAAGCGTACAGCCGAAGGAGCTTGACGCATCGGAGATTGAGGTGCGTATCGGCGCTACATGGATTTCCACAAAATATATTGAGGACTTCATGCGTGAAACTTTTGAAACGCCGGAATACCTGTTTGACCGTAAGACAATGGGCGTACAGTTTTCCAATGTGACCGGGCAGTGGAACGTAAAAGGGAAAAATGCAGACAGGGGAAATGCCCTTGTCAATATGACCTACGGAACAGGCAGGGCAAACGC
This sequence comes from Lachnospiraceae bacterium JLR.KK002, assembly GCA_036941025.1. Taxonomy (NCBI): domain Bacteria; kingdom Bacillati; phylum Bacillota; class Clostridia; order Lachnospirales; family Lachnospiraceae; species Lachnospiraceae bacterium JLR.KK002. The sequence continues at coordinate 3,890,633 of JAYMNP010000001.1, forward strand.
ATACAGGATTTTAGAAGATTCCCTGAACCTTCGTGACACCCGTATCTTTGATGTGGTTACGGAGGACGGAAAGGAAAAGAGAGTCCTCAATAAAAAAGAAACCATGCTTGCAAGCCAGAAGCAGGAAGCCATAAGGGAAGCATTTAAGGACTGGGTATTTCGTGATCCGGAGCGCAGGCAGGATTTATGCGCAAAGTATAACGAGCTTTTCAATTCCACAAGACCGAGGGAATATGACGGTTCGCACTTAAAATTCCCCGGAATGACGCCGGACATCGTACTCAGACCGCACCAGCTTAACGCTGTGGCGCATCAGTTATACGGGGACAACACGCTCCTTGCCCATTGCGTGGGTGCGGGAAAGACCTTTGAAATGATTGCGGCGGCAATGGAAAATAAGAGGTTGGGATTGTGCCAAAAGAGCTTATTTGTCGTGCCAAACCATTTGACGGAGCAGTGGGCGAGTGACTTCCTGCGCCTGTATCCGGGGGCGAATATCTTAGCGGCAACCAAGAAGGATTTTGAACCCGCAAACCGGAAAAAGTTCTGCTCCCGGATAGCGACAGGGGATTATGACGCTGTGATTATCGGTCACAGTCAGTTCGAGAAGATTTCGCTTTCCACCGAAAGGCAGATGGCAATGATTGAAAGGCAGATAACAGAAATTGAAATGGCGATCGAAGCCCTCAAAGCGGAGAATGGCGAGCGTTACTCCATTAAACAGATGGAAAAGACAAAAAAATCACTTTCTACCAGATTAAGCCGCTTAAACGATTCCAGCCGGAAAGACAATGTTGTGACCTTTGAACAGTTGGGCGTGGATCGGCTGTTTGTAGATGAAAGCCATAACTATAAGAACCTCTTTTTATACACAAAGATGAGGAATGTGGCGGGCATCGCACAGACGGAAGCGCAGAAATCCTCGGATATGTTTGCCAAGTGCCAGTACATGGACGAGCTGACCGGAGGGAAGGGCATCACGTTCGCAACGGGTACGCCGATCAGCAACAGCATGACGGAACTCTACACCAATATGCGTTATCTCCAGTACAACACCTTACAGCGATTGGGGTTAGGGCATTTTGACAGTTGGGCGGCATCATTCGGGGAAACCCAGACAGCCATAGAGATAGCACCAGAATTAGAGGTACATAAACAAATCCAGGGAGAAATACGCTAAAAAGAGCAACCATAAATGGATTGCTCTTTTAACATATTTGGAAAGTATTGCATAAAAAACTCAGTTTGCTATAATAAAACGCAAGAATGAAAAATTGGTAAGCAGATATGAAAGGTCAGGAGAGATGCTTCATGTATTATATTGTAATCATAGATGATGATCTATCTGTTCAAAGAGAACTTAAGTTATTGTTGGAAAATGCCGGATATCGTGCAGATGTTGCGGAGGATTTTGCTAACATTCCAGAATATGTGCAGAAACTGCAGCCGGATTTGCTTCTTCTTGATGTTGCTCTGCCGGGAGCCGATGGAATTACTCTGTGTTCTAAAATACGGATGATATCGGATGTCCCTATTATTTTTATTACTTCACAAAGTTCCTCTTCCGCAGAATTAGAATGTATGATGACGGGTGGCGACGATTTTATAGAGAAACCTTACCGTCCTGCAGTATTACTGGCACACATAGCCGCAATATTGCGGAGAGTTTCTGGAAAATCACAGAATAAAGTGCTTGTCTTTGGAGGAATAGAGCTGAATCTGCTTAATGGTACAGTGCGGTGTGAAAAAAAGGAAGTTGAACTTTCCAAAAATGAAATGCATATACTGTCCTATTTTTAGTACCATATAAGTGTAAGAGATAAGGCATATCAATAGTGCTTTACCTTCTGCACTTATTTTTTTATGATAAGGGAGTAATTGGTCTGGCGAAGCGATTTTTGGATTAACCACATCCGTCATAAAAACCGTCAACCATCCCTTATTATAAGCAGTCGTTTAAGCAGGTTGAAACCCGTAAGGTGCTTTCGTGTAACGAACTAAAATGAGTGGTAATAAGTGTGGATGGGACAATTACAGATTTATTTTGGAGGTTACAGATGATAAGTGTAGGAATTGATGTGTCAAAAGAAAAAAGTACCGTATGTATCTTAAAGCCTTATGGTGAGGTTGTGAGCAGGCCTTTTGAAGTCTGTCATGTGGAGAAAGAACTGTCCGAACTGACTTCCATGCTGCTGCGTCTGAATGATGACATCCGTGTGGTCATGGAAGCTACTGGGATCTACCATCTGCCTGTATTAAGCTATCTGAAAGAAAAAGGGCTGTTTGTGGCAGTGATTAATCCATTTGAGATGAAGGAATACCGCTGTCAGGGGTTAAGACGTGTGAAAACGGATAAGCAGGATGCCATTACAATCTCTAACTATGGGATTGACCATTGGTACAGGCTGAAGGACTATGAGGCAGAAGAAAGCGTCTATGCGGAGCTGAAGCTTTTGGGAAGGCAGTACCGTCACTATATGCGGATGCGTGTGGAGAGCGTGTTGGAACTGACTCATCTTCTGGACTATACGATGCCTGGGATCAAAACGCTGCTGAAAGGCTGGAATGAAACAAATGGGAAAGATAAGCTGGGGGATTTTGCGGAAGAATACTGGCATTATGACAATATCACGAAGAAACCGGAGGAACAGTTTATAGAGAGCTATCTGAAATGGGCAAAAGAGAAGGGATACCATCAGAGCCAGGATAAAGCCGTCAAGATCTATGCACTGGCAAAAGAAGGCATCCCCACAGTACCCTCCGATACCCCATCGACCAAAATGCTGGTACAGGAGGCAGTACGGGTGTTACGAGAAGTCGATAACACTCTGATGACCATTCTAACACAGATGCAGGCATTAGCCAAGAGTCTGCCGGAATATCCGGTTGTCAGGGCAATGGGAGGTGTTGGAAATGTCCTTGCGCCTAAATTGATTGCAGAGATTGGGGATGTGAGAAGATTCCATAGCGGAAAAGCCCTGATAGCCCACGCAGGAATCGACGCGCCGCCCTATCAGTCAGGGCAGTTTATGGGGACAGAGAGGAAAATATCCAAGAGAGGTTCTTCCAGCCTGCGAAAGATTGGATATGAAGTGATGAGATGTCTGAAAACCCATAAAGAGCCAGCAGACGCAGCAGTGTATAGATTTATTTTGAAGAAAGAAAAAGAAGGAAAGTCAAAACGTGCAGCAAAAATAGCGGGATTAAATAAATTCCTTAGGATTTATTATGCACGTGTGATGGAAGTATACCAGAAGTAAAAAGAACTAAAACAGCGGATACGGCAGACCGGATTTTCCACCGGTCTAATTGTCGTAGGAAAAATTCATACGAAAAATATATTTAAAAACCTGCTAAAAAGTCTTGACTTTTGTTAGCAGGTTTTTATGCATAAAGATGAAATAATATCAAGAGAAGATTTAATGAATAATTTGTGGGATAATGAAAGCTTTGTAGATGATAATACATTGAGTGTCAACATCAGAAGAATCCGCCAGAAGTTAGAAGATATCGGAGTACAGGATCTGATACAGACAAAAAGGGGAATGGGCTATCAGTTAAAAGCAAGAGAGGGGACGGTATGAAACTGAAAGATTACTGTAAGGATAGAGTAACAAGGTTATTAGGGACACTGGTAGTTTTATTTATTTTATCTGAATTTTTATATATCGTAGGTAATACTTTTGCTTCTATTTTTTTGATTGATTTAACAATTATCAGCATACTATTCATAAAGAATCTGATAGAGTGGTACAGAAGAAAAGAATATTTCAAAACAATCCGGGAGCGGGTAGAAGGTATGGAGCATCCTTGGCTGATCGCTGAGCTTCTGCCCGTTTCTTATCGTGCCGAGGACAAATTGTATCAGGAATTATTAAGGCTGGTGGGAAGTTCAGCTATAGAGCAGATTCATAAGATAGAGGATGAAGAAAGGGAGTATGAGGAATATATTGAAGAATGGATACATGAAGTAAAAGCGCCGATTACCTCAATGCAGCTTATGATAGAAAACAGGGCTGGAGATAATCCCGTCTTGAAAAAGGGGTTGAACATAGAATTGGGAAAAATTGAAAATGACGTAGAACGTGCGCTATATTATGCTCGTTCAGAACAGGTATATAAAGATTATTTGATTCAGAAGCTGAATTTACACCGTATCTTAGTCAGGGCAATTAACAGAAACCGTACTATAATTATGAATAGCTGTGTCGGAATAGATTTTAAGTGCGAGGATGATATTTATATTTATGGGGACGAAAAGTGGCTTATCTTTCTTATAAGCCAGATTCTTTTAAACTCCGTAAAATACCGGCGCAAGGAGGATGCAAAGATTATCCTGTCATCTGAAAAAAAGAGCAAAAAAGTTATACTGAAAATATGGGATAATGGGACAGGGATAAAGGAAGAGGAATTACCGAGGATTTTTGAGAAGGGGTTTACCGGGAGCAATGGAAGGGAAAACGAGCGTTCTACGGGAATAGGCTTATATCTGGTAAAAAAATTATGTCAAAAGCTGGATATGGAAGTATGGGCAGAATCTTTGTTCAAAGAATATACTTCTGTTTATCTATCGCTTCCGGCAAAACAAAACATCTGATTCTAAAAGGCAAATTCATCACAAATGGATGTGGGGAGTTTGCCTTTTCAAATGGAGAACAGCATATTTCCGGATATATGACAAAATTGTAAGATTCAGGTAATGAAAATCAATAGGTAATCTGTAGGGGGCAGTGTTATACTGACTACATCAGGAAGAGATATAAAGGAAGGATAAAAATGTTAAGCAAAAATCAGTTGGCCAGGAGAAATGTAAAGACTGCGATTATAAGAGAGCCAGTATATTTTTTTACAATGATATTGATTGCAGCGCTAATGTTTGCGTTTAATTCTCTGTTTTTTTCAGAAGATGTCAGGAGAGCCTGCGAAACGGCATCGGTTCTGGCTGTGTTTTTAGGAATAGCATCTGTACTGATTGTTATGATTACGGCGTGGCTGATCCAATATATGATGCGGCAATCGCTGAAAATCCGCAGCAGGGAATTCGGGCTGTATATGCTGTTTGGCATGAAAGGAACAGAGGTATTTCAGATTTTCCGAAAAGAAACGGTATTTATGGTTGGAATGGCATATATACCTGGAATCCTGGCAGGGGAATTGCTGAAACAGTTTTTGATGGTAATTTTTTTCCATATGTTCCGGACGGAATATGTGCTTAAAATGGATTTTCAGCTTGTAACGGTGTGTTTGACAGCAACTTTATATTTATTTTGTTATTTAGCCGCATTGCTTAAAGTGAGAAAACAATTTTCCAAAATGAATATCCGTCAGTTAAATGAAATGGAGAGGATAAATGAAGCCGATGAAAAAATATCTGGAAAGAAGAAGCAAAGGAAAAGAACTAAAAAATGGCTTTTGAAAGGAAACCGGCTATTTTTATGCAGGGCAATAGAATCTGAACTATATTCTATGCGGAAAATAATCATATTTGTTATGTCCCTTTTAGTTGTTTCTATTTCAGGAAGCGCAGTTGCCATGATGTATACCGATTATCAGAACCACCAGATTGATTCGGAATATCCGTTTGATGTCATGATATATCATCAAGCCCCCAAACCTGAATTCCAGCGTGAAAAAGATATATTAGAAAGTGAAACTGGAATACAGGAATCCCATGAATATGTGATATATCAAAATGGCGTCAGTATGATGAATGAATGGCTTTATACACATCTGATGTATTTTGGGGATCGATTTATCAGTGGAGAGGGTGCATTCGATGCAGAAAAGCTGGACGCTGATGAAGAGGGATATGACGTCTACTATGAATATGATACTTATATGAAAGTGAGCGACTATAACATACTTCGGAAAATGCTTGGCCAGAAGCCTGTCAAACTCCGGGCAGATGAGTATATTTTACAGATTAAAAGAAGGTTAGAACCTGAACTTACTAATGAAATCCGAAGCAGGACGCTGCTATGTGATACAAAAGAATTGCACTGCAAAGAAATCAGTACTGTAGATTTTGAACAGAATGGACATAATGGAGCTGACTATGTTTTGGTAATCCCGGATGATGCGGCAAATCATATGACACCATATTACTCTGTATTTGCGGCATCTATAAAGAAACAGGCTGCAGGAACAGTGTTTGATAAATTAGATGATGCGTCCAGTGGAAATGACGGGCTTTATTGGGGCAGTAACCACAGTATTTTATATGTCAGTCCGATTTTGCTGAAAAAGCAGGTGGAAACAGAATTGAAAGCAACGCTTGTGCCATTTATATTTGCGTTTGCCTATGTAAGTATCGTGTTTTTATGCGTGGCAATTTCTTTCCTTGCATCCCATCTGATCAGCACTTCGGAATCAAACAGACGCCGTTACCTGCTTTTAGAAAAACTGGGAATGAATCAAACAAAAATTGATACGGTGATACATGAACAGTTGGCAGTTAATTATCTGATTCCGCTTTGTATGGCGCTTATTCCCGGATGTCTGATTGCGAACCATGCAAGCAAAGGTTTTATTCTGGCTACGGGACTTCGTGCGGTATGGGTAAAATATGTGTTCTTGTCGTTATTGTGGATTTTAATGCTGTACATTATTTACTTTATACTTACGGATATATTTTTTAGGAGAAATATTCATCATCGAAAGGAAGGAAAACTATCATGAAACCATCTTATTACAATTACATTATTGAGAATAAAACAGGAAATGGGGAAGCGTTATATTACAATATGCGTACAGGCAGTCTTGCACATATAGACGCAGAAAAGCATAGACAGTTCCAGGAATATGCTGCAAAAAAGAAGGAAATTGTAGATGTTGATTTTTTAAAGAACCTAAAATATTGTGGTTTTTTGGTTGAAGATAATTTTGATGAAAAAAAGGATATCAAAATGCGTATGTTGAATTCAAAGTTTGATACATCGGTATTGTCTTTGACAATCACGCCTACAATGGCTTGTAATTTTCGCTGTGTATATTGTTTTGAAAGCGGACATTACAGCAATGGGAGCATGACGGAAGAGGTCAGTGATGACATCTGCAAGTTAGTGGAAAAAGAAGCCTCTCATTTGGAAAAACTGGTAATTACATGGTATGGCGGAGAACCACTGTTAGCAATCGAACCAATAGAAAGCCTAACAAATAAGATGAAAAGCATCTGTAGCAAATATAATATAGAATATTCAGCAAGCATTATTACGAATGGCTATCTGCTTACTGAGGAAGTCTGCGATAAACTGCTGGAATTGGACATTACAGATGTCCAGATAACACTGGATGGGGATGCCAATACACATAATGGCAGAAGACCATTAGTAAACGGTGGAAATACATACGATACAATACTTGCAAATTTAGAGAAAATTCATGGGAAAATTGGGATTGCAATCCGGATTAATGTAGATAAAGGAAATCAGAATGAAGTTCAGAATGTTATCGAGGAATTGAAGAAAAGAAATATTTATGAGGATGTTTTCTGTTATCTTGGTTTGGTAACATCTACAAACGGAACGTGTGAGAACTGCACATGTATGTCGGCAGAAAAGTATTCAAAATTTAATCTTAATTTTTGGCTGAACAATGGAATGCCTTTGGAATCCTTTTATCCTCAACCGATGGGAAATTACTGTGGGGCAGATTATGCACAGGGCTATGTTATTGACGCAAAAGGAAATATATACAAATGTTGGAGTGATGTTGGAATTATGGAACGCCGCATAGGAACTGTTAATGAATGGGTAAATCCTCAGAAGCAATCGGATATTACTGATTCACAGTCACAGCAGGTAACGTCGGAATATATGCTGTATGACCCAACGGAAGATGATGAGTGCGGCAAGTGTAAGTTTATGCCAATATGTATGGGTGGATGCCCTCATAGCAGAATAGAAAAAAACCAATTATGTGAGCAGTACCGTTACAATGTAGGCGAGTATATGCAGGCATATGCGGCAGAAGTGTTGAATGAAAGGAGGGAAGATGTATGAATATCTTAGTTCAGCCTCAAAACCAGAAGAGGAATTCAGAGTCCTGTAATTATACTTGTCCAGTATATAATACTGGAACAGAAGGATTGGAAAAACTCATCAAGAAGTTAGTTAAGAAGAAACATAAGAGCGGAAAGCACCGGGGAAAAGTCTGCTGGTATGACAATTAGAGCAGCTTCTGTCCTAAACAGAACAGAAATTTTCATGAGGGATGATGACAGCATATTGGAAATAAAAGTCAGGAGGAAAGACAAATGGAAGTATTAAATGCGCCAGCTGAACTTGCAAGCAAGAAAGCATGCAACACGAAAGGCTGTAAGAAATACACCTGTATTTACCACATTTTTGGCAAGTAAGACATATTAACCATATAAATATAAGGAGGAAACAGAAATGGATGTATTAAGAACACCAGTGGAAGTAGCAGCGAAAGGTTCATGCCATGCGAAAGGATGCAAGAAGTATACCTGTTGGTATCATATCTTCGGCAAATAAAAAGCAGCTTCGGTCAATGCCCCGATGGGGCATTGACCAGTTTTGCCACTATCTGATAAGAGAATGGAGAAAAGATATGAAAGTTCAGATTCTTTTAAAGAAAGAAATTTTATCTATGAAGAAGGCTCTTGCCGCTTATTTTTTAGTTTCATTGGGAACGTTGCTTCTGCAGCTTTTGGTTCCATATGTAAGTGGCTCATATATTGATTCCTTAGTAGGAAAGCAACCTATGATTTTAGCATTTGTGGGGGCAATGGCATTTCTTAATATATTTTCTATACTGATGGAATATGGGATGACATACCTTATGACAAAATTGAATAATACATTTTTGTACAAAATATGCAACAAAATGTTCCAACATGTATATGGTACATCCCTCTCCTTTTTTCAAAGTCATGATGCGGCCTTTTTGACAGATCAAATTACCGGAGATGCAGCTACTATTGCGGAATTTGTGTTGAATAGTATTCCAGATATTGCATATAATATGCTCCTTTTGATTGTAAGCGCTTTATTTGTACTTCGTGCAGATTTGATACTGGGATTACTTGTTATGCTGACAATTCCAATATATCTATACATATATTGGAAATTGGAAAAAAGAATGTATGAAAACGAGCATGAATATAAGGAGGCAGGGAATGATTACACATCTAAAGGAATGGAACAGATACGATGCACGCAATTTGTAAAAGAAAATGCAATATCAAAAGAAATGGAAGACAGGTTTGCATGTTCGTTTCATAGGATGTTAAAAAGCGCAGTCGGTCAAGTAAAGACACAATATCTTTTTTCCAACTTAAATCGCCTTATTATGGTACTATGTTATCTGTTGATATTAGGGATTGGTGGATATAATGTTGTGATTGGAAAAATATCAATTGGATATTTTACTATTATTAATAGCTATGTAAATATGATATTGTCTGCTGCTTCGGACATTATCGACTTCTCTGGAAGCTACCCTAAAGTAAAAGTTGCGGCAGATCGTATGAATGAACTATTGGCAGAGTGCCAAACGGAAACTTTATGCAATAAAAGATTAAGAAATTTAGAGGAAAATGAAATTAAGACAGTAAGACTTGAGAATATTTCTTTTTCATTTGGAAAGAAAATGCTATTCCATCAATTATCTGCAACGTTTGAAGTAGGAAAAATTTATGGAATAGTAGGTGAGAATGGTGCAGGAAAATCTACATTGTTAGATGTAATATTGGGATTGTATCCGAAAGAGTATGGGGGAGAAATTCTGTATAACGGAACCAATATAAAAGAACTGTGTAGTTCCGAAATACTGAAATGCAACATTGCTTTTTTGGGACAGCAAACAGAACGAATTAATATTTCACCTAAAGAATATCTGCATTTTGGGATTGAAAAATATAATCCGGATATTGAGCAGGAATTGATTCGGCAGTTTCTTCTGAATCAAGATTTTGATATGGAGCAAGAAGAAAACATTGTGCATTGTTCTGGTGGAGAGATGCAAAAATTAGCCTTAGTGCGTACTTTTCAAAAGAATTGCACACTGACGATTTTGGATGAACCGACAAACGGATTGGATATGGAAACAGTACAACGATTAGTTCAGTTGCTTATACAGGAAAAAGAACATCACATATTTATTATTGTATCGCATGATAAAAGAATATTGGATATTTGTGATGAAAAAATAGATCTTAATATATTGGGAATGTAGAAAGGAAAAATGAAATGGAAGCATATATAAAGGTGAAAGATGTTGAGAAATATTATGGGAGTTCAGGAAACATTACTAAAGCAGTAGACAGAGTTAGTTTTGAAATATCAAAAGGGGAATTTGTTGGGATTATGGGGGAATCCGGTTCTGGAAAAACATCGTTACTGAATGTGCTTGCCACCATTGACACAGCTACGGCAGGGCACATATATTTTGAAGGAAAAGATATTACAAAAATGAGCGAGGACGAGAGAAGTGGATTTAGGAAGGAAAATTTAGGTTTCATTTTCCAAAACTTCAATCTCTTAGATACCATGACATTGCAGGAAAATATTTATATGCCCCTGATTCTTAATGAAGAAAAAAGTAACGACATCATAAAACGAACGGAAGAAATCATAAATATATTGGGAATCAAGGAAGCTGGAAACAAATATCCATATCAAGTATCCGGTGGACAACAGCAGAGATGTTCCTGTGCCAGAGCGCTCGTAAATAATCCTAAATTGATTTTAGCTGACGAACCGACAGGCGCCCTTGACGCACAGAATTCAGAAAATTTAATGGAATTGCTTTTAGAAATCAATAAGAAATTCAAGACAACTATTTTGATGGTTACGCATGATTCTTTTTCTGCAAGCTACTGTAACCGTATCTTGTTTTTGGAAAATGGGAAAATATCTTATGAGATATATCGGGGAGCTAGGAACAGGGAGGAATATCTCCGAGCAATTTTGGATGCGCAAAAAGCATAATGCCCATGAATTTTAAGAAAATATTTTTATCAGAGTTATTCTGATGGTGCGAGGAAATATGTCGTGGAAAAAATCAGTGAAGAATATCAAAGACGCATTGAGCATGAGTTTAATGCCCTATGTAAGATCATCATTCATCATTCGTCAGCAGAAGCTAAGGGCAAAGCTTCTAAAAGATGGAAGCAGGAAATATCTTTTGAGTATTTAGTAGAATCAGGAGTGATACCAGCATATAGTTGTGGGGGATTTGAGAATGGAATAGAAGCCAGATATCCACTGTTGCTTTGCGGACATACTGTAATTCTAGAAAATGAGCGGCTTTCCAAGGCATTATCCTCATTGGAAAGGGAGAAACAAGAAATTGTATTCTTATATTTTTTTAAACATTATACTTACCAGGAAATTGCAGGGTATTATGGTCAGGCACATAGTAGCGTTTGGAGCAGGATGCAGACGGTAATGAAGCAGCTAAAAAGAGAAATGGTGAAACAGGAATGAAGGGAAAGAATCTTATTTCGTATGGAACGATTGTAAAAGCTGCCAATGGTGATCCGGGAGCAATCGAAACAGTATTAGAACATTATGGTGGATATATCCGATATTTTTCAAAAATGGATGGTTATGTGAATACAGATGTAGAAAACCATGTAAGGGAACGGTTAATAGACGGTATATTGAAATTCCGTTTTGATAAAGAATAGATCTAACAATAAAACGTTGTTTTGCATAAATGTAAGAAAGCAGTAAGTCTACAAGATTCACTGCTTTTTGAATTTAAAAACAGAATCATAGGAGAATGTTTGCGCAATGGCAGGCTTAAAACGGCGAATCCATGTAGGAAAGGGTTTGCCGTTTTTTATGTGCGCCCAGTATGGGCGCAATCTAATCGGTGAAAGTCCGTGACACACCCTGGTAGTGGGAAGTGTATAGCCAAGAGCAAGTTTCGCCAGAGTAACTCAAAACCCACTTTGTGGGTTTTGCTTACCCGGCAACCTTGATGGGGATTCTGTTTCCCCATACCCTCAGTTCCTGCATATTTTCTAAATATGCAGATTGGCTCCTATTAAAAATAGTCGCAGCGTGATTGCTTTACATCACGGAAGATAAAAAAATTCTAAAAATAATCCAATTTCCTTTCCCACTAGCGTTCTCCAATTGGCTTATATAGTAGGAAGCAAAAAACAGCTTCCCCTGATCAGGCATTATGAAAAAAGCAAGGAGGGATTCATGCGATTTACAAAGAGTGAACTGGAGATGGTTTACAAATATGAAGCGACAACAAAAGAGGACACAGTGAAAGCTATGAGGGACGGGCAGTCAGCAGCCAGGGACGACCTGACACGGATTATCATAAGGAATGCCGCAGACAAACTGGAGAAACTTCCAGAACCGGAATGCAGCCGGTTCATAGCGGACAATAAGGCACGTTTCATAGGACAGGGCAGAAGTTCTGTCCTGCGGAGACTGAATGAAGCAAAGGAACGGTTGAAACAGCCGGTCTTACAGGGGCATGACCTGTCAGGGAGGGAACGGTTCCAGCCGGACACAAGACATATGATCGTCCTTGATGTGCTGAATAATGACAGCCCCGTAGGATTTAAAGGGGAGAGATACCGCTTCTTTCTCTCAGACGGGAGATACCGCAATGCCATAGAAAGTGAAAAGCGTGGGGAAATCAAAATCCGCAGCCATGCGGCGGTAGTTTCCGGGAAACTGTATCCAGATAAGAAAGCGGAGCATAACAGATAACAGTCCCTTGATAAAAATAGGAACTGCACAAAAGCTGAAAGGAAACATAACAGGGGAGTGGAGAAAGCTGAAAAAATATTGAAAGAAGGGAGGGAATCTATGCAGAGAAAGAAAAAGGGGAGAAAGGATACGCCGATCCGTTATGTGGTAGAGCATGTATATTCCGGCACGGAAAGTATGGAGGGATTACTGACAGTAGTGAGCGAAGAAGCCGCCCGTAAGAACGTGGAGGAAAAATTAAGGAACGGAAGTATGGGGACAGAGAAGAAAGCTGTCTGAAAAGATGAATTGACGGTTGATACCAGAGACAGAAAAGGCTATAATGAAGTCAGCGTATTTCTGTCTCTGGATATTGAGTGAATATAGGAGGCCAATATGCAGAATACAGAAAATAAAGAAATATGGACAGCACTCTATACGAGATTGTCAATGGATGATGGAAACGTCGGGGAGAGCATGAGTATCGGGAGCCAGAAAGCAATCCTTAAACGGAAAGCGGAAGAAATGGGAATCCACAGCTACAAGTTCTACGTAGACGATGGGTACTCTGGTACGAATTTTAACCGGCCATCTTTTCAACAGATGATTGCAGATATCGAAGCGGGGCATGTGGATTGCGTCATAACCAAAGATTTATCAAGGCTCGGCAGGAATTATCTGGAGAGCGGGGCGTATATCGAGGTATTTTTCCCGAACCACCATGTCCGCTATATCGCTGTCAATGACGGCGTAGATTCCGCAAACAGCGGTGAGATGGACATTACTCCGTTCAAGAATATCCTGAACGAATTTTATTCGAGGGATATTTCTAAAAAGGTAAAGACGGGAAGGTATATCCGAGCCAGTCAGGGGAAATTTATGGGGGCGTATGCACCGTTTGGTTATAAAAAAGACCCGGCAGACAAAAATCATCTGATTGCGGATGAAGAGACAGCGCCGACTGTTCGCTATATTTTCCAGCTTGCGTTGGAAGGTTACGGAAACAATAAGATCGGGAAAATTCTTTATGAAGAAAAAATTCCGAAGCCAGCTTATTACAATCAGGAAGTTTTCGGGAAGTTTTTGATTGCTGAGGATGATATTTATAATTGGAAACAGTCTACGATAATTCGTATACTCCGGAATCCTCTGTATAAAGGTTATTTTTGGGTACAGAGGTATGACAGGAAGCATTTTAAACAGCAGTCAAGAGGTTATATCCCGATTAAGGAACGTGTAACTATACCCAGCGACCATGAAGCCCTAGTAGACGAGCATACATGGAATACCGTTCAGAAAATTCTTGACAGGCATACAAAAGTAAAGCCTTGTACTTCTGGTTATGATAATAAGTTCCGGGGAATTTTAAAATGTGCCGATTGTGGCAATAATCTGACAATCCATACGGACGGAAGGAACCCGGACAGACCTTTGCTTGAAAAGACGTATTACCTGTGCCGGATTTACCGTGCAAGGGGAGCGAAGTTCTGCAGTAAGCACCGCATCAGCGCCGGGGATTTGGAAGAACTGGTACTTTCTGATATCCAGTTCCATGCAGGGAAGGTCATAAAGGATCGAGAGAAATTTATGCGGAAAGTGCTTGGTCAGATGGACATATCATCTGCAAACAGCAAGGCGAATATTGATAAGAAAGTGGCTGTCTTAGAGAAAAAGTTAAAAGAATCTGATAAACAATTCATCAAGTTGTATGGGGACTGGTCAAAGCAGTTGATATCAGAGCAGCAGTTCCGGTTGCTGTCTGCCCACTTTGAGCAGGAAAAGAAAGACTATACAGAGCAAATCGAAAAGTTAAGAGCGACGGCTGAAAATCTGGAGGACAGTGCAGGTAAAGCGGAACGCCTTGCCGATGAGATGGCGGAATGTGCAGAGATTAAGGAGCTGACTACAGAGATTGTCAATCGCCTGATCGAAAAGATTGAGGTTTCGGAACCTCAGACCGTCAACGGGGAGAAAGTCCAGAATATCAGGATTTTCTATAAGTTTGTTGGGGAAATCAATTAAAAATCCATTTATGTATCTATAATACTGGGGGCAGTGAACTTGCGCCGGAGGGAACTGGATATAGGGCAAAAACAAGGTTTGCCAAGTTCTTCAATCTGCCAGAGCTGATTGCGCTATTCAAGGAAAGCGCAGACATTCAGACACCGGATATGTTAAAGCTGCCTGTTCCGAAAGCGGATTATGAAAATATCGTGTTAAAGCCGAGCGAATACCAGCAGGACATGGTTCAGTCCCTTGCGGACAGGGCGGAGGCGGTGCGTGACCGTAAAGTAGATCCCTCACGAGATAATATGCTAAAGATAACCAACGATGGAAGAAAGTTAGCGTTAGACCAGCGGCTCATCAATGATATGCTTCCCGATGAAGAAAACTCCAAAGCCACAACCTGTGTGGAGAAAGCATTTGAAATATGGGAGCAGACCAAAGAGCAGAAATCGGCGCAGCTAATCTTCTGCGATTTATCCACACCGAAAGGGGATGGGACATTCAACGTATATGAGGACATCAGGGATAAACTTATGGCGAAGGGAGTGCCGGAGAATGAGATAGCATTTATTCATAATGCCAATACGGAAACAAGGAAAGCGGAGCTGTTCGCAAAAGTAAGAAGCGGGCAGGTTCGTTTTTTGTTAGGCTCAACCGCAAAAATGGGAGCCGGGACGAACGTACAGGACAGGCTCATCGCATTACACCACCTCGATGTGCCCTGGCGTCCGTCTGATGTAGGACGGATTTTGCGGACATTCAAAATAAAAAAGAATGTGGAGGTAACAGACAATGGCAAAGACGATTTTTGAGGAACTGGGCGGCAGATACGAAAGGCAAGGTGACTATTTAATTCCATGTATAGCTTTACCCGCCGAAGAAGAACAGCCAATAGGCACATGGGGACAGCGGCATCTGGACTATCTGAAGCAGTACCGAAAGGTTACATACACCAATCTGCTCACAAGTGGCAGGCTCAATTCTTACCTTGCCGACATTGACAGGCAGGCGCAGGAACGCTTTGAAAGGCTCATAGAGGGCATGAAACAGGCACAGGGCATAACGGAACGCCTAAAGGAAGAAAACGCCTTAGAATGGACAGGACGGCACAATGATGTGAGGGCTTGTGCAAGGGAAGTTGTGGAAAGGGAAATCATATATTCATAGATTTATATATTGCAAATAATAATCAGGGGGCGAGGATATTTCCTTGCTCCCTTTGTATGTAAAATGTTGAATAAAATGGTATATCTTTATGAAATCTTCAAAACTGTACAGTACCCTTTTCCTATCAAAATCAAGAAAGGAAATGAACACTATGGATTTCATATTGAAAACAACAAATCTTAGTAGGAATTTTGGGAAACATTCTGCTGTAACGGATGTATCAATCCATGTACGGGAAAAAAGCGTTTACGGACTATTAGGTCCGAACGGGGCAGGAAAATCTACAATCCTAAAGATGGTAACAGGTATGCTCCGTCCAACATCTGGCACGATTGAATTTGCCAGCCATGCATGGAACAGACAGGACTTAAAGCATATTGGGGCTTTGATAGAAAATCCCCCGTTATATGAAAATCTGACGGCATTTGAAAATTTAAAAGTAAGGACTATTTTGTTAGGCTTACCAGAGCAGCGAATAAATGATGTATTAAAAATTGTGGATTTGCAAAATACAGGAAAGAAAAAAGCAGGACAATTCTCAATGGGGATGAAACAGCGGTTGGGGATTGCAATAGCATTGCTGAATCATCCGTCTTTGTTAATTCTGGATGAGCCGACAAACGGATTAGACCCGATTGGTATCGGAGAATTGCGAAACTTAATCCGCTCATTTCCACAGCAAGGGATAACAGTTATATTGTCAAGTCATATTCTTTCAGAGGTACAGCTTATTGCAGATGACATAGGCATTATTGCAAACGGTACGCTTGGATATGAGGGCGAAATGCAGCATAGTGGAAATCTTGAGGAACTGTTTCTCAAAGTCGTTGAAGAAAGCAGGAGGTAACAGGATGAAAAAATATATACGCTCAGAATGGATGAAACACAGACGGACTTTTGTAATGAAAATTCTTATCCTTGCCCCTGTTATTACGCTGCTTATGAATGTGTTTGCACCAATGTGGTATCAGCAAAATTCATTTAACTGGTGGTATATTTTGCTTTTCCCAGGCTGCCTTACTTTGCTTTGTACAATATGCGAGCAGCGGGACGGGGGAAAGATGAAATACAGAAGCCTTATTCCTCTTTCCATAAAGCTTGAAAATGTCTGGATTGCAAAAGCGACTGTTATATTGCTTTTTGACATTGCAGCAAACTTAGTATTCTTAAGTTTGAATATGCTTGGCGGCGTGGCAGTTTTCCTTATTTACGAAATTCCAATCAGTATATCGCTGATTCAGGCTACAGCGGGCATCTTTTGTATTATTGTGGCATCTATGTGGGAAATACCAGTCTGCTTGTGGCTGTCGAAAAAGGTTGGTGCATTTGCAACAGTTGTGATAAATGCAGGAATAGGCTCATTCTTAGGGGTAGCACTGGCGAATACTAAGTTTTGGATTTTTTGCCCGTATAGTTGGATATCCCGTTTAATGGTTCCTGCAATTGGGATATTGCCAAACGGTGTACCTGTTTCTGAAGAAGCAGGTAATTTACCAGTGCCAGTTGCGATGATTGTTTTAGCATTACTGTTTTCCGTGATACTAAGTTTCACTTTGCTAAGGCTCAGTGCTAAAAGTTTTTCACAGCAGGAGGTAAAATAGTGAGAACAATATTAAGGTGTATAAGAGCGAATTGTCTTAAAACGAAGCGTTCTATACTGAGTGTTATTTATGTACTTGTCCCTTTTGTATTGGCTTTGGCATTTGCAGGCTATTTTCATATTTCAAATTGGGACAGGACACTTAAGATAAGTGCTTTTCTTGAAATGATGGGTATCATATATCCGTTTTTGATTGGAATCACCGTGGGAATCATTGCACAGCAGGAAAGTCGGGCAGGACAGTATCAATTTATATTGAGTGCTGTCCCGTCAAGGGTAAGCGTTTATATCGGGGAAATATGTTTCTTACTGATAAATTCCTTATTATTTTGTGTAGTTGCTGTTGCCTGTTTTTCACTCCTTTTTCCGTTTGCTTCCATAAATGGCTGCATTCAGATTATAGGGCTTCTGCTTTTAGGTACTGCCCCTATATATCTGATACATTTCCTGTGTGCTTTCATGTTTGGTAAAAGTGCTTCTATGGGGCTTGGAATAGCAGGAAGTTTATTGGCGGCAATTATGCTCACGGGTTTAGGGGATATATGTTGGCAATATATTCCGTGGGCGTGGAGCGTCCGCTTTATGGATTTCTGGTGTCTTTCTGTCACGGACAGGAATGCTTATTTGCAGAGTTGCAATTCATTTTACGGTGGGATTATAATAAATGTAATGGTGGTGCTTGTGTTGTTTGCTATCGGCATTATTTGGATTAAGTTATGGGACGGAGGAAAAGAAAATGATTAAGAAAATGCTGTTGGTATGTGTATGTCTGATAGCTTTAAGTGTCTGTTTCACGGGCTGCAATAACAATCAAATATTGGATACGGCTGATAAGAATAATACGCTGAATGACACTCTTCCAAAATATGAGCTGAATACTGCTGATTATACGGAGATAAGCTTTGACGGAAAGACATACGCCATTACAGAAAGAACAACAAAAGCCTCTGATTTAGGTGAAGAAATTGGGCAGGTTTCTCAAAACATCACAACGGTTGAAGGAGATAAATTGCGGTATGGATATGTTTATATGCTTGAGGGAACAACGGATATTGCAGTAAATATCAATGAAAAATATTTTATTGCAGAATTGACAGATAAATAAAGGAGGATTTAAATTGGCACGGTTGTTGGTAATTGACGATGAAAAAGCCATTCTTGACTTAGTTAAGAATGGCTTGGAAAAAGATGGTCATATTGTTGCTATATGTGGAAGTGCAACGGATGTTGCGGTAGACCGCTTGAAAGATTACGATTTGATTTTGTTAGATATTATGATGCCAGATGTTGATGGATTCATGTTTTGCAAAAAAATCCGAGGGCTTGTGGATTGTCCGATTCTGTTTCTTACTGCAAAGGTTTTGGAAACAGACATCATCTACGGGTTAGGATTAGGGGCTGATGATTATATTACACCACTTTACAACTATTATAAATAGCGCTCCTTTTGCTGAACAAGGTATTTTAAGGCTCTCATAAGGGCAGATGATTTTATTATACTTTCGCTCTTTTTCACGAAAGTGGCAAAAAATACCTCCTGCCTGATCCGCTCGCTGAGCACAAACCTGAAATCCTGTGCGCTTTCCCTACGGTACTTTGAAAATGCTTCATCCTGATATGGCAGCAGTTTCATCGCACAATAAGCTATGTTGATCAGATTAACCAGCATTTCAATCCCTTTCCGGCTGCGCACCATATAGCTGCATAGTGACCAGAAGGTTTTCTGTTCGTAATAGCTGACTTCTATCTTCCATCTGAATGAGTACAGGAACAAGGGGATGTAATCCATCCATGCACTCCCCGTCTGGTTCAGGGGGGTCTTTTCCTGCCATGCACAAAAAATCTGCAGCTGTGTGGGGAAAACCGTACTGAAGAACAGGCGCCTGGAACCGCCTTCCTTCTCTGTGGCTGTCACATAGGCAAAAACTTCCCTTGTGCCGAAAATATTTGTAAGGACACGGCGCATCCCAATATAATAACCGCCTATTTTTTCATCCGAAAGTGTAAAATCTTTTTCCGCCGAAAGACGTTTCCCATGTTTTGCAGGCCTGCCCCTTTTTCCGGTCGGCTGCGGGGCAAGGTCATAAAGGACAGAGTCATACCTTGCATTTCCGATTAGGCCAAGGTTTGGGTATTCATCCACGACAGAAACCAGATCCCCTTTTGTATACCAGCTGTCGCATAGGATAATGACATTCGCCTTTTCCTGTAATTCAGGCATGGCCTGGCGTACCATGGAAGCAGCCAGCTTTAATTTTGACTCTTCTTTCTGCCACATACGGTAGGAAAGCGGAAACGCCTGGTAAACAATCTTGCCTTTATCCCACATTGGCACACAGAGCATGACACTTACAAAGCAGTGCCCATTCAGGTAGCCGCTGCCGTTGTGCGCGGAATGGTCAAAGAGTTTTGAGACATCCTCAAATTTCTTTCCATATTTGGGAACAATGGTATCATCCATGCATAAAAAAACGGGCTGCGTCTCTAAGGATTTCGGGATTAGTTTCAATGCCATAGATGCTGTTGCATTCATAAACCTGGAATAATCCACTTTGGCATAGGAGCAGGCATAGTAAAAGGCATTCAGGGATTTATCTGTTAGCTTTGACAGGAAATGTCTGTAAAGGAAACGGATGGAATCCGCTGACTCCAGTGTCAGTATGGACAGCAGGAGCAGGACCAATGTCTCGGCTGTAGGAATGGAACAAGCCTCAAAATAAATGTAAAAATAATGATAAAGTCTACCAATTATAGTTTTTTCGTTGTATAATAAGTCTGTCGTACAGGATCACTTTCTTTCGTATTTTTTTGTTTGCAAACTTATTATACATCAGAAAGTCCTGTATGACATTTTTTTTATGGAAAAGTTGTAAAGTGGTGTAAGCATAACAGAAATGCCCGTTAATGTACATCTGCTGAATGGCTGGATTGGCGGCAGCATGGGAAGGCATGGAGCCGTAGGCGGCTTTATAAGGGTCAAAGGAATCGTCCATCCCTTTTGCTTTTTTGAAGGCTTTCAGCTGTTTGATGATACGGTTGGCATATTTGGGATTGTTTTCTGTAACCCATGCCTCAATGCCGGAGGTGTCAAAGAGAAGCATGGAAGCTTTCTGTGTATCAATACAATGGCAGATTGGTTCGGTCAAGTCAACAAGATGATCGAACATGGATTGTAAGTCCGATAAAAAATCCTGTTTGAACCGGGTGAATTTAGAGGCATCCGGGACAACATCAAACCCACAGAAGTCCCGCAGTTCCTGGGAGTATTTCAGGAATATGATCAGCAGGGATGTTGTTGGGATTGAGAAGATAAGCTGTAATAACAGAGCCCTGAGCATTGGATAAAGCAGATGCTTACGGGGCCTGCCAGTGGCAGCATGGAAATGAGAAATAAAGGACACTGGGACAATTTCATCTAAGTTGATGGTATTTTCGAGAAGTGCAAGGAACTGATATTTATCATTATCAAATTTATTTTGGCAATCGGTAAAAATATCTGCCAAAGAGAGCTGTTTATGTGTTATCATATAGATACGACTCCTTTACTGGTGGATATGGTTGATTGTTACTCGGCATCTCAATTTTACCACAAACCAGTGAGGAGTTGTTTTATTTTGTGACAAAAAGAATCCCGTATTTATGCGGGTTCTGGCGTTTCGCAAATGCCTATTATGTATGAGTGTGAAGGGAGTTTTCTTGAAGAACTGGAAGAGCCGGAGGTCAGCGTGGAATTCCGGCTGACTGCTGCGGCAAGTATTTCATATGTACTCCTTGCCAGATGCGGCTTTCAGCCAGAGAAATATCTAAAAAGCAAAGATTTTCAGTATATCCCGGACTTTAACACACAAAGAATCATCAAGGTTCTCGGTGCTGCCGTCAGTGAATACAGTGAACAGATTCTGAGAACGATTGCGGTCACTATCTATAACCACGAGCATCAGATTCATGTACAGAAGCCGGATGAAGCCAAAACGAATGTTGTTCAAGAAGATGCTAAAAACGAGCCTGATACTGCTGAATCTGTTCAGGAAGATGCTGCAAAGGAATCTGCTATTGTTGAAAACACTCAGGAAGATGCTACAAAGGAGCCAGAGCCTGCCACTGCTGAAGCCGTTCAAGAAGATGCTACAAAAGAGCCGGAATCTGCCACTACTGAAACACCAGATACAGAGAACATCAGCCATGATACTTTTGATACTGAGCCAGTCAGCCAGGAGCCACAACCTGCAAATTATCAGGTGGGCGATACCGTGTATCTGGAAGATACGGCCTACGAGATTACGAAAATTGACATGTATGATGTGCATCTGCGTGACCCGTCGCAACGATATCCAATCTTCCGTGTAGAAAACAAAGACCGTTTGAATGATATGCTGCAGCATGATTCACGCAACGCGAAGCATCCCACGCCGGATACAGAAGAGCCGGTTCCCACGCCAGATACAGAAGTCGTTCAGGACACATCCGACGTACAGGAAGTATCTGTTCCTGTACCCTGTAATTTCACAATCACAGATGAACGTCTGGGCGAGGGCGGCTCCAAGGCTAAGTTCCGTATGAACATGGAAGCCATCAGGACACTCAAACAGATAGAATCCGAAAATCGCGTCGCCACGCCTGATGAACAGCAGATTTTATCTAAATATGTCGGCTGGGGCGGCGTCCCGGATGCATTCGAGCCGGACAAGGCAGGCTGGGAAAAGGAATATCAGGAGCTGAAAGATACACTGACGCCGGAAGAATACACCTCTGCCAAAGCCTCTGTCCTGAATGCCCATTACACCAGCCCGGTTGTTATTAAGGCAATGTATCAGGCTGTCGGCAGTATAGGCTTTACATACGGCAATATTCTGGAGCCTGCCTGCGGCGTCGGAAACTTCTTCGGTTTATTGCCAGAAGGAATGTCCAAATCCAAGCTGTACGGCGTGGAGCTGGATGGCATCAGCGGACGCATTGCAAAGCTGCTGTATCCCAATGCACAAATTCACATCACTGGCTATGAAAAGGCAGATTTCCCGGATGATTTCTTTGACCTTGCCATTGGCAACGTGCCGTTCGGGCAGTATCAGGTCAATGACCAGGAATACAACAAGCTGGGCTTCTCCATTCACAATTACTTCCTGGCTAAATCCCTTGATAAAGTGCGTCCCGGAGGCATCCTGGCGTTTATCACCACACGTTACACAATGGATTCCCAGAGTACAGATGTAAGGGAATATCTGGCTGCAAGAGCGGACCTTCTTGGGGCTGTCCGTCTGCCGAACAACGCCTTTAAAGCGAATGCTGGTACAGAAGTGGTGTCTGATATTTTGTTCTTACAGAAACGCGATACCCCGGCAGACGAAATCCCAGATTGGGTACATATTGAAGAGAATAACGACGGATTTACCATCAACAGTTATTTCCTCAATCATCCAGAAATGGTTCTGGGAACGCCATCATCAGAAAGCACGCAGTACGGCAGGCCGGATTATACTGTCATTCCTGTTCCAAACGTTGGCCTTGCCACACAGCTTCAAAAGGCAGTGTCCCTTATCCACGGAACATACCAGAAAGCTGTACCTGCTGAGCCAGATAATAGCACATTGGCAGACACGCTTCCGGCTGACGACAGCGTGAAGAACTACTCCTTCACTCTGGTAGACGGTGAATTGTACTACCGTGAGAATTCTATGATGAAGAAAGCTGGGTTAAATGCAACAGCCGAGAACCGTGTAAAAGGCATGATAGGACTGCGTGACTGCGTACAAAAGTTGATTACCCTGCAGATGGATGAATATATGCCGGATAGTACCATTAAGGCAGGTCAGGCAGAGTTAAACCAGTTATACGATGCATTTACTCATAAATACGGCCTGATTAACAGCCGTGCGAACCGTCTGGCGTTTGAGCGGGATTCAAGCTATTATCTGCTCTGCTCCTTGGAAATCTTGGATGAAGACGGCAGGCTGGAACGCAAAGCGGATATGTTCACAAAACGCACTATCAAACAGCATAAGACAATCACCAGCGTAGACACGGCATCGGAAGCCTTGGTTGTATCCATTGGGGAACGCGCCAGAGTTGACTTGCCTTTTATGTCACAGCTGACCTGTAAAAGTGAATCCGAGCTGATTCGGGAATTACAAGGCGTAATCTATAAAGACCCAACGAGTAATATTTGGCAGACAGCAGACGAATATTTATCCGGAAGTGTCCGTAAAAAGCTGCGGCAGGCACAGAAAGCGGCAATAAAAGACCCGGCATATCAAGCCAATGTCGAAGTCCTGAAAGCTGCACAGCCAAAAGACCTTGACGCATCTGAGATTGAAGTACGTCTGGGTGCGACATGGATTGACAAAAACTATATCCAGCAGTTTATGTACGAAACCCTGAATACGCCTATGTATTTGCGGAACAGAATCACAGTAAATTACTCCTCATTTACGGCGGAATGGTGCATTTCCAATAAGAAAGCTATTCCATAGCTTTGTCCTGTACCCGAAAGATTTACAGAAATCCCACGATAAAGCGGCCCGCCGGATAAAGCACAGGAAAGACGCTAAAATAAAACGTGACTTTATCGCTGTATACCAGGAACTTTCCGGGCAGCTGGATTTTGAGAAAGACGGCTTGAAAATCGTGTATCCTGATACGCCGGATGACGTTATAAAAGAAGGGCATGCACTGCATCACTGCGTAGGCGGCTATGTGGAACGTGCGGCTAACAAAGAATGTGTCATACTGTTCCTTCGGAAAAGCTATGACGAATCCAAGCCATTTTATACGATTGAAGTCCGGGGACAAAAAGCGGTACAGGTACGGGGCACAGGAAACTGCAGCATGACGCCGGAAGTTGAGGCGTTTATCACAGCCTGGGAGCAGAGGGTGCTTAGCACCCGGCTTCCGGCTGCTGCGGCATAAAATGTCAAATACAAAACAGCCCTTTATCCGGCTGCGCGGATATGTTATAATCAAACCAAAGAAAGGCGGAAACAGAATGGAAAATCATAATACTAACGCCACAGCGTGGGAAGAATTACAGATATCGAATGATTTTATCTTTGGAAAAATCATGCAGGACCCAAAGCTGTGCAGAGGACTTTTACAGCGGATACTGCCACAGTTAAAGATAGACCATATAGAATATCCGGAAACACAAAAAACGATACGTCCTGATATAGACGCCAAAAGTGTGCGTTTGGATGTGTACGTCGCTGATAGCAACAATACTGTTTATGACATCGAAATGCAAGTCGCTATGTCAAAGGAGCTGCCAAAGAGAACAAGATATTATCAGAGCCTTTTGGATATGCAGATGATTGACAAAGGCGAATCGTACAAAAAATTAAAACCGAGCTATATCATTTTTATCTGTCTGTTTGACCAATTTGGCATGGGCAGGCATATCTACACATTTGAAAATACCTGCAGGGAAGATAAAGACATCTTCCTGGAGGACGGGACAACTAAGATATTCCTAAGCGCCAAAGGGACTATGGAAGACGTCAGCCCGGAACTGAAAGCATTCCTGGATTATGTAGCAGGGAAGAAACCAGCAGACCCATTTGTGGATGAACTGGAAGAGGCAGTGAAGAATGCCCGGAAAAACAGAGAATGGAGGCATGAGTATATGACATTGTTAATGCGTGACCGTGAAAATAGAGAAATTGGCAGGGAAGAAGGCATAGAGATTGGAATTATAAAAATGGTATCCTCTCTGAGATACTTCAACATACCAGACCATGATATCCTTCTGAAGATACAGGAAGAATACAATCTTTCTCAGGAAGAGGCAAAACACTACATGGAAATGTAGTCAGTTATGGCTGACTCCACTGTCCTATCAGCCATAGTTACTGTCCTGTAAAAAGGCTATCGGACAGTGGATAGGACAGCGGCAAAAAACCTGATTTATGAGCTGATTCCCACTGTCCCACAGCTATTTTACAGGACAGCGGATAGGACAGTGAAATGGCCATTATACAGAGGAAATGCCTTAAATCCATTGATAAACAAGCAATTTCTGCCTGTACGCTGTCCTTTTCTCCCTGTACGGAACCCCTTGCTGCCCGGATGAAACCCCTGCCCCCGCCATGTGAACTGCTCCCCTGCCCTGAATAATCAAAACGCAAAATAGCTGCCCTGCAGATTTTAATCTGTACAGGATGGCTGTTTTTTTAGAAGAAACGAGGTAAAGCAATATGGAAAAGCAGATTTATATCACAGAGGAAGAACGGGCAAAGTGCCAAAGGGTGGCTGATGCGTTTGCGGAACTGTACGAGATGGAGAATATTGTAGTGCTTGATGCGGGCAGATATGGCTTTGTGGAACTGAAATATTACAAGCCACTGCATGGATTTGAGGAAGATGAAACTTTTACGGACAGCAAGGAATTATTTGAGGCTCTATGGCAGGAATGGTTCAATACAAAGCTGTATCTTATGGCAAGAGAGATGCAGTTAGATGATATTCTCTATGAGAAAGTATTTAACAGTCTGCCAAAAGAAAAACAGTCGGTACTTATCAGGGAGAAAGCCGACTTCGCGCAAAAGGCAGGGGTAAGTCTTTGAAATGCTCTGTACAGAGAAATAAAACGGTAGTTAGGGAAGCTCTGCAATTAGCAGGGCTTTTCCCTTGTAGACAAAGATTTTTTTACTTATAATAAAATGGAAGAATGGTTAATAGGGATTCCGCCGGAGCAGGCATTGTGGAATTGTTGTATAACTGGCTGTTTTATGGAACTGTGGAAAACTCTGTTTGCAGGATGTGGGAAAGCTGTCCTTTGCTTTTCCATGTGCTGTGAACGGAGTTTTCCATAGTGAAATAGCTGGTTATGCACAATTCCATGATGTAGGTTTTGTTGATTAAGAAGTTTGTATATATTGTGGCTACAAATAATTCTTGTTTGTTAAAGGAATTAAATATGGAGAGTGCTTATCTGATAGAATAAGATAAAAATATACAGTGTTGAAAAGTCACAGGGTATTTTATATTTCTGAAAATTATAGTGCCTATAGTCATAAAGAGAGGATTGATGTGTATGGAAAACGGAAGGATAAGGATTGCTGATATTGCTGAAGAATTAGGCTTGAGCACTGCTACTGTATCTAATGTGATTCATGGAAAAACAAAGAAAATATCGGACGAAACGGTCAAGCGTGTGCAGGAGCTTTTGGAAAAGCGACAATATATTCCGAATATGGCAGGGATACTTTTGGCACAGAATGATTCTAAAATTGTCGGGGTGGTTATCAATGACCATGAGAAATATGAGGGGCATACGCTGGAAGACCAGTTTATTTCTGCTTCGGTAAATGCACTGGCAAAAGAGATGGAGAAGGCAGATAAATTCCTTATGCTCAAAGTAACTGGAAAATGGAGTGAAATCCCAAAGTTTGCTTCCATGTGGAATATGGAAGGCATGGTGTTGATTGGTTTTTGTGAACAGGATTATAAGAAACTGAGGGAACAGATGCATATTCCTTTTGTAGTTTACGATGGGTACATGGAAAGTTCCGAAAATCTTGTAAATATTGAGGTCAACCATTTTGACGGTGGAATACAGGCTGGACATTATCTGAAAAGCAGGGGACACAGGGATGTGCTTTGCATATCGGATAACAATATCTGCATGGATTTGGAAAGGTTTAGGGGCTTAAAAAGTGAACTTCCAAGAGCAGAGCTTATGGTTATTCCTATGGAGCAGGAAGCCCGTACTATTTTTTACAGAGAACATTTGGAAGAAATTAAAAAATATTCAGCAGTTTTTGCAGTATCTGATTATTATGCAATGGATTTTATTCAATTCCTGAAAAGTGTGGAGTTGTCCGTACCGACGGATATGTCGGTAATCGGGTTTGATAACGTGAGGGAATGTGAAAAGTTCGTACCGCCGCTGACTACGATAAAACAGGATTACAATGAAAGGGCGGCTTTGGCGCTTCAAATGTTAAAACAGTTAAAAGATGGCGTATGCAGGGAGAAAAACGTATTGCTTCCTGTAACTCTTATAGAACGCGACACAGTGCATGATGTAAAATTGCACAAAAAATGCAACTGAATTTTAGCATGGGTTATGCGTTTAACCTTTGTAATTTGTCACAGTTCATTTTATTATTATTACAACTGCCTTAACGTAGATTGGAGGAATAATAAGATGGAAAAGAGAAAACTGGTAATTCCTAATGATATTAAAGCTGCCTTAAAGGAGGTGGGTGTAAAAAAAGGGCAGGCAATTATGGTACATACATCGCTGAGCAGTCTGGGATATGTATGTGGCGGCGCACAGTCGGTTATTGAAGCGTTACTGGAAAGCGTTGGCGAAGAAGGGACTATCATGATGCCAACACAGTCATGGAAAAACTTAGATCCAAAGACAGGGGTTTACTGGCAGGAGCCAGAAGAATGGTGGGCTGTTATACGTGAAAATATTCCTGCTTATGATAAAAGGGTTACACCAACAAATACGATGGGGGCTGTGTCGGAAATGTTCCGGCAGTGGTCAGGGACACTTAGAAGCGACCACCCTGCAAGGTCAGTAGCGGCATGGGGGCATTATGCGGGATATTTGACAGAAAATCATGACCTGTCGGATATTTTTGGTGACAGTTCACCTATTGGCAGGTTGTATGAACTTGATGGATATGTACTGTTGATTGGAGTTGGCTATGATAAGAATACTTCCTTGCATTTGGCAGATGTACGGGCTGAGTATCCGGGCAAGCATACAGTTATCGAAAGCAGTGCCATACGGGTTGACGGGCAGAGGGTATGGAAAGGTTATGAAACACTGGCTGTAGATGGAGAGGACTTTTCAGCAATCGGAGAGGCATTTGAACAGACAGGTCAGGTGCGTCATGTATCATTGGGAAACGGTATTCTTTCCATGATGAGCCAAAGAGCATTGGTAGATTTTGCTGTGGAGTGGATAGGAGAAAACCGAAAATGACGGGAGGCAGAAAAGAATTTCAAACGGAATTGCTTCAAATTGCTGTTCCCGTAACATTACAGTGTCTGATGCAGTCTTCTTTTTCTGTGGTAGACCAGATTATGACAGGGCAGCTTGGAAGCATCAGCATTGCAGGCATTGGGTTAGGAGGAAAGTTTGCGTCCATTTATTCGGTTGTAATTGCTGCCGTAGCATCTGTGGCAGGCATTATGATAGCACAATATATAGGGAAGAAAGACATAAAAGAGGTAGGACGAAGCTTTTACACAAATTTAACAGTATCTTTGATATTAGTGGCGATTTTTACTTCATCAAGTGTGATTATGCCGGTTCAGATTTTGGGATTATACACAAATGATGTTGCTACGGTACAGGAAGGAGTGGAGTATCTGAGGATATATGCGCTCAGTTTTTTACCTGTAGCAGTCACGTCAATTTTATCTGCATATCTTAGATGCGTGCAGGCAGCAAAAATATCGTTATATGCGGGCATTTTTGCCAGTGTAGCCAATACTGTTTTAAATTATGTGCTTATATTTGGCAATGCAGGATTTCCGGCAATGGGCGTCAAAGGAGCTGCATGGGCATCAGTAATTGCTCAGTTATCGGGCTGTATCATTACAGTTATATTATTTTTCCATTTGTACCAGAAACATTCATGGAAAATTCCATTTGTAATCAGGACAGATAAGGTGCATATAAAACAGTATATGGTTATTTTAATGCCGCTGCTTATATGCGAATTTTTTTGGAGTCTTGGAGAAAACGTCTATGCGTCTATTTATGGTCATGTAGGAACAAATGCGTTCGCTGCTATGACGCTGACCAATCCTTTGCAGGCATTGGTAATGGGAGCATTAAGCGGCGTATCGCAGGCAGCCGGAGTGATGATTGGCAAAAGGCTGGGGGCTGATGATACAGGGAGTGCTTATCAGGATTCCAAAAGACTGATGTATACGGGGCTTGCCTGTTCCATTTTAATGTCAGTGTTTGTAATAGTGTTTCATAAATATTATGTATTGATTTTTAAGGTAGAAGATGATGTAAGGCAGATAACAGGGTATCTGCTTATAGCATACGCTTTTGTTGCCCCAGTAAAAGTGCAGAATATGATTTTAGGTGGAATTTTAAGGAGTGGAGGCAGGACAACCTATGTAATGGCAGTTGATCTGATTGGCACATGGATATTTGGCGTACCTCTTGGGTTGTTTTCTGCTTTTGTGCTTCATTTGCCTATTGCAGCAATTTATTTTGTACTGTCTATGGAAGAGTGTGTGCGTGTGGTTATTTCATTGGCAATATTCAGAAAAAAGAACTGGATGCAGAAACTGTGAGAATGAAAGAAAAAGGAGATTCCTGATATGGATAAAAGCTATAATAAAACACTTTATGCCTGTTTTATTGGTTATATTGTACAGGCAATTGTAAATAATTTTGTACCGCTTCTTTTTCTGACTTTTCATAGTAGTTATGGTATTCCGATGACACAGATTACGCTACTCATTACATTTAATTTTGGGTTGCAATTGTTGATTGATATTTTGTCGGTTACTTTTGTTGACAGGATAGGTTATCGGGCATCAATGGTTATTGCACATGCCTGCGCAGTGAATGGACTTGTTTTTCTGACTATTCTTCCTGACATATGCAGAAGCTCTTTTATAGGTCTGTTGATTGCGGTTGCCATATATGCAGTGGGTGGCGGATTATTGGAGGTATTGGTAAGTCCTGTAGTGGAAGCCTGCCCTACCCAAAATAAAGAGAAAGCCATGAGCCTTCTGCATTCTTTTTACTGTTGGGGGCATGTAGCGGTAGTGCTTTTGTCTACAGTTTTTTTTCAAATTTTTGATATCCAAAGCTGGAAGATTATGTCATGTATATGGGCAGTTGTTCCCTTCATCAATATGATTTTCTTTACAAAAGTACCTATTGATTCATTGGTGAATAAGGGAGAAAAAGGATTAACGATTGGACAACTTTTTCACAGGAAGATATTTTGGGTGCTGATGGTAATGATGATATGTGCCGGAGCAAGCGAACAGGCAGTAAGTCAATGGGCATCTACATTTGCGGAAACAGGGTTGGGGGAGTAAGGCAATCGGAGATTTGGCGGGACCGATGTTGTTTGCACTTTTGATGGGAAGTGCAAGAGCTTTTTATGGGAAATATGGAGAACAAATTGATTTGGAACACTTTATGACAGGTAGTTGCGTTTTGTGCATTATTGCATATCTCTGTATTTCTCTTGTACCAAGTCCGATAGTTGGTTTTATTGGCTGTGCGTTGTGTGGATTATCAGTTGGTATTATGTGGCCGGGAGTTTTTAGTAAAGCGTCAGCTTCCATTGCCAAAGGAGGGACAGCGATGTTTTGATATTGTCAATATTGGTTGACACTTTTTTTACAAGGATATGAACGCCTAAGCTGCAATCCCCAGAGATTCATAATATCTCTGTCGTTTAACCATAGGAGGAAGTCCCTCATTGGCTGAGCATATCCTCCTGTTATTCCAGTAGCTGATGAAGTATCTCCAGATGAGTGTCTTTAGTTCCTCAATGGTCATTTCTTCCGTATTATGACGGTCATAGAGGAGTTCCTCCTTCATCCTCGCCCACATGCTCTCACATCGGGCATTGTCATGGCAGCGTCCCCCTGCACTGTTCATGCTCTGGCGGATGCCATATTTGGCAGCTGCTTTCCGGTAAGCTTCGCTGGTGTACTGCGTTCCACGGTCAGAGTGGATAATGGTGGATAGGTTACAATAAACTGGACAGATTTTTTAAGGTCATATAATATAAAACCAGTAAGAAAAGGAGCAGCCAATATGACCGAATCAAAACAGAACAGAAAACCTCGTAAGTACACAGATGAATTTAAACAGCAGCTGGTGGATTTATACCATTCCGGTAAACGAAGATGTGATATCTGCCGGGAATACGATATTGCTCATTCCCTGTTTGATAAATGGGTAAAGCAGGCGGAAAACTCCGGCTCTTTCCACGAAAAGGACAACCGCACACCAGAGCAGGAAGAACTGCTAAAACTCCGTAAGGAAAACCAGCAGCTTAAGATGGAGAACGATATTTTAAAACAGGCGGCGCTGATCTCAGGACGAAAGTAAATGTGATAAAGGCCAATGCCCACAAATACTCTGTATCAGCAATGTGCCGCGTCCTGCAGGTAAACAGAAGCACTTATTATTACGAAGCAAAACAAACGCCCGTCGATTCAGAGCTCTCCTCTGAAATCACAGAAATTTTCAAAGCAAGCCGTAACAATTACGGCACACGCAAAATAAAGGAGGAGCTGAAATTGAAGTTATGGGATTATGTGAACTGGTATAACCATCACAGAATACATTCCGCTTTAGGATATCAAACACCGGTACAATATAGGGAAAACAACCTTAAAAAAGTTGTCTGAAAAAGTGTTGACAATCCAGTATCTCCCATTCGCCATTTGACAAATGGGTAAAACAGGCGGAAAATTCCGGATCATTCCATGAAAAGGACAATGTAAATTTTCAAGAAAACCAATAACAAATATAAACAAATAACAGGAAACCACTTGTTTTCGAATGTAAAAATGAACATAATATTATTGGAATATTATATCTACACGCAACTTCGAGAGGTGGGATATGGAAGATAAGTTAAATGATAAATGGATAAACATTGAAGAAGCTGCTGAATACTTGGGTATCAAACCGGTCACCCTTTGAGGATGGATACGTAATGATAAGGGGATACCGGCACATAAGATTGGAAAACAGTGGAAGTTTAAATGCTCTGAATTTGATGCGTGGGTTAAAAGCGGAAAAAGCGCTATCGAGTAATCGATACAGCAAATAAACGACAAGGAGATTCAGGTTATGGCAGTAAAGAAAACGGAATTATATAGCTCCCTTTGGGCGAGCTGCGATGCATTACGTGGAGGCATGGATGCATTATGATACAAAGATTACATACTTACACTTTTGTTTATGAAGTATGTAACTGATAAATATAAAGGGCAGAAATACGGAGATTTGACTGTTTTTAATAAAGCAAATGATCAGAATCCTGACCCTGAGAAAAGAACCGGATGCTCTTTTGATGACTTCATTGTACTTAAAAAGATGTATAAAACTCCGGAATATTCGTTTGAGTTGAATAAGCATAATAAAACCTTATTGCCACAGATTCAAGGAGCAAATAAGAGCGCAAATTCTATACGCTTATATCCGGGTGCCTTTTCCGAGACCCTGGTTCAAATGATGAAGGAACGAAAGATTTCCAATAAGAAATTAGAGGACTCATCTTTGGTTGGTGAAAAGACAATTTAAAGACTAAGAAATAACGAGGAGTATCCGACAACAGTGTAAACTGTTATGGGCTTATATTATGGATTACAACTGTCAGTACCGGAAGCTGAAATATTGATTAGTAAGAAGGATTTCAATATAAAATCTGCTAATCCACAGAATTATGCATATAGATGTGCATTAAGTGCATGTGCTGAAAATAGTATTTACGAAATAAACGAAATGCTGGAGTCCTGCGGGTATGAACCGCCTGGAAGTTCGTCATTAGATTAACATTGGAAGTGGAAGTTTAGTGAAAGGTTCAGAAGCTAAAATGGCTGGTTTCATGGAAGGCGCGGACAAGCGTTACGTGATTCCTGTATACCAGAGGAAGTATGATTGGAAATATGAAAACTGCCGCCAGTTATACGATGATTTAAAGAAAATAGTAACAGATGGCAGAAACAGCCATTTCTTTGGGAGTATTGTGTCTGCTGTTGTTCCTGATGGCAGTAAAATTGAATATCACATTATCGATGGTCAGCAGAGATTGACGACCATTACATTATTGCTTTTAGCGATTCGTAATCTTATAGTACAAAGAAAGGTGGCAACTAATGAAGGAAAGCTCGATGAGCAGATTAGCCAGCGCTTTCTTATTTCTCCCTGGGCTGGCAAAAATGAGAGGAAGTTCCGGTAGAGGATTTATATGCAGCCATTGGTAAACTTGAAATCATCAGCATTACATTAGACCAAAGTGATAATGCACAGCTTATTTTTGAAAGTTTGAACTCAACTGATCTTGCGCTTACTGAAGGTGACAAAATCAGAAACTATGTATTGATGAGCCTTCCCGCGCAGAACCAGACTAAGTATTACGATATATACTGGGTGAAAATTGAGAAATGTACAAACAATGATGTCAGTGGATTTGTGAGAGACTATTTAAGTATTAAGCAGCAGGTTACACCAACAGTAAATAATGTTTATAGAGCTTTTAAGAGCTATGCTGAATCGCTATCTCTTCCTGTCGATATTTTGCTTACTGACTTTCTGCGATATGCGCGATTTTTTGAAAAGTAGGCATTGTTTCACAGGCTATCCGTTATATCGAAGAACTTCTGGTGTTTTCCGAAAAGCCGATTATGGAGATTGCCCTTATGAGTGGGTATGAAAGCCAGCAGGCATTTACGGATATTTTCAAGGCGATGTATAAGACTTCCCCTGCGGAATTTCGGAAAACGGAAAACTTTTATCCGTTACAGCTTGAAATTTATCTGAAAGAGGGCCTGTAAAAATGGATTTGACAAAAGAACATATAAAATTTGGCACACCCGCAGATGTGGATGACTGGATGGAACTGGTAAGGCAGCTTTCTGTTCTCCGGATGCAATATTTTTTCATCCGCTTTGTTTACAGCATTATCCGATGGGAAAGTATCGGCAATCATATCTTTCCTGCGGACGTTTGGATTTATCACGGTGTTCCTTTTGGTGTTGCCGAAATTTTTAAAAGTAACAGGCGTATGGCTTGCCGTCCCGCTGGCAGAGTTTTTCACGCTTATGCTGACGGTATATCTGATATGCAGGCACAGGAAACAGTACCATTATTTTTGAGAGGCAGGTAAGAAACTGAAACGGACAAGAACAAAGAGGTTGACTTTCCCCCTGGGGGAAAGGTTATACTAACAGATAATTGCAAAACGGATAAATTATAAGAATTCCATGTACAATTACCACAATTTTATACCTGGACTGGAAGGAGGGGTGCGTATGCTTACCATTGGAGAATTTTCAAACATATGCAGGGTATCTGCAAAAACGCTTAGATATTATGCTGAAATTGGATTGATACTGCCGGATGAAGTCAATCCGGAAAATGGCTATCGGTATTATTCCATCGAGCAATTGGAAAAATGCTGTTGATTAATCGTCTGAAGGCTTATTGTTTTTCCCTGGAAGAAATCAAATCAATATTTGAATCGGAAGAACTCATGGATGAGGTGCTTTTCACTGCGCTTAATAAAAAAAGGAGATTACAGTAAAGGTACAGAAGTTTGAAGACACACTGCATCAGATAGGCAGGGATATCTCAAATCTGAGGAAAGGAAAACCCCTTATGTTCTATATGGAAAGTATTGATGTTCAGATGGTTGAGATACCCATGATGTATCTTCTGTCGATACGGAAAAATGTTTTAGAACATGAATTTTCAGCAGAATATGGTATCTGTTTTGGAAAACTGTTTCAGAAAATGGAAGAGAAGAAACTGACAGCGGCTGCCCCGCCAATGGTACTGTTTCACGGCCATGAGTATACCCCATTCGGGTTAGATACGGAATTTGCAATCCCCATAAAAGAGTATGCAACGGGAACAAGGGATTTCTGCCCTGGACTGTGTTTGAAAACAGTTGTGAAGGGGTCTTATTTACAGCTTCCTTCTGTTTATGCAAAACAAATAGAATAGGCAGAAAGGGAAGGGTATGAAAACAGCAATGCATTGTATGAAGTATATGTAACAGACCCGGCAGAGGTTTCACAGGAAAGCGAACTTGTTACGGAGGTCTTTTATCCGGTGAAAAAGAGGGTTTCCAAAGACCGGAATGGCAGGCGGATATTGTGAAGCACGTGAGGAAGAAAGTATGGCTCAGATAAAAATGGAAGAACTGGAACAGATTATAAGCAGCAAATATGGAAATACCACAGGTATTGTCATAATAAAAGACGGAGTTGTACTTTGTGAAAAATACTTTCAGGGCTGTACGGCGAATAGCCGCGTTCACGTTTATTCCGTGACAAAAAGTGTGATTTCAATATTGATTGGGATTGCTCTGGATAAAGGCTATATCAAAAATATGGAAGAGAAAGTGCTGGATTATTTCCCGGAATACAGGGTGAAAAGGGGAGAGGGGAAAATACGGAATATTACGCTGAGAGATATGATGACCATGACGGCGCCTTATAAATATCGGTTTTTTGCACCTTATATAAAATACTTTACAAGCAGTGACCGGGTAAAATTTTCACTTGATTTATTAGGCGGTCGTGGGAAGACAGGAGTATTCCGATATGCCCCGTTGATTGGGCCGGATATTTTATCAGGAATTTTAGTGAAGGCAACAGGGCAGTCCGTATTGAATTTTGCTACAGAGAATTTATTTGAGCCGCTTGGGATTAGAGTGGAAAAAAGTTTGTCATTCGAAAGCAAAGAGGAGCAATTGGCATTTAACCGGTCTGTGGATATGAGCGGATGGGTAACAGACCCTGCGGGGATTCATGCGGCAGGCTGGGGACTTACGCTTACAGCCATGGATATGGAAAAGATCGGGCAGCTATATCTGAACGGTGGCATGTGGAAGGGAAAACAGATTATTTCCTCAAAATGGGTAGAGGACAGTACGACAGAACACAGCCGATGGAAAAAAGAAAATCTGCCCTACGGATATCTGTGGTGGGTACATGAGGATGGTTATGCAGCCATGGGGGATGGCGGCAATATCATTTATATAAACACAAAGAAAAAGCTGGTGATTTCCATGACGGCTCTCTTTGTACCCAAAGCAGGGGATAGAACAGAACTGATTAAGAAATTCATTGAGCCTGTTTTATGAGATGAACAGCATTGTATTATCAGCTGACAGAATAAAAACCCCCGGATTAACTTCCGGAGGTTTTGGTTTGCGTACACATGAATATTGCTTTCGCTGTGCCAGCTGGCATTATAGTATATAAGTGCTGAGCCTATAACTGATAAGTGGAAGCCTGGTTGAAACTGTTTTTGAAATCTTCCACATAGATATTTGCAGAAACCATTGCAAAATTAATGTCAAAACCCAGGTATTTTATTTCATCTGACTGGTATGTAATAATTAAATATTGATGTATACCTCTTTTACAGTTTTTTTCTTTGCCCTTCCGCCTGTTATCGCGCCCAAAGGCCCAAACAAAACAGCGCCGCCGACGGCACCGCCAACACTGGAAACATATTGCTGTTGAATTTCTTTGTCAGTTTTAATGCACATATCGGTTATTTTGGATTTTTCCAGTTCAAAATTCATAGTGCCGGATGTAAAAATATATCTGTCGTCAGCCAATTTGTCCCCCAATACAGATATATCTCCCCATACAGGCTCTGTTTCAGAAATGTTCTGTTAAATCTGTTTCTATGCTATTATCATAAAAACATGCTTATTCTTTCAGAGATTCCTCCTGCAGTTTGTCGAATTCCGCCATACATTCCTCCACAGTTGCTCCGTTTAACAGATTCCGCACGATATTGCAGGTATTTCCCCATTGCTCCACTTTCATACTGGCATTGGAGCCCAGTACATAAATATTTTCATTGAAACGGTCGTTCAGAGGCTTTAAAGCGTCAATGCAGTCTACCCGCACATTTTTGGAAGGAGAAATAACGTTATTGGTTTCAGCGTACATCTGGAGAGCTTCATCGGAAAGAATCACGTCCA
Organism: Lachnospiraceae bacterium JLR.KK002; assembly: GCA_036941025.1. Lineage (NCBI taxonomy): Bacteria > Bacillati > Bacillota > Clostridia > Lachnospirales > Lachnospiraceae > Lachnospiraceae bacterium JLR.KK002. The sequence goes on from JAYMNP010000001.1 coordinate 3,927,763, forward strand.
GAACGTTCATGGTATCTTCCAGATGTTCTGCTTCTGCACAGACAGCAAAACCTGTCATGGGTACCACGGGCATCTGTCCCAGCTTACTGGGAAATCCGATGACCTGCATATTAAAATCCGGTTTTCCATAAGCTGTGTCCGCATTTGCAGCGCCCCAGTAGGCCATGACAATGGGCGTTTTCTGAGCCAGAAAATCAGGGCCTTCTCCCTCAATTGCTTCATAAGTATAAGCTGTTTTGGCGTCTATATATCCCCGGTCAATCAGCTCCTGCAGAAATACAAAGCCAGGGCGCATGTAATCACTGTATTTTGTCTCGCCTTTGTTTAATGCGGCAATTTCCTGGTCAGTGGTATCTCCATTATATAAATCAGCGTAGGCCTGTGCCAGAACAAAGTTTTCCAGCCACCAGCGGTTGGCTCCTACGGGAGTTTCAATGCCGTTCTCTTTAAATACTCTGCAGCATTCCAGAAATTCTTCCGGTGTGTTGGGCAGTTCCAGATTATATTTATCAAACATGTCTTTATTTACAAACAGGCCGTTTACCACAACTTCCTGAGGAATAGCCACCAGCTTTCCATTGACGGTATTTGCAGTTTTTACAACTTCCCGAAGGTTTTTCGCACAGTCAAGGTCTGATAAATCCGCCAGTTTTCCTTCCTCGCCCAGTGCCTGGACAGTGTCCGGATTTAACAGATAGAAGTCGTCCATATGGTTCCGCGCCCGGTCCAGGGACACTTCATCATAAGTTTTTTCCTGATAATTTTCTGCTGTGTAAGTCCGGTATTCCACCGTTACGCCCAGCTTTTCTTCCGCCATGCCCACGGTTATGTCAAATGCTGTTCTTGCTATATTATCATTTTCCGGGTCAGATTTCTCCATGGGAGCAAACAGCAGAACCGAATGAATACGGTTTTCATTTTCCTGAGCCAGATTTTTGTCGAAAAAATTGTTCTGCCCGCAGGATGCTGATGTGACAGCCATAAGCCCGGCCAGCAAAAGGATAACTCCTGCTCTATAAGTTATTTTCCTCATTTTCCGGTTCCTTTCTTTTCATATACTGATTTACGGTCTTCCGCAGCAGACCCATATCTACCGGTTTTGCAATATGGGCATTCATACCTGCATCCAGGGCTTCTTTTACATCCTCGGCAAAAGCGTTTGCAGTCATTGCAATAATGGGTATTGCGGCGGCATCCTCACGGTTCAGTTCCCGGATGGCTCTGGTAGCTTCATATCCGTTCATTCGGGGCATCTGAACGTCCATAAGAACTGCGTCAAAGGTTCCTGGCGGCGTATTTTTAAAGCATTCCAGCGCGTCCTGGCCGTCTTCGGCAATTTCGCAGGCAGCGCCTTCCATTTCCAGAAGCTGTGTCAGGATTTCCGCGTTGATTTCGTTATCTTCCGCCACAAGGAAGCGGCAGCCTTCCAGACCGTACTGTTCCCCGGTTCCGGCGGCCTCCCCATGATGTTCCGGTTCTGTGCCCACTTCCAGAATTTTTTCTTTCAGTGCTGAGACAAAAAACGGCTTTGCGAGAAATCCGTCGATTCCTGCCTGGACAGCTTCATCCTTCAGTTCATCCCAGTCGTATGCGGTAAGAAACAGAATGGGGATGTGATTTTCCACCGAGGCACGAATCTTCCTGGCTGTTTCTATTCCGTCCATACCGGGCATTTTCCAGTCCAGTAAAATCACATGGTACGGTTCGTTTTCCCGGCTTGCCTGACAGACCATACGGGTTCCGTCTTCGCCGTTCAGAGCGGTATCCACCAGAACACCTGCATCTTCCATTAATATCCGGACATTTTTGCAGATATCTTCCTCATCGTCCACCACCAGAATTCTGGAAATATTATGATTTTTCCAGAAGGTTTTATTTGTACGTTCTTCCGGAATACGCAGTTCCAGATCTACCGTAAACAGGCTTCCATGGTTTAGCTCACTGGTCACGTGAATGGTTCCGCCCATCAGCTCCACAATATTTTTGGTGATGGCCATGCCCAGGCCGGTTCCCTGCACTTTATTGGTAGTACTGTTTTCTGCTCTGGTAAAAGCGTCAAAAACAGTTTCCAGATATTCCGGCGTCATGCCGTAGCCATTGTCCTCCACTTCAATCCGGAGGTGTTCATACTGGCTGGAGCGCTGCTCCAGTCCGATAATCCGAAACCAGATGCATCCGCCTTCCTGAGTATATTTTACTGCGTTTGAGAGCAGATTAATCAGAATCTGGTTAATTCTTGTTTCATCCCCTGCAAGACATTCATTTTTTATTCCGGTTACTGTTACCTCGAAGGTCTGTTTTCTGGATTTTGCCGCCGGACGGATAATGGCGTCCACAGAAGACACTATATTGCTCAGGGTAAATTCGCCAATATTGAGTACCACTTTTCCGCTTTCAATTTTGGAAACATCCAGTACATCGTTGATCAGGCTGAGCAGATGCTGTCCGGATGCAGTGATTTTTCTGGTGTATTCCCGGACTTTTTCGGAATTATCCGCATCTTTTGCAAGGAGTGTGGTAAATCCAAGGATAGCGTTCATGGGCGTCCGGATATCGTGGGACATATTGGAGAGAAACATGGTTTTGGATTTGCTGGCCACCTGTGCTGCCTGCAGGGCTTCTGCCAGTTGACGGTTGTGCAGTTCCCGCTCCTTTTCCCGTTCTTTCCGGGCCTTTATCTGCTGCCTTTCCGTGAAAAAATACAAGGCGCAGCAGAACATAAAAGCGATAAGCATAACAGCCACTACCGTGAAAATATTCTGATTTACTGCGCTGCCTTCCCGTTGTATGGCTTCCACCGGTACGTATCCAATCAGGTAAATAGTGCCTTCATTGACTGCCCACATGTAAATCAGAGATTTTTTTTCCTGCACATCATGGTAGAACATGACATTCTTTCCGTCTTTTATACTCCTGCTAATTTCATTGCGTACATCTTCTTCCATAATCTGGTTGGCACGGTAGAAATCTTCCAGATTTATATGGCCGGCTTCCCGTTCCCCCATTCCTTTGGGTTTCAGGACAAGCCGTTCGCTTTTAGCGTCCATAATATAGAGAGAAGCCATACTGTTATAAAACCTGTTGGGCAGCGCTGTGTCCAGAGATTCATAGATATATTCAATATAGAGCATTGCAGTTTCCTGGTTTTCCTGCATAATCGGGCATTTCAAAGTATAGGCCCATGCTCCCATATGGTTTATATAAGAAGCGGAAACAGGCAGGCCTTCCACTGTTTTTCCGGAGGAAAAATCCAGTTCTTCCGGATAAAACGGTTCTCCTGTATTAGAAAATCCTTCGGATTCTCCGGCAGGTACCAGAGACAGTTTTACCATGGTTTCGTTACGGTTATAGGATTGGATAAATTCTTCAGGATTTTCCATCATTTCAATTTCTCTGGCAATCAGTTTCTGGAATTCTGCTTCTTTTTTCAGGATTGCTTCAATGGTACCCTGAATTAAATCCAGATTTTCGCTCAGGTTGTCAATGGCTGCAGCAGACATTTCCTGAGCGGTTCTTCCGGCAACAGAAAATACAAACATGCCCAGGATACAGAAAATTATGACAATGGATACAATCAGGGCCATTGCCTGGCCGGATGCTTCTTTTTTTTCTTTTTTCTTCATCTCATAAATCACCTTTAAATATAACTGTATCTACAAATCCATTTTACCTTGAACGGCCTGTCAAAGTCAAGAAAAGGCTGCCTGTCCATGGGTAAAAATCATGGATTTGACAGCCTTTTCGTTATTTGGGCAATATTTCGCAACATAAAAAGTGAAAATGCTTTTCTGCTGTACAGAGTCAGGATGTATACGTTGCTCCGGATACGGGAAAATAATACCGGATTCTATTTTCTTCCGCAACACTGTTTATATTTTTTCCCGCTTCCGCACGGACAGGGATCGTTCGGATATACTTTGGCAGATTCACGCTTTTTGGGACCTTTCTGCATGGATTCGTCACGGTTGGTTCCCGTTACCTTTGCCACCTGTTCCCGTTCTACTTTCTGCTCAATTCTCACATGGAACAGCAGGCGTACGGTATCTTCCTGAATATTTGCAATCATTCCGTCAAACATATCATAACCGCTCATTTTATATTCCACCAGCGGGTCGCGCTGGCCGTAGGCCTGCAGGCCTATGCCCTGGCGGAGCTGGTCCATATCGTCGATGTGGTCCATCCATTTCCGGTCAATGACTTTCAGAAGCACCACCCGCTCCAGCTCACGGACAGCCTCCGGTTCCGGAAATTCAGCTTCTTTCATTTCATATGCTTTTACAGCCTGCTCTTTCAGGCTGTGTTTCAGCTCATTGGCCTGGATATCTTTCACATCATCCGGAGTCACGGGCTTTAAGGGGATAATGGGAATCAGAAGCTGGTTCAGCTCTTTCAGATCCCATTCCTCGCTTCCCTGATCTGCTGAAATACAGGTATCCACCGTATTTTCCACCCGGTCCGTAATCATTTTGTAGATAACATCCCGCATACTTTCTCCGTCCAGTACCCGGCGGCGTTCCGCATAGATGATTTCTCTCTGTTCATTCATAACCTGGTCGTATTCCAGCAGGTTTTTACGGATTCCAAAGTTATTGCTCTCAATTTTCATCTGAGCTTTTTCGATGGCATTTGTCAGCATTTTGTGCTGAATCTGTTCATTTTCAGGCACGCCCAGTGCATTGAACATGCCCATTAGCTTCTCGGAGCCGAACAGGCGCATCAGATCGTCCTCCAGAGAAATAAAGAACTGGGATTCACCCGGATCTCCCTGACGTCCGGAACGTCCCCGGAGCTGATTATCAATACGTCTGGATTCATGGCGTTCCGTACCGATGATTTTCAGGCCGCCGGCGGCTTTGGCGTCTTCATCCAGCTTGATGTCAGTACCGCGTCCTGCCATGTTGGTGGCAATGGTTACTGCTCCGTGCTGGCCTGCCTCAGCCACGATTTCAGCCTCCAGTTCATGAAATTTTGCATTCAGAACTTTGTGCTGGATACCCCGGCGTTTCAGCATTCCGCTGATTAATTCGGAAGTCTCAATGGTAATGGTACCTACCAGTACCGGCTGGCCTTTTGCATGGGCCCTTTCGATTTCTTCCACAACTGCATGGAATTTTTCCTTTTTGGTCTTGTATACTGCATCCTGCAAATCTTCACGGATCACCGGCATGTTGGTGGGAATTTCAATTACGTCCATGCCGTAAATATCCCGGAATTCTTTTTCCTCCGTCAGGGCAGTACCGGTCATGCCGGCTTTTTTTGTATATTTATTAAAGAAATTCTGGAAAGTGATGTTGGCCAGTGTCTTGCTTTCACGCTTTACCTTTACGTGTTCTTTTGCCTCAATGGCCTGATGGAGCCCGTCGGAATAACGACGGCCCGGCATAATTCGTCCGGTAAATTCATCCACAATCAGGACTTTTTCATCCTGTACCACATAATCCTGGTCCCGGAACATAAGATTGTGGGCGCGGAGAGCCAGAATGATGTTGTGCTGGATTTCCAGATTTTCCGCGTCAGCCAGATTTTCAATGCGGAAGAACTGCTCTACCTTTTTCACACCTTCTGCGGTAAGATTAACTACTTTATCTTTTTCATTTACAATGAAGTCTCCGGTTTCTTCCTGTTCCACACCCATAATGGCGTCCATTTTGGAAAATTCCGGCATATCCTCGCCGCGGGTAAGCTGCCTTGCCAGGATGTCGCAGGCTTCGTAAAGACTGGTGGATTTCCCGCTCTGGCCGGAAATAATCAGGGGCGTGCGGGCTTCGTCAATCAGTACCGAGTCCACCTCGTCGATGATGGCATAACAGAGATCCCGCTGTACAAGCTGCTCTTTGTAAATGACCATATTGTCGCGCAGATAATCAAAGCCCAGTTCATTGTTGGTTACATAGGTAATGTCACAGCCATAGGCTTTCCGGCGTTCGTCGTTATCCATGGAATTCAGTACCACGCCTACGGTCAGTCCCAGAAATTCATGTACCTTTCCCATCCATTCCGCGTCACGGTGAGCCAGATAGTCATTGACGGTAACAATATGGACTCCTTTTCCTTCCAGGGCGTTCAGGTAGGCCGGCAGGGTGGATACCAGGGTTTTTCCTTCACCGGTTTTCATTTCTGCAATGCGTCCCTGATGGAGAATGATACCGCCGATTAACTGTACCCGGTAATGCTCCATTCCAAGGGTACGTCTTGCAGCTTCCCTTACTACCGCGTATGCTTCCGGCATAAGCTGGTCCAGTGTCTCCCCGTCTTCCAGCCGTTTCTTAAATTCCTTTGTTTTGCCTTTTAACTGTTCATCGGGCATTTCCACCATGGAAGGGCGGTAAGATTCAATTTTTTCCACAATGGGATTGATTCTTTTTAATTCCCGCTCACTGTGGGTCCCGAAAACTTTATTCATAATACCCATAATATTTGCTCCTGTTTTCACTCCGGCAGCGCCGCCGGTTTTATTCCGTTTATAAAGACAATTTCTTATATTGTACCACTTAATGATTTTATTCACAATACTTTATCCCATGAACGAATTATGAATTTTTTATGAAATTCCTTTTCCTTCCAGGGGTTTTGTGTTATACTTTTCAATAATATTTTCCGGCGTGCGGCAGGGCATGGTAATTACCGGATGCGATGTACCTGCGGGGATATTTCGGAAGGAGGTGCGCTCTCATACCGGAAACAGGATGAGGAATATTTTGGAAAAGGAGATGGATAACATGAGTTACATGTATAAGACCAGAGGAACCTGTTCTACGCAGATTGAGGTGGAACTGGACGGGAATGTGGTAAAATTTGTGAAGTTTACCGGCGGCTGCAATGGTAATCTGCAGGCAATTCCCAAACTGGTAGAAGGTCTGACCATTGAGCAGGTGGAAGAAAAAATCGGCGGCATTTCCTGCAATGGGCGGCCAACTTCCTGCGGAGATCAGCTTGCCAAAGCATGTCGGGCTGCTTATGAAGCAGCACAGAAGTAAATGTTCGGCCCGCTATTTTCATATTTGGAATAGCGGGCTTTCTTACTGCCCCTTGAATTTTCAGAATATTCTACAGCTTATTTATATTATACCAGTTATAAGCAGGTTTAATATAAAATTTTTAAAATAATTGTTGACATTTCAGGATTTATTAGATATAATGAACTCACAAACAAAACAACAGAGACAACAAACAAAATTCAAAGAAGGAGGTACAGACCACCGAAAACAGAATGTAATATCTCATAATTTAAGAAAGAGAGGTACGGACCACCAGAAGAGGAAAATGAAATCTTCTCAGTTTACAGGCAGAGGAGATACAGGACAGACAGAAATGAAATCTTTCCAATAAGGAATTTTGAAATGTATGGTCGGAAGTTGAATTTCTGAAACAGAATTATTTTCAGAAGCTGAAATCAGAAATGGAGTTTTCGGAATGGGAAATTATAATAAGGTTATTATCCGAATTGCTGGTATTTAATCTGGATGATTCCGGACGGTTCAGACGTGAAACGGATATGAGCATAAGTGGTAACATCCGAACTTATATTTTCGGAATGGGGAAACAGGATGAGACGGAAGCGGATATGAGATGTTCTGTACAGGATTTAACAGAGGATTTACAGATTCAGAAGTCCGGACAGAAAGGTTTAAGAAAAAGGAGAAATCAGGAGGAATTTCAAGAGAAGCCCTGAGTTAGCAATCAAAGAAAAAGAGTGTATGATATTCCAGTTGGATTCGTTCATATATGGATACATACCATTTGACTCAGAGGTAGCAAAATTTCCAGGAAAGGAATCAGGATTTCAGAAAGAATGAGGTAGAGTCCCATGGACAACATAGCATAGAAGGCTGCACCAGATGAAGTTGATATCGGTGCAGCCTTTTAGTTGTTGGATATTTTTTCTTCGCCAGAACCCAGCCTGCCGGGCAGACTGAGACCGGGCGAAAATGTTTTATTCTAATATGCTTTTCCCCAGTAAACCAGTTTATGAGCCGGTTTTCCGCAGCAGACGCATACGTCGGAAACGGCCTTCTGTTCTTCCAGGGGCATACAGCGGGAAGTTGCTGTTGTGTCTTCTTTTATTTTATTTTCACATTCCGCATTGCCGCACCACATGGCACGTATAAATCCGGGTTTCTGTTCCACAGCGTCTTTGAAGGCGTCATAGGATGTTACATCTGAAATATGGGACTGCTGATGATTCTTAGCCCGTTCAAACATATCTTTCTGAATGGTTTTCAGAAGTTCTTTTGCAGTTGCGGCCGTATCTTCCAGTGCACATTCGATTTTTTCTCTGGTGTCCCTGCGTACCAGTACGCATTTTCCGGCTTCGATATCTTTGGGGCCCAGTTCCACGCGAATGGGGATTCCGCGCATTTCCTGTTCAGAGAATTTCCAGCCGGGACTCTTGTCGCTGTCGTCCATTTTCACACGAATGCCTGCCTGCTTCAATGTGTCTTTTAATTCGGCAGCCTTGTCAAGAACCCCTTCCTTATGCTGCTGAATGGGAATCACCATAACCTGAACCGGTGCGATTTCCGGTGGGAGCACCAGGCCGGAATCATCTCCGTGTACCATGATAATTGCGCCAATCAGGCGGGTAGTCATGCCCCAGGAAGTCTGGTGTACATATTGCAGTTTGTTGTCTCTGTCCGTGTACTGAATGTTGAATGCTCTGGCGAATCCGTCTCCGAAGTTGTGGCTGGTGCCGGACTGAAGAGCCTTTCCATCGTGCATTAACGCTTCAATGGTGTAGGTTGCTTCTGCGCCGGCAAATTTTTCTTTGTCTGTTTTCCGCCCGCGGATTACCGGCATTGCCAGTACTTCTTCACAGAAATCAGCGTAAAGGTGCAGCATCTGAAGGGTTCGTTCTTCGGCTTCTTCTGCTGTGGCATGGGCTGTATGGCCTTCCTGCCAGAGGAATTCTCTGGAGCGCAGGAAAGGTCTGGTCTCTTTTTCCCAGCGGACAACAGAGCACCACTGATTGTAGCATTTGGGCAAATCGCGGTAAGACTGGATGTCATTTGCATAGAAGTCGCAGAACAGTGTCTCTGAGGTGGGTCTGACACACATTCTTTCCTGTAACGGATTCAGGCCTCCGTGGGTTACCCAGGCTACTTCGGGTGCAAATCCTTCCACGTGGTCCTTTTCTTTCTGCAGCAGGCTTTCCGGAATAAACATGGGCATATATACGTTTTCCACCCCTGTTTCTTTAAATCTCCGGTCCAGTTCTTTCTGGATGTTTTCCCAGATGGCATAACCGGCAGGTTTGATTACCATGCAGCCCTTTACGCTGGAATACTCAATCAGTTCTGCTTTTTTGACCACATCCGTATACCATTGTGCAAAATCCACATCCATGGATGTGATGGCTTCCACTAATTTTTTGTCCTTTGCCATGATGTTTTCTCCTTTTCTTTTCAGATTGCAAACAGTTAAGATAAAAAAAGCCGGATATCCAATCCCCTCAGGGACCGGAAATCCGGCGGTACCACCCTTATTAACAGCAAAACTGCTGTTCGCTCAATGGCCTTAACGCGGCACTACGTCGTATTTTCATACGCGGCTCCAGGGCGGGTTCCGGACACTGGTATGGGAAATCTTTCACCGATGATTTCTTCTCTGTACATCTTCCTGTCCGTACTGATCCTTTTCTTCGCCAGTTTTCTGTGTTTGTTGGTAATGGTTATTCTAAGACAAATTATACGGATTGTCAAGTCACCAGATAGATTTCCTTTATTAAAATGTAGGAAAGGGGGCCGAGAGCAAATCCCCACAGTCCGTAAATCTCCAGGCCCACATACATGGTTACGATTACTGCCAGGGGATGCATACCCAGTTTATTACCCAGAAGTTTTGGCTCCAGAATTTCGCGCATGAGGGTACATATGGTGTAAATAATGGTATAAATGGCTGCCAGCATGTATTTTCCCTGCACCAGTTCAATGACAGCCCAGGGTACAAAAATGGTTCCGGTTCCCAGAAAGGGCATGGCGTCGCAGATACCGATACCGCATCCCGCCAGCAGTGCATATTCATTTCCGGAAAAGTACAGTCCCGCCACACATATGACCGTGATGATTACCATGATGATGAGCTGAGATCTGACATAGGCTCCTCCGGCTTCGTAAGTCCTGCGGCAGACGTTCAGAGCCATGTTTCCTACAGGATGACGCTCCAGTGCCTGGCGCATATTCCTGTAGTCTTTCAGTATCAGAATAGTACTGATGATGATTACAAAAAAGACGCCCAGGAACACAAACAGGTTTTTGGCATACAAAATGGTTCCGTTCATTACCGTGGGAAGCATGTTTGTTTTTGCATGGTTTATGAGTGACGGAAGCTGCTTTTCCACCCTGCTTTGAATCAGTTCGGCTTTGATACCGGTAATGTTTTCAATCTGGCAGCAGCATTCCTCCCAGAACACGCCGGCCTGTTGTTTGTAGCTCGGAAACTGTTCCATTATATTCCTGAGCTGCTCCAGGAGGGTTTTCAGGAAAAAGAATACTGCCAGCCCAAGGAGCAATAACAGGATTCCTACCAGCAGGGAAGCCCATATACCTCTTTTCAGTTTTAATTTATTCTCCAGTTTTTCGGTGAGCGGGTTCAGGAGTTTTGCCAGCAAAAAAGCAGCAAAAAAAGGAATTACCAGCGGAAACAGCCAGCGGAGGCCGGCGTAAACAGCCAGAGTAATTCCCAGAACTTTTCCTATGCTCCGCATACTTTCTTTTGCTTCTGTTTTCATGAAATCAGTATGCGGTATTTTCCGTCTTTTATGCGGGAAACACAGGCCTGGTTGAATGTTCCATGCCAGGCAGATGTTACATGAGTTCTGCAAACAGTTTTCCCATGGGCTGAACGCAGAATTCCACAGGTGCTCCCGTGGAGGGATGCTGAAATGACGTCCGGATGGAGCAAAGTCCCACCGGAAGATAACCTGGCGGACAGTTTTTGTTGTATTTTTTGTCGCCCAGAAGGGGATGGCCTGCGTGAGCCATCTGCACGCGAATCTGATGATGGCGTCCGGTGTCCAGACGGATATTCAGCAGACTGACCGGTCCTTTGGAATAAGGCGTTTCATGAAATACACGCTGTACTTCATAAAAAAGTCTGGCTGATTTAGCGCCTTTGGTGTTTTTGGAAACTACCTGGGATGTGTTGGTTTTTCCATCTCGTAAAAGCCAGTCCTCCAAAATACCGGAAGACTCTGAAAAGATGCCTTCTGCCAGTGCCAGGTATTCCTTTTTTACTGTTTTTTCCTGTACCTGCCGGCTCAGTATGGCTGCGGCCTGCCGGTTTCTGGCAAATACCATAATCCCTTCCACAGGCTGATCCAGACGCCGGATAATGAACACGTCTGAGGATTCCTTTTTGTCTGCAAAATAATTCCGCAGCATACTCACCATATCGGACTGGCTGGTTCTGGCAGTCTGTACGGGGATTCCCGGCATTTTATGGCAGACAATAATGTCCTGGTCTTCGTATATGATGTCTGTCATAATTTATACCTTAAACCGATAGCCTACGCCCCATATGGTTTCGATGTACTGGGGCTTGGTGGTGCTGAATTCGATTTTCTCCCGTATTTTCTTAATGTGTACGGTGACGGTTGCAATATCTCCCACCGATTCCAGATCCCAGATCTGGCTGAACAGTTCTTCTTTGGAGAATACGTGGTTGGGGTTCTGAGCAAGGAATGTGAGCAGGTCAAATTCCTTGGTGGTAAACTGTTTTTCTTCATCATTAACCCATACCCGGCGCGCTGTTTTGTCAATTTTCAGGCCGCGGATTTCGATGACGTCATTTTCCTGAATGCTGCTGTTGATCAGGCGTTCGTAGCGGGAGAGGTGAGCTTTTACCCTGGCCACCAGTTCGCTGGGGGAAAAGGGCTTGGTAATGTAGTCGTCTGCGCCCAGTCCCAGGCCGCGGATTTTATCAATGTCGTCTTTTTTGGCGGATACCATTAAAATAGGGGTATTTTTATTTTCCCGGATTTTTTTGCAGATTTCAAATCCGTCTACCCCCGGCAGCATTAAGTCCAGAATGAACATGTCAAATTCTTCGCTTAACGCCCGTGCGAGGCCCTGATTGCCGTTATTTTCAATTTCCACATGGAAGCCGCTCAGCTCCAGATAATCTTTTTCCAGATCGGCGATTGCCACTTCATCCTCAATAATCAATACTTTGCTCAATTTATTACCTCCTGGTATTTCCGGATTACAAAATACATAATGGTTCCCGTATCTTCTTTGCTGTT